>JBAUUB010000379.1:0-3658 GCA_049582485.1 Dermatophilaceae bacterium
CGCGCCCGCGAGCTGGCCGACGAGATCATCGAGGCCCAGGAGCGCGAGATCGCCGAGATGAAGGCGATCCTGGCCGACCTCGAGTCCCGCTGAGACCGACTCGGTCGTCGCGCCGCAGGTAGCACACGCGGGTAGCGTCGATATATGAGCGCTGTCCCCTCGGCGACGCGTGCCGCCCTGGGGCGGGTGCGTGACGCACCGACGATCCTCGATGCGGTCGACGCCTTCGACGCGGTCGGCGAGGCGGCTTCCCACGACGGGTGCCGCGCGTCGGAAGACCTCGTCGCAGCGATCGACGACAGGGACCCGCTGGTCTCCATCGCCGCCGTGCACGCGGCCGCAGTGGCACATCCGCACGTGGCGGAGTCCCTGCTCGTTCCCCTCCTGGGCGACGAGCGCCGTCACCTTCGGGAACACGCGGCGTGGGCCCTCGCCACGAGCCGGCCCATCCGTGCGGCGGAAGGGCCGCTGCGCGAGATGGTCGAGGAGGGCGGCTTCGCGGGCACGCTCGCCGGGGTCACCCTCGAGCGCTGGGTCGACGAGCCCGCCCACGCCGGCCTGATCCCCGCCGCCGAGGAGCCGCTCCGATCGGGTGGGCGTGGGCGTGGGCTGACGGTGGCTCAGCTCTATCTGCACGGCGAGATCGACGGCTCGCTGAGCAACGCCGGCCGAGGTGACACCGGCGGGATCGCCACGCTCCTCGTGCGGTTGGGCGACGCGCTGCTCAAGGAGCCCGGCATCGAGCGGGTGCTCACCCTCTCGCGGGAGGCCCAGGCCGACGACTCGCCCCAGACCGGCTCCGACGACGCCGTCCCCGGTGAGACTGCGACCGGACCCGGTCACCACTACCTCGGCATCCCGGTGCCACGCCCGGCCCCGCCCGCCAGCCGCAGCTGGACGCTGCGCACACCGGCCCTGGAGGGGCTGCGCCGCCAGCTCCGCGCGGCCGGCCGGGTCGACGTCCTCCATCTGCGGATGGCCGACGTCGGGTCGTGGGCCGGTGCCCAGGTGGCGCGTGAGCTCGGTATCCCGGTGGTCCTCACCCTCGCGCCGGATCCGCACGCGCTCCTCGCCGCTCGCGAAGCCGCCGGAACCCTCACCCGCGAGACCTTCGCCGAGGCCGACCTGGCCGAGCACCTCGTCTTCCGGATCAGACTGCTTCGCGACCTCCGCGACCAGGCGGCCGCGCTCGTCACCTTCCCCAGGCCGCAACTCGAGCGCGACCTGCGCCGGCTGCTCCACCTGGATCCCGGCCACGACGTCCATGTCGTCCCGGAGGGCATCGACGTCGAGGCTCTCGACGAGGCGGACCGGCACGTGGCCGCAGCGCTCGAGGGCGGGCGACCCTCGCATACCGTCGAGCAGGCCCTCGACGACCTGGACGCGCTCCTGCAGACCTTGCCACCGCACCGCCGCGGCCTGCCGCTCGTGCTCAGCGTCGGACGCCTGCATCCGGTCAAGGGCATGGCGACGCTCGCGCGGGCGTGGGCCGAGAACCCTGCCCTGTCGAGCCGCTGCAACCTCGTCATCGTCGGCGGTGACCTCAGGCGACCGACGAGCGACGAGGCGGGCCAGCTGGACCTGCTCGACGAGGTCGTCCCCTGTGACACGGGGCCCGACTGCGGCCTGCTGCTCGCGGGGCACCGGACGAACCCGACGGTCGCCGCGTGGCTGTCGGCCGTGCGCCGGGGTCGCCCGGGTCTGAGCGCACCGAACGGGGTGTATGCGTGCGCCAGCCTCAAGGAGGAGTTCGGCATCGCGCTGTGCGAGGCCCTGGGGTCGGGTCTGGTGGTCGTCGCACCGAATGACGGCGGTCCGCCGACTTACATCGAGGACGGCGTCACCGGCCTGCTCGTCGACACCGCGGACCCGGTCGCGCTCGGCGGGGCGGTCGCCGCGGCTCTCGACCTGGCCTCGGAGCCGGACACCGACGCGCGGGCCGCCCACGCCAGGCGGGTCGTCCTCGACCGGTTCAGCATCACGACGATGGCGCAGGCATTGGCCCCGGTCTATGCGGACGTCGCGTGTGAGAAGGTCGCCGGGTGACCCTGCTCGTCGTCTCCCCGGACTACGCCTCGCACCTGTTCCCGTTGGCCACCCTCGCCACCGCCTGGCGCGACGCCGGGGAGAGGGTCGTCGTCGCCACCGGCCCCGCCACAGACGGGCTCGTGCGCGGGTTCGGCCTGGAGCGCGTCGACCTGCGGCTGGGGCGTGGCTCCAACCCCGGGGTCATCCGTGCCGAGGAGCAGCCGCAGGGTGAGGACGACGCGTTGCGCGGCTTCTTCGCCGCGACTCGGGAGGGAGCGGTCGCGACGCTGACCTTCCAAGCGCGGGCGCGACGCAACGACCTGCTCTGGGACCCGATCACCGTCGCGCGCCGGGTGCAGGAGATCGTGGACGAGGTGCGTCCCGACCAGGTCATCGTCGACCACCTCGCCTTCAGCGCCCGACTGGCGCTGCACGCCGCCCACGTCCACCATGCCGACGTCGTGATCGGACATCCGTCGGCGCTCGTCGTCGGCGATGAGGTCTATGGTCTGCCTCCCGCGTGGCCGGCGCGGCTGGAGCCCCCGGCGGCGGACCTCGAGCGGCTGCGCACACTGTGCGAGGCAGTGCGCGACCGGTTCACGGCCGAGTGGAACACAGCACTTGCGGCCCTGGATGCCAGAGCCGAGCCGAGCCGGGACGCCTTCGCGGAGACCGGGGACGTCCTGCTCCTCAACTATCCCGAGGAGCTGCATGAGCCCGAGCGCACCGCCCTGCTGGGTGATCACGCCTTCCTCGGGTCGGCGGTGCGGGACGAGCCGGTCGACGCCGAGGTCGAGGCCTGGCTCGCCCGGTCCGATGTGCCGGTCGTCTATGTCAGTCTCGGCAGCTTCCTGTCGGTGCGGTCGGATGTCCTGCGGAAGGTGTCCGAGGCGCTGCGGGGTCTGTCGATGGGAGGGGTCCCGGTGCGGGTCGCCCTGGCGAGCGGCTCGACCTCTCCCGCGGATCTCGGGCCGATCCCACCCGAGTGGCTCGTGCGGGCCGTGCTGCCCCAGGTCACCCTCCTGCGGCATGCGTCGCTCGGAGTCACGCACGGTGGCAACAACAGCGTCACCGAGGCGCTCACCGCGGGGGTGCCGCTGCTCGTGCTGCCGCTCTCGACCGACCAGTTCGCGGGCGCCGCGGCACTGGAGCGGTCCGGCCTCGGCGAGGCGCTGGACCCGAATGCGGCGACTCCGCAGGACCTGCGGGACGCCGCGGCCCGGCTGTTGGGGCTGTCGGGTGACGCGGCCGCTCGTCTCGAAGGACTCGGGCGGCGGCTGCGCGAACAGCCCGGGCCGCAGCGGGCTCGTGCCGCATTGACCTGAGGCCGGTGCGTGGAGGTTCCATTGCGCGACGGCTGCGCGAGGGACGGTGTGGCGGTGGTATTCGATGGTGTGGCCACCGCTGCGCCGTCCGTCGTGGTTGTCCACATTTGGGGGTGCTATCGGGTGTGTCGGGGTGTGGTGCCGAGCGGGGTGAATCCTGTTTGTGGATAACCCGATTCGTCGATCAAGCACTGTCAGTGACGACCTCTAGCGTTCTTGCATGGACCAGACCAGCAGCCCGCACGCCGCACCCCTCACTACTGCCGACATTGCCGCGTTCATGACCCGGCTCGCGGTGGCCTGCC
>JBAUUB010000380.1:0-3616 GCA_049582485.1 Dermatophilaceae bacterium
GGGGTTGTCGATGGTGAAACCCTGCTTCTCGATCGTGTCGGCGAAGTCGATCTTCGCGCCCTCGAGGTACGGGCTGCTCATCCGGTCGACGACGACCTCGACACCGCCGAAGTCGCGCACGAGGTCACCGTCGAGGGTGCGCTCGTCGAAGTAGAGCTGGTAGATCAAACCGGAGCAGCCGCCGGGCTGGACTCCAACCCGCAGACGCAGGTCGTCCCGGCCCTCCTGCTCGAGGAGCGACTTGACCTTGGTGGCGGCGACGTCGGTGAGGATCACGCCGTGGGTCTTCTCCGTGGTGGCCTGCTCTGTCACTGATCTCATCCTTTGGCTGTGGGGTGGCGAGCCGGTGCGGTTCGTACCGCTGCAACATCCGCGTCGGGTCCGGAATTCCACCGGGACCGGGTTCCTCGGCGGAAGGAGTTCCGGCGGGGATCCCAGGTGATGCGGGGCGCAGGCGGTCCGGCGCCTCTTCAAGGATACGTCAGGGCGCGGACGGCGCTGTCGCGGTCGCTACGGCGTGGTGCGACGCCGGGGGGACCAGGTGCGCGCCACCCGGGCGGTCCGCGCGCTGAGGGTGACCACCGGGTCGAGCATCGCGGCCTCGACCTGCTGGGGGGTCTCGGCCAGCGCATACGCTCCCGACAGCCCGACCGTCATCGTCTCTCTACGGCCCACGAGGACCTGCCCGGCGATGACGATGCTCGGTGTCGCCACCTCCAGAGCCGCCTGGGCGACTCCGGCCACGACCTTGCCCTGCAGACTCTGCCAGTCGAAACAGCCCTCGCCCGTGACCACGAGGGCTGCGTCGGCGATCCGCTCCTTGAGACCGACGACGTCGAGCACGAGGTCGACACCGCTGACGCGGCGCGCTCCGAGCAGCAGCAGTCCGTAGCCGAGGCCACCGGCCGCTCCGGCCCCCGCGGTCCGGTCCAGCCGCAGCGGTCGGCCGCTGAGCAGGTCGGTCGGGGCGCCGAGAGCGCGGGTTGCGACATCGTGGAACCGGCCCAGCGCAGCCTCGAGGTGCTGCGCCTGCTCGGGCGTGGCCCCCTTCTGGGCGGCGAAGACCGCGCTCGCGCCCTGGAGCCCCAGCAGCGGCGACGCTACGTCGGTGGCCGCGAGGATCTCCACCTGTGCCAGCCGATCCCGCACCGCACCGAGGCCACTGAGAGCGTCGTCCTCGAGCTCGTTCAGCGGACCGCCGCCCATGCCGAGATCCTCGCGCAGGCCCGCGCCGAGGGCGGCTAGCATTCCCGCGCCGCCGTCGTTGGTTCCGGAGCCGCCGAGTCCGACGACGACCCTGCGGGCGCCCTCGGCGAGTGCGACCTCGACGAGCTGGCCCACGCCGTACGTGGAGGTGAGGGTCGGGTCGCGCTCCGCGGCGTCGAGCAGATGCAGCCCGGCCGCCTGCGCCGACTCGATGTATGCGGTGGGCACCGCACCCTCACGCCCGCCGGCGGCGCGGTCGATGAGGACAGCAGCGGGGACCGGCCGTCCGAGCGGATCCTCGACGGTGACGATCAGCGTCTCGACACCGCTGTCGGCCAGGCCCGTGCCAAGGACGTCGAGGAAGCCGGGTCCGCCGTCGGAGAGAGGGATCTGGACGACCTCGTCATGCGGGGCACCCTCACGCCACCCGTCTGCCATGGCGGCGGCGGCCTGGGCGGCGGTGAGGGTTCCGGTGAAGCTGTCGGGGGCGATGACGACGCGCACGGGACGAGCCTACGGCGCACGACGACGGCGCGGCCGCCACGAGGTCCATGGTCGCGGCCTACGATCGTCGTATGACCTCGACCGCATCACCCCTGCCGCTCCTCGTTCTCGGTGCGGGACGCGACCTGCACAGCGAGCGGGGCGTGGAGTGCCCGGGAGAGCTGCCCTCCCCGTCCGACCCCGCGCTGGTGGAGCGCGCGCGGGCGGCGAAGGCCGCGTTGGGCGACCAGGTGTTCATCCTGGGGCACCACTACCAGCGCAACGAGGTGATCGACTTCGCCGACGTGACCGGGGACTCGTTCAAGCTCGCCAAGGAGGCGGCGGCGCGCCCCCACTCGCCCTGGATCGTGTTCTGCGGAGTGCACTTCATGGCCGAGTCCGCGGACATCCTCACCTCGGACGAGCAGACCGTGATCCTTCCCGACCTCGCAGCCGGGTGCTCCATGGCGGACATGGCGGCCATCGCCCAGGTGGAGGACGCCTGGGACGACCTCGTCGAGGCGGGCGTCGCGGAGGACACCATCCCCGTCACCTACATGAACTCGTCCGCCGCGATCAAGGCGTTCACCGGCCGGCACGGCGGCACGATCTGCACCTCGAGCAACGCCCGCACGGCGCTTGCCTGGGCGCTCGAGCAACGCGGCTGGACCCCGGCCGACCCTGGAGGTTCGCGGGCCAAGGTGCTGTTCCTGCCCGACCAGCACCTGGGCCGAAACACCTACGTCCGCGACCTCGGCGGGTCCCTCGAGGACTGCGTCGTGTTCGACCCGCACCGGCCGATGGGCGGGCTGACGGTCGAGCAGCTGCAGGCGGCGCGGATGATCCTCTGGCGAGGCCACTGCTCGGTCCACGGGCGCTTCACCGTGGACGCCGTCGAGGCCGCCCGCCGCGACATCCCGGGCGTGAAGGTGATCGTCCACCCCGAGTGCCGCCACGAGGTCGTCGAGCTCGCCGACGAGGTGGGGTCGACGGAGAAGATCATCAAGACCATCGCAGCCGCCCCGGCGGGGACCTCCTGGGTCGTCGGCACCGAGCTCAACCTCGTCCAGCGGCTCGCGCAGCAGTTCCCCGACCAGCGCATCGCGTTCCTCGAGAAGAACGTCTGCTACTGCTCCACGATGAACCGGATCGACCTGCCCCACCTCGTCTGGGCGCTGGAGTCGCTCGTCGAGGGGCGCGTCGTCAACCCGATCCGGGTCGACGAGCAGGTCGCGCACTACGCCCGCGTCGCGCTCGACCAGATGCTGGCCCTTCCCGGCGAGACGAACAAAGACTGAAGCCGCTTTCGAGCCCGGCCGGCCGGTTCGCTCCGCCCGACCGTCACGGCTGCGCGGGCACGCCGAGGTCGCGGACGAGGTAGAGCCATGGGAAGGCCCGCACCGCCACGGTCCAGCCGTCGGACTCGTATGCGGTCGCCGGCTTGGTCCACACGACCCGGCAGTGCTCCCACTGGGTGTCGGTCCGCTCGACGACGTGGTGCAGCATGCCTGCGTCGATCGTGCGCCACCCCTGGCGGCCGGCGATCTCCAGCTCGGCCATCTCGTCGAACGCCGTGACCGGGCCCAGCCGGCGCCGCTGCTCGTCGCCCGGCGAGGCGCCGGGTGATCGCGAGCTCCCCCCGAAGCGCTGCTGCACCGCCTGGCGGCTCAGCCCGAGCACGTCCCCGATCGCCGACCACGGGTGCCCGCCACCCCGGGCGGCGGAGACGGACTGCTCGAGGAGCTCCTTGACCGCTCGCTCGGCTGCGGCCGCGCGGCGGACGAGGGCGAGCCGATCCTCCGGGGAGTCGGGGTCGAGGGCGGTCCCGTCGGCCGTGCTGCCTAGGATCGCGGTCGCGATGCGATCTGCCAGCGCGGGGTCGGTCCCGCGCGTCATCTCACCGCTGGTCGTCATCTCATCTCTGCCC
>JBAUUB010000381.1:0-10155 GCA_049582485.1 Dermatophilaceae bacterium
GGAGGTCCACACCGAGCGCCGCGATCGCGGCGCCGTCGACACGCAGGGTTGCCATGCCGACACGCTGCCACAGTCCAGCGAGAAGACCCGTCGGTTATCCACACGCCCCACGGGCGGGGCAGCGACCGCCCCCGTCGCCCATGCCGGGTCGGCTCAGGCGTCGCTTGCAGCGGCGGCCGCGAAGCCGGCCTCGAGGTCGGCGACGATGTCGTCGATGTGCTCCAGGCCGACAGCGAGACGCACCAGGCCGGGGGTCACGCCGGCGGCGAGCCGGCCCGCGTCGGTGCCCTGGGAGTGGGTCGTCGTCGCGGGGTGGATCGCGAGGGAGCGGACGTCACCGATGTTCGCGACGTGGCTGTGCAGGGCGAGTCCCTCGACGAAGCGCCGACCCGCCTCGACGCCGCCGGCGATCTCGAACGAGATGACCGCTCCGGCGCCCTTCGGGCAGTACTTCTGCGCCAGCTCGTGGGTCGGCCCGTCCGGCAACGAGGCCCAGATGACCTTCTCGACCTGGTCGTGACCGGTGAGGAAGGCCGCCACCTTGTGCGTGTTCTCGATGTGCCGCTCCATCCGCAGGCTCAGGGTCTCGATGCCCTGGGCCACGAGGAAGGCGTTGAACGGCGAGACCGCCGGCCCGATGTCGCGCAGCAGCTGCACGCGCGCCTTGAGGATGAAGGACAGGTTGGCGCCGAACGGGCTGCCCACGCCGAGGTCGGGCCCGTACCGGAGGCCGTGGTAGCTCTCCTCCGGCGTGTTGTAGTTGGGAAACCTGTCCGGGTCGGCGGCGAAGTCGAAGCGACCGCCGTCGACGATCGCCCCGGCGATCGAGGTGCCGTGGCCGCCGAGGTACTTCGTCGCCGAGTGCACGACGACGTCGGCCCCCCACTCCAAGGGCCTGATGAGGAAGGGCGTCGCGATCGTGTTGTCGACCACGAGCGGCACGCCGTGCTCGTGCGCGACGGCCGCGATCCCCTCGATGTCGAGCACCTCGCCCTTGGGATTGGCGATCGTCTCGCCGAACAGCAGCTTGGTGTTCGGCCGTAGCGCCGCCCGCCAGGAGTCCAGCGACGTGGGGTCGTCGACGAAGTCCACCTGGATGCCGAACTTGGGCAGGGTGAACTTGAGCAGGTTGAACGTGCCGCCGTACAGGCTCGGGCTGGCGACGACGTGGTCGCCGGCCTCCGCGATGTTGAGGATGGCGAGCGTCTCGGCGGACTGGCCGCTCGCGAGCAGCAGCGCGCCGACACCGCCCTCGAGGCTCGCGATCCGCTGCTCGACGACATCGGTCGTCGGGTTCATCAGCCGGGTGTAGATGTTGCCGAACTCCTTGAGTCCGAACAGGTTCGCCGCGTGCTCGGTGTCGTTGAACACGTACGACGTGGTCTGGTAGATCGGCAGCGCACGGGCGCCGGTCGCGGAGTCCGGCTGCTGGCCGGCGTGGATCTGTCGGGTCTCGAAGGCCCAGGTGTCACTCATGGAGTGATCGTCCCTTTCCGTGAAAGTGGTGCAGACGCCCCGGGCAGGGCCCGCGGCGGGAAAACGGGTGCGGGAGACCTCCCGCGCTTGCGGGCGCACCGACGGTGCGCTCGCCAGGTCCTCACCCGGGGCACCCCACCGCGAGTGGAGGGTTGCCGGCCAGCGAGCCGGGGCTTGTCGTGCTGGCACTCATGACCTGCGCTCACCTTACCCCCGCACCCGGAGCTTGCCATGCTTGCCGACCATGACGTATCACGACCTGGACTACCTCGCTGCGGCCGATCGCTACGACGCCGGAATGGTCTGGCGCCGCTGCGGCCGCTCGGGACTGGACCTGCCCGCCATCTCCCTCGGTCTCTGGCACAACTTCGGCGACGACGTGCCGCTCGAGCGCCAGCAGGCCATCATCCGCCGTGCTTTCGACCGCGGGGTGACGCACTTCGACCTCGCGAACAACTACGGCCCGCCGTACGGGTCGGCGGAGCGCAACTTCGGCACCCTCATGCGGCGTGACTTCCTCCCCTACCGGGACGAGCTGATCATCAGCTCCAAGGCGGGCTACGACATGTGGCCGGGCCCCTACGGGCAGGGCGGCGGCTCGCGCAAGTACCTCATCGCGAGCGCCGAGCAGTCGCTGCGGCGGATGGGCCTGGACTACGTCGACATCTTCTACAGCCATCGCTTCGACGAGACGACGCCGCTCGAGGAGACCATGGGCGCACTCGACACCCTCGTGCGTCAGGGCAAGGCGTTGTACGTCGGCATCTCCTCCTACTCCGGGCCGCGGACGCGGGAGGCGATCGCGATCCTGCGGGACCTCGGCACCCCTCTCCTCATCCATCAGCCGTCCTACTCGATGCTCAACCGCTGGATCGAGGCGGACGTGCTCGACGTGCTCGGCGAGGAGGGAGTCGGGTGCATCGCGTTCAGCCCGCTCGCGCAGGGCATGCTCACGAACAAGTACCTCGGCGGCATCCCCGAGGGCTCCCGTGCCGCGCAGGACAAGTCGCTCGACCCCGACCTGCTGACCGAGGAGTCCCTCACGCACGTCCGGGCGCTCAACGAGATCGCGACCGGACGAGGCCAGTCCCTGGCGCAGATGGCGCTGGCCTGGGCTCTTCGCGACGACCGGGTGACGTCGGTGCTCATCGGCGCCTCGAGCGTCGAGCAGCTCGACGACTCCCTCGGCGCCCTGGACCGGCTGGACTTCAGCGACGATGAGCTCGCGCGGATCGACGGACACGCCGTGGACGCCGGGATCAACCTGTGGAAGAGGTCCTCCGATGGCTGAGGCGGGCACACCGTACGAGCCGAGCCCGACGGGCTGGGTCCGCTCGCAGGTCGAGGTCATCGAGGAGACCGGTGACACGCGCTCGGTCCACATCCAGAACCGTCCGGTGGTCCTGCTGACCATGCGGGGGGCGCGGTCCGGGGCGATCCGCAAGGTCCCTCTCATGCGGGTCGAGCACGACGGGGCGTATGCGGCGGTCGCCTCGATCGGCGGCGGCCCCAGACATCCGCAGTGGTACCACAACCTCAAGGCCGACCCCAGGGTCGAGCTCATGGACGGCACCGACTCCTGGCCGACCCTCGCCCGAGAGATCGAGGGCGAGGAGTACGACGAGTGGTGGCGCCGGTGCGTCGCCGCGTTCCCGCCGTACGCCGACTACGTCGTCACCGCGACGGCCGCCGGCCGTCGGATCCCGGTCTTCGTTCTCGAGCGGGTCTGACCAGTGCGTCTTGGCCGGTCGAGCCCGGTTACCCGTCGGTCACATCTTGGTAACAGGGGCAAGGCCAAACCCCCTCACTCGCCGCACGCTCACTAGCGTTCGAGTCTCCCCCGACCAGCACCAGGCCGAGGAGAGCAATGACGCTCGCCGTCCACAATCTCGAGGTCGTCTACGAGGACGTCATGCTCGCGCTACGCGGCGCGAGCCTGTCCGTCGCGCCCGACTCCATCGTCGCGGTCCTCGGCGCGAACGGCGCCGGCAAGACCACCCTCCTGCGCGCGATCACCGGCCTGCTCGACATCCACCGGGGCCGGATCACGAGGGGCTACGTCAGCCTCGACGAGAAGAAGATCGACACCCGCAAGGCCGCCGGCGTCGTGGCGGCGGGCGTCAGCCAGGTGATGGAGGGGCGTCGGGTCTTCACCGAGTTCACCGTCGAGGAGAACCTCCGGGTCGGCGCGCACACCCAGGCTTCGAGCGGCCTGAAGGACAAGTACGACCGCATCTACGGGATGTTCCCCATCCTGGCCCAGCGCAAGGCCGAGCGCGCCGGCTACCTCTCCGGCGGTGAGCAACAGATGCTGGCGATCGGACGGGCGATGATGTCCGAGCCCTCCTACCTCCTGCTCGACGAGCCGAGCCTGGGACTGGCGCCGAAGATCGTCGAGCAGATCCGCGACCTCATCGTCGACATCAACAAGGCCGGCACGGGGGTCCTGCTCATCGAGCAGAACGCGGCGATGGCCCTCTCGATCGCCGACCACGGCTACGTCATGGAGAACGGCCTGACCGTCATGGACGCCCCCGCCGCCACACTGCGCAACGACTCGGATATCCAGGAGTTCTATCTCGGCGGCGCCGGAGAGAAGCGTTCGCTGCGCGACGTCAAGCACTACAAGCGGCGCAAGCGGTGGCTGTCATGACCCCACCCACGACAGGAGCATCACCCGTGAGCGGGACCCCACCCCTTCTCCAGGCCGATGACCTGACCCTGCGTTTCGGCGGCAACGTCGCCTTGGACAAGGTCGCCTTCGAAGTCGCCGAGCGCGAGCTCTTCGCGATCATCGGCCCCAACGGTGCCGGCAAGACGTCGACGTTCAACTGCATCAGCGGTGTGTACCGACCCCAGACCGGCTCGATCCGGCTCAGGGGCGAGGAGCTGCTAGGAATGCGGCCCGACGCGGTCGCCGCCAAGGGTGTGGCGCGGACCTTCCAGAACATCGAGCTGTTCGACAACCTCACCGTGCTCGAGAACCTCCTTCTCGGCCGGCACCAGCACATGGGCGGTTCGTGGTGGCAGGCGATGGCGTGGCTGCCTCCGGCACGCAAGGCCGAGCTCAAGGCCCGGCGCGACGTCGAGAACATCATCGAGTTCCTCGACCTGACCGCCGTTCGACAGATGCCCGTCGGCATCCTCCCCTACGGCATCAAGAAGCGCATCGAGCTCGGGCGGGCCCTCGCGATGGACCCCGTCCTGCTGCTCCTCGACGAACCGGTCGCCGGCATGAACGCCGAGGAGACCGAGGACATGGCCCGCTTCATCCTCGACATCCGTGACCAGCTGCGCATCGCGATGATCATGGTCGAGCACGACATGCGGCTCGTCATGGACCTGGCCGACCGGGTCATGGTGATCGACTTCGGGCAGCGGATCGCGCTCGGGACCCCCGCTCAGGTGCAGCGCGACCCGGAGGTGATCGCCGCATACCTCGGCGGCGCGAGCGAGGACGTCAAAGGTCAGTTCGACCACTCGGAGGCGACCCCGTGACCGCGACGACCACCTCCGCCGCCACGGCGGCCACGACGCACCCGACCTGGCACCTGTCCCGGCAGCTGCGCGAGAACGCCGCGGCCATGCCGCAGCGGGTCGCACTTCGCGAGAAGCGCCACGGCATCTGGCGCGACATCACCTGGGCGGACTACCTGGCCAACGTCGAGATGATGGCGTATGCGCTGGCCGCGCTCGGCGTGGGCCCCACCGACCGGGTGGCGATCCAGTCCGAGAACCGTCCCGAGTGGCTCTACGTCGACCTCGGTTCGAACATGCTCCGGGCGGCGGTCGTGGGCTTCTACCCGACCAACCCGGTCGCCGAGATCCGATACCTGCTCCAGGACAGCGCTGCCTGTGTCCTCGTCGCCGAGGACCAGGAGCAGGTGGACAAGGCGATGGAGGTCATCGACGACGTCGACACCCTCGAGTGGGTCGTCTACCTCGACAGCCGCGGGCTCGCCGACTACGACGACCCGCGGCTGCTCTCCCTCGACCAGGCGGTCGCGCGGGGCGCTGAGCTGCGCGCCGGCGACCCCGAGCTGCTGAACCGGATCGACGCGGAGAAGACCCCCGAGGACCTCGTCACCCTGATCTATACCTCGGGGACCACCGGCCCGCCGAAGGGCGCCATGCTCTCGGCCGACAACATCTCCTACGGCACCGACGTCTTCGCCGAGGACGACGGCATGTTCGGCTCGGACGGGCTGACCCACGACGACGTCCTCGTCTCCTACCTGCCGCTCTCCCACGTCGTGGAGCGTGGCGTCACGACCTGGGGCGGCCTGCGCAACGGCACGATCGTGCACTTCGCCGAGTCGATCGATACCGTGGTCGCCGACCTCGCCGAGGTCCAGCCGACGGTGCTGTTCGCCGTGCCGCGGATCTGGGAGAAGATCCAGGCGAGCGTGGCGATCCGGATGGCCAACGCCTCCCGCCTGAAGCGCTTCGCCTACGACCTGTCCCGCCGACTCGGTGACCGGGCCGCCCAGGAACGCATCGAGACCGGCGGCGCGCATACCCCGCTCTCCCGGGTGCTGACGTTCCTCGCCTGGGTCCTCGCCGGACGCACGCTGCGCCGCCACCTCGGCCTGGCCAAGGTCCGGACGGCGCTGTCCGGCGCCGCGCCCATCTCGACCGAGGTGCTGACGTTCTTCCTCAGCATCGGAGTCCTCATCCACGAGGCCTACGGCATGACGGAGAACACCGCGGTCGCGACGGCGAACCGGCCCGGGAGGGTTCGCCTCGGCACCGTCGGAGAGCCTCAGCCGGGGATCGACCTGCGACTCGACGAGCGGACCGGAGAGATCCTCACCCGGCACCGCGGCACCTTCATCGGCTACTGGAAGAAGCCGGAGGCCACGGCGGAGACCGTCGACGCCGACGGGTGGCTGCACACCGGGGACGTCGGCGAGTGGGTGGAGGGGACACACCTGAAGATCGTCGACCGGATCAAGGACATCATCATCACCGCCGGCGGCAAGAACATCTCCCCGAGCGAGATCGAGAACGCGATCAAGGCCAGTCCCTATGTCCGCGAGGCAGTCGTCATCGGCGACCAGCGGCCCTATCTCACCGCGATCATCGGGATCGAGTTCGACACGGTGGCCGACTGGGCCTCGCGCAAGCGGATCGAGTACACCACCTACCGCGACCTGTCGACCAAGCCCGAGGTGATCGAGCTCATCGCCGACGTGGTCCGCGATGTCAACACCCGCCTGGCTCGGGTCGAGTCGGTGCGCAAGATCCGCATGCTGCACAAGGAGCTCGACCACGAGGACGGCGAGCTCACGGCCACCCAGAAGCTCAAGCGGTCCGCGTTCGCGGCGACCGTGCCGCACCTGATCGACGACATGTACGCCGGCACCAGCGAGTACCCCGGCGCCGACCTCGGGAGGGGCTGATGACGACCTTCATCACGTCCGTGATCAGCGGCCTGGGGACCGGGGCGGTGTACTCGGTGCTCGCCGTCAGCTTCGTGATCATCTTCCGGGCGACGGGGGTGCTGAACTTCGCCCAGCCCGGCCTGCTGATCATCGGCGTCTTCTTCTGCTCGTACTTCGCCGTGTCACTCGGGCTGCCGTTCTACCTCTCGGTGGTGCTCGCCATGCTGGTCGCCGCGCTCGTCGCCGTCGGCTCGGAGCGGGTCGCGATCCGGCCGATGGTCGGCAGACCCGTGTTCGCCGCGGCACTGGTGACGGTCGGTCTGTTCACCATCCTGCTCATCCTGGCCTTCCGGCTGTTCGACTCGGCGGCCCGCACGATCAACGACCCGTGGCAGCTCGAGCAGGTCTGCTTGCTCGCGAGCGAGACAGGATGCGCGATCCCGGTCTACCACAACACGATCGCCCGGTTCGTCATCTCCATAGTCGTCCTCGGCCTGCTCGGCTGGTGGCTCAGCCGGTCGCGCATCGGCCTGGCCATGCGGGCCACATCCCTGGATCAGGAGGCGGCTCTGGCCCAGGGCATCGACGTCGGCCGGGTCTTCTCGCTCTCGTGGGCGATCGGCGGTGCGCTGGCGGCGCTGGCTGGAATCCTGCTCGCAGCGAACGGGTCGGTCGTCCAGGCCACGGACGCGCTGTTCGCCCTCGTCGCTCTTCCGGCCCTCATCCTCGGCGGTATCGACTCGCTCAAGGGGGCCGTGGTCGGCGGTCTCCTCATCGGACTGATCTCGTCGATCACGAGCACCTACCAGCCGATCTACGCTCCCTGGCTCGGGCCGAACTTCGAGAACGTCGTGCCCTACCTCGTGATGATCCTCGTCCTGCTCATCCGCCCCTACGGACTCTTCGGCACCAAGGAGGTGCAGCGGGTATGACCACCGCGACCCAGCCCGAGACGCCCCGCGCCCAGACCGACACCGCCGCCCACCAGGCCCAGGGCCTGGAGCGGCTCACCGGGTACTCCCGCTCCCTGCGCTCCTCCGAGGGCGGTGGCAAGGTTCCGGGAGCCGCACGGCGCGGCAGGCCGCGGCTCGTCACGGCCTACGCGAAGGACCAGGCGCTGCTCAACACCCCGGCCAAACGGTGGTGGACCCTCGCCGCCCTGGCCGTCGCGTTGCTGGCACCGTTCTACCTCACCCGAGACCTCACCCTCCTGTTCTCGATGGCGATGGTGTTCGCCATCTCCGGCATCGGCCTGAACCTTCTCACCGGGTACGCAGGACAGATCTCCCTGGGACACCCGTTCTTCATGGCGCTCGGCGCCTACACCGCCGCCGTCCTCGGCGGCACCCCCGGGAGCAACACGTGGGGGCTCGAGCTCGACCTCGCCATCGCGTTGCCGATCGCCGCGCTCGTGCCGGCGGTCGTGGGGCTACTCGTCGCGCCGCTCGCGGTGCGGGTGCGTGGGCTCTACCTCGCCGTGCTGACCCTCGGCCTGCTCATGCTGGGCGAGCAGGTCTTCAAGCAGTGGACCCAGCTCACCGGTGGGTCCGGAGTCGGCCGCGGTGTGGCCCAGCCGGTGCTGTTCGGCCGCGACCTGTCGGTCCGCTACGCCCTGGGGCCGTGGATCATCGACGAGGACATCTCGCTGTACCTCATCTGCCTCGCTCTGCTCGTCGCACTCGGAATCATGGCGCGCAACCTCGCCAGGAGCCGCACCGGCCGGGCCTTCGCCGCCGTCCGCGACCGCGACATCGCGGCCGAGATCATGGGCGTGAACCTGCTGCGGACCAAGACCCTCGCCTTCGTCCTGAGCTCCGCCTACGCGGGTCTCGCCGGAGCTCTGATGTCCCTCCTGGTCGGCCGGATCGTTCCGGAGCAGTGGAACATCTTCCTGTCCATCCAGCTGCTCGCCGTCGTCGTCATCGGCGGGGTCGCGACCGTGACCGGCTCGATCATCGGTGCGGCGTTCGTCGTGCTCCTCCCCCGGGTGCTCGAGTACCTCGCGCCGTACCTGCCCTTCATCGGCGGCGCCACCGGAGGAGGCATCATCACGATCTTCCAGCTCGAGACGATCCTGTTCGGCGCCCTGATCATCTTGTTCCTGACCCTCGAACCACGCGGCCTCTTCGGCCTGTGGTACCGCGTCCGGACCTACTTCAAGGCCTGGCCCTTCAGCTACTGACCGAGTCCCCATCACCCCCACGTCCCGCCGAAACACAACCCTCTCCACCCCGCCTCACGAGATCAAAGGAGCTCATCCATGAGGAAACCCCGTCCCATCAGCAGGGCCGTCGCCCTCGCAGCCGCAGGCGCGCTCGTCCTGGCCGGCTGCACCGCCGTCGACGAGAGCGGTGACGGCGACACAGCCGACGGCACCGAGACCTCGGCGACCGACGAGATCCAGATCGGTGACGGCGTCACCGAGGAGCCCTGTCCCGAGGCGGTGGACCCCGAGAACGGGTGCATCTACCTCGGCGTGCTCTCCGACCTCACGGAGGGCCCGTTCGCGGCCCTGGCCGTGCCCATCGTCGACGGCCAGCGTGCCTACTGGGAGCAGGTCAACGCGGCCGGAGGCATCGCCGGCTACGAGGTCGACATCGACACCTACACCCGTGACACCAAGTACCAGGCTGCCGAGCACGCGGCCGCCTACCAGCAGATCGAGCCCAACATCCTGGCGCTCGCCCAGACCCTGGGCACCGTCAACACCGAGGCGATCCTGCCCGACATGGACGCCGCGGACATCGTCGGCGCCCCGGCGTCGTGGTGGTCCGGCTACGCCTTCGAGGAGAACGACTTCGGTCTCATTCTCGAGAACGGCTACTCGTACTGCACCGAGGCGATCGTCGGTCTGGACTGGTTCGCCGAGAACAACAGCGCTCCGGAGTCGGTCGCTGCGGTGGGCTACCCCGGTGACTACGGCGGTGACTCCGCGGCCGGGGTCCAGAAGTGGGCCGACGCCAACGGCATCGCAGCCGAGAACGTCACGATCGTCCCGACCGGCCCGAACCAGGTGACCGGCAACCAGGACGCCGTGGTCTCGGCGATCAGCCAGGCCAACCCCGACGTCGTCGTCCTTGCAGTCGGTCCCGCGGAGAACGCCGAGATCGTCGGCAAGCTCGCAGCCGGCGGCTTCACCGGCCGCTTCATGGGCTCCCTGCCGACGTGGAACCCGGCCCTCCTCGAGAGTGCCGCGGCTCCTGCGCTGACCGCTCTGTACAACCACATGTCCATCGGTGAGCAGTGGGACGGCGAGAGCGAGGGTCTCAACGCGATGAAGGAGACCCTCGACGCC
>JBAUUB010000382.1:0-2237 GCA_049582485.1 Dermatophilaceae bacterium
GGAGCTGGGGGTCGAGCTGGCCGACTCCGGTCACATCGTCGTCGACAAGGTCTCGCGCACATCGGTGCGTGGCGTCTACGCCGCCGGGGACTGCACGGGGGTGCTGCCGCTGGCCTCGGTCGCGGCGATTCAGGGCCGCATCGCCATGTCGCACGCGCTTGGGGACGCCGTCACCCCGCTCAACCTGCGGGTGGTCAGCGCGAACATCTTCACCGACCCCGAGATCGCAACCGTCGGTGTCTCGCAACGCGAGGTCGACGCCGGCGACGTCGTCGCGGACGTGCTGACCCTGCCGCTCTCCCGCAACCCGCGCGCCAAGATGCTCGGGATCACCGACGGCTTCGTCAAGCTGTTCGCCGAACCCGGCTCCGGTGCGCTGCTCGGTGGGGTCGTCGTGGCACCCAGGGCCTCCGAGCTGATCTTCCCCGTCACGCTGGCGGTCGCGCACCGGCTCAACGTGGACCAGATCGCCTCGACCTTCACGGTGTATCCCTCGCTCTCGGGCTCCATCGCCGAGGCCGCGCGTCGCCTGCACACCACCGACTGACGGCATCTCGCCTCCCTCTCGTCCCCGTCCGCCGTCCGCGTCTCTCGTCTCCGCCCCCCCGTCTCCGTCCGTCTCCCGCGCGTCCCCCGTCTCCGTCCCGTCTCCGGCGTCCCCCGTCTCCCGGAGGCGGTTCTGCAGCGAGAGGCGCTCTGCCACCTCCGGCTGCAGAGCCACCTCCCCGGAGCACGTCGACGCCATCGATTGTGGATAGTTCAGGGCGCCCACGGGCGAGGCCTGGTGAGATCGAGTCCATGTCAGCGCCGCCGAGAACCCCGTTCGACCCCTCCACTCTCCGGGTGGGTTCGGATCTCCGCCTCCTGGGTGTCGAACCGAGTCGGACGGGGTGGCACCGGGTGCGCCGAGGTGTCTGGCTCCCACCCGACGTCTGGTCAGGGCTCTCGGCCGACGATCGGTATGCGGCACTCGTCTTCGCCACCCTCCTCACCTGTCGGGAGCCCGAGCGGGTGGTGCTCAGTGGCTACTCGGCTGCAGTTGTGTGGGGACTTCCGACGATCGGCGCGTGGCCGGCGTACATGCAGGTCCACGACCCGGATGACACCATCGGTCCCTCACGTCACATCCGACCGCAGCCGGGCGCGCCGACGGAGGTCGCGTGGCGCCTGGGCGCGCACGTGACTCCGCCCGCGCGGACGGTGATCGACCTTGCGCGCTGTGCCTCTCTCGAGACGGCCGTGGCGGCGGCCGACCACGCCTTGAGGACGGGGCTGTGCACGACCGGACAGCTGGAGGCAGAGGCGAGCTCCCTCGTGCCGGGGGTTCGGGGCAGGGGAGCGGCGAGGCTGACGGTCGACCTCGCCGACGGCCTGAGTGGATCACCGGGCGAGAGCCTGTCCCGAGTGCAGATGTTCCGCGGCAACTTCCCTCGACCGGTTCTGCAACGCAGATACTCCGATGAGCGCGGCCTCATCGGCTATGTGGACTTCGACATGCCGGGTCTCATCGGCGAGTTCGATGGAAGGAACAAGTACCGGGTGCCCGAGGGAGCCTCGCCCGAGGAGGCCGGAGAGATCGTCTGGGCCGAGAAGCAGCGGGAGGACCGGCTGAGGCGGCACAAGACCGTCGCGCGGTGGATCTGGAGCACGGCTCTCGACACTGGTGCGCTCGCCCGGCTCCTCATCAGCCACGGACTGCGGCCCGAGCCACGGCAGTCGTGGATCCCAGTCGGCGGTGGGGTTCGCCCCCGGACGTGACACATCTGCACGGGGAGGCACTTCTGCACGGGAAGGTGTTGCGTCGCCTCGCGCTGCAGGACCACCTCCGTCATGGGGCCGGGAGGTCGTCGTGCGTAGGAAGGTCGTCGTGCAGGGGGAGGCGCTGTGTCGCCTCGCGCTGCAGGACCACCTCCGTCATGGGGCCCGGGAGGTCGTCGGGGCGTAGGGAGGTCGTTGTGCAGCGGGAGGCGGTCGTGCACGGAGAGGTGGTTGCGTAGGGGGGAGGCGGTCCTGCATGGAGTGGCGATGTGTCGCCTCGCGCTGCAGAACCACCTCCGTCATGGGGCCCGGGAGGTCGTCGTGCGTAGGAAGGTCGTCGTGCTTGCAGAGGCCATCGTGCAGGGGGAGGCGCTGTGTCGCCTCCGGCTGCAGAACCGCATCCGAGGGAACCCCGACCCCAGGTCTTGGGGCGCTGGGGTGCTGGGGTCGTGGGGTCGTGGGGTCTTGGGGTGCGGGGG
>JBAUUB010000383.1:0-8357 GCA_049582485.1 Dermatophilaceae bacterium
GAGCTGCTCGCTGCCGCCGAGAGGGTCCGCAGCTGGCCGCGGTCCGGGCGGGTCCGGTCGATGCTCACGTTCGTCGACCCGGCCCACGAGAGTCCTGGAGAGTCCCTGACTGCGGTAGTTGGCGGCAGTGCTGGGATACGCCTCATCCCACAGGTCACCATCACCGACGATGACGGCGCCTTCGTCGCGCGAGTGGACTTCGTGGTGGAGGGCACCTCGGTCATCGTCGAGTTCGACGGCAGGCTCAAGTACGACGAGGCGCCGGGGGCGGTGCTGTTCGACGAGAAGAAGCGCGAGGACCGGTTGAGGTCACTCGGCTACATCGTCGTGCGCATCATCTGGGCTGACTTCTACCGGAATGGTGCTGTGGTTGCCAAGATCCGGGCCGGCATCGAGCTGGCCGCAGCGCTGCGGACCGCGTAGTCGGTGGGGCACGGGGCGGTCAGGCGCCCCGCTCCTGTGGTCCGCGCCGGCGGCTCGCCCGTGCGCTGAGCCCCCGATGCGCTGCACTTCACCATGGAAACGCATCGTCCACCACGGCAATCAACCGTGGTGGACGATGCGTTTCCCGGTTGGGGAGAGAAAGGTGATACGCAGACCCGGCCTGTGGGTCAGGCGTCGGCGGGGCGCAGGGTCAAGCTGATCGAGTTGATGCAGTAGCGCTGGTCGGTCGGGGTGTCGTAGCCCTCGCCCTCGAAGACGTGCCCGAGGTGGCTGCCGCACGCGGCGCACCGCACCTCGACCCGGGGCCGCCCCGGCAGGGAGCGGTCCTCGAGGTACTCGACGGCGTCCCCGGCGAGCGGCGCATAGAACGACGGCCAGCCGCAGTGGCTGTCGAACTTCGTCTCCGACCGGAAGAGTTCGGCCTCGCACGCGCGGCACGCGTACACGCCCACGCGCTTCTCGTCGGTGTACTCACCGGTGTAGGGCCGCTCGGTTCCGGCCTGGCGGAGCACCTGGTACTCCTGTGGCGAGAGCTGGACGCGCCACTCGTCCTCGGACTTGTCCACCGCATACTTGCGGCCGCTGGTCTCCATGCTCATGACGAACGTCTCTCGATCCTGGTCTATTTCGGTGCTCGAGGTTCAGTGCTGGTACGTGCCGTGGATGATCGCCCGACCGACGGTCTTGAAGGCGAGGTTGAAGCACATGACGGCGTTGGACGCGGTCTCGTCGATGCCGAGGCTCTCCTCGCCGACCGCATGCACGACGAAGAAGTAGCGGTGCACCTGGTCGTTCTGCGGGGGTGCCGCGCCCATGAAACAGGAACTGCCGCCGTCGTTCTTCAGCATGTATGCGCCGGTCGGCAGCTGTGCACCGCCCTCGGCTCCCGCGCCGGTCGGCAGAGAGGTCACGTCGGCGGGGATGTCGACGATGGCCCAGTGCCAGAACCCGCTCGGGGTGGGCGCGTCCGGGTCGAAGCAGGTCACGCAGTAGGACTTGGTGCCCTCGGGGGCACCTGACCACGAGAGCTGGGGCGAGGTGTTGCCGAGAGCGGCCACCTGGTCGTCCTTGAGGGGGGCGCCGTCGGTGACGTCGTCGCTGGTCACGGTGAACGACGGGACGCTGGGGAGCAGGTCGTACGGGTTCGGGGCGACAGGTCGGTCGAGGCTCATACGGCGACCATACCGAGCCGATAAGGTGCCTCGCATGGCATCGCGCGCGCAGGAGCGGATCGTCGAGGTCGACGGGCCGCAGGGTCCGCGCGCGGTGCGGATCAGCTCCCCGGACCGGGTCATGTGGCCCGCACACGAGGGCCGGCCAGCGCTGACCAAGGGTGACCTGGCCGACTACACGGTGGCCGTCGGGGAGCACCTGCTGCGGCACATCGGCGGCCGCCCGGTCACCTTGCAGCGCTTTCCCGAGGGCATCGACGGCGAGGAGTTCTACCAGAAGAACCCGCCGAAGGGCATGCCCGACTGGGTCCGGGTCGTGCGGTGCCGCTACCCGAGCGGACGCAGGCACGACCAGATCGTCGTCGACGAGGTCGCGACCGCCGTCTGGACGGTGCAGATGAACACGGTCACGTGGCATCCGTGGCCGGTCGGCCGCGCCGACGAGACGACGGCGGGTGACAACCCCGACGAGCTCCGCATCGATCTCGACCCCCAGCCCGGGCGCGACTTCTCGGATGCGGTGCGCGCCGCATACCTCCTCAATGACGTCCTCACGGAGGTCGGCCTGACCGGCTGGGCCAAGACCTCCGGCAACCGCGGCGTGCACGTCTACGCCCGGATCGAGCCGACCCACGAGTTCCTCGACGTCCGCCACGCCGTCATCGGTATCGCGCGAGAGCTCGAGCGGCGCGACCCCGAGCTCGTCACGACGTCGTGGTGGAAGGAGGAGCGCGGCGAGCGCGTCTTCGTCGACTTCAACCAGGCCTGCCGCGACCGCACGATCGCCAGCGCCTACAGCCCCCGCCCGATCCACGGCGCCCCCGTGAGCACGCCGGTCTCGTGGGCCGACCTCGGTGAGGTCGACCCCCGTGACTTCACCATTCACTCGGTCCCCGCTCACCTGGAACGGCACGGCGACGCCTGGACCGGCCTGGACGCCAACCCGGCCCGCATCGAGGCCGCACTCGCCCTCTGGGAGGCCGATCTCGAGCGCGGACTGGGGGAGCTGAACTTCCCGCCCGACTACCCGAAGATGCCGGGCGAGCCGCCGCGGGTCCGGCCGAGCAAGCGGCGCACTGACAAGGACGACTCGGAGTACCTCGCGCCCAAGGCGGACCGCGACGAGGAGCACCGCGATCGGTGGGCGATGCCGGTCGTGCCGCCGGTGCCGCCCATGCTCGCCAAGCCGGTCTCCGGCCTGGACGCCAAGCCGCTCGCCGGGCTCGACCTGTTCTACGAGCCGAAGTGGGACGGCTTCCGCTCGATCATCTTCCGCTCCGGCGACCTCGTCGAGATCGGCAGCCGCAACGAGAAGCCATTGACCCGCTACTTCCCCGAGGTCGTCGAGGCGGTGCTCGCGAGCTTCCCGGACCGGGCCGTCGTCGACGGCGAGATCATCCTCGAGCGGCCGGGGGAGGACCGGCTCGACTTCGAGCTGCTCAGCCAGCGGATCCACCCGGCCGCCAGCCGCATCAAGCGCCTCGCCGCAGAGACCCCGGCGAGGTTCGTCGCCTTCGACCTGCTGGCCCTCGGCGACGAGGACCTCACCGGGCGGCCGTTCGCCGAGCGGCGCGCCACCCTCGAGAAGGCGTTCGCCAGTGCGCAACCGCCCATCCACCTCACTCCCGCGACGCGCGACAAGGCGGTCGCGGGTCACTGGTTCACCCACTTCGAGGGCGCCGGCCTCGACGGCGTCATCGCCAAGCCCGCCGACGGCCCCTATGAGCCGAACAAGCGGACCATGTTCAAGATCAAGCACGAGCGCACCGCCGACTGCGTCGTCGCCGGCTACCGCGAGCACAAGAGCGGCCCGGACGCGGTCGGCTCCCTCCTGCTCGGCCTCTACGACGACAACGGCGACCTCGCGAGCGTCGGCGTCATCGGCGCCTTTCCCATGGCGACGCGCCGGGCGCTGGTCGATGAGCTCGCCGCGCTCGTCGCGGCCTGGGACGAGCACCCGTGGGCCTGGGCCAAGCAGGAGGAGGGGACGCGCACGCCACGGTCTTCCGAGTACAGCCGTTGGGCGGCGGGCAAGGATCTGTCGTTCATCCCGTTGCGCCCCGAGCGGGTCGTCGAGGTCAGGTACGACCACATGGAGGGGACCCGGTTCCGCCACACCGCGCAGTTCGCCCGCTGGCGCCCCGACAAGGCACCCCGTGACTGCACCTTCGACCAGCTCGAGGAGCCGGTGTCCTACGACCTGCAGGACGTGCTCCGAGGGCAGGTGTGAGCCCGCGATGAGGTGGGCGACCGCCGGCCGAGCAGCCGCAGGCGGAGTACTGGGCTCTGCGGTTCTCGGCGGACTGGCCTCGCTCGGCGCGGCGTCGTACTTCGCCCGGGCCGTGCTCACCCCCGACGGGGAGGGACCGACCGACCACGTCGTGCACGACCTCGGTGCGACAGCCGTGACCCTCTCGCGCACCGCTGAGAGCGAGGTTCCCGGCCGCTACGGCCTGTGGGACGAGGCGCGGACCGCTCACCTGCGCATGGGGCGGATCCTCGAGATGACCGACACCGCCGTCACGCGCGAGGTGCTCGGGCTCGACTTCGGCGACTTCCAGCCGGGTCCGGCCCGGTTCAACCAGTACTACTTCGCACAGCCGCCGGACGAGGTGCTCGGCCTGCCGACCGAGCACGTGACGATCGAGGCCGAGATCGGTGAGCTGCCCGCGTGGGTGGTACCGGCGGCCGGTGGCGGTGACCGGTGGGCGGTCCTGGTCCATGGCCGCGGCGCGCTGCGCTTCGAGTGCGTCCGGGCCGTTCGCGCCCTCCACGACGCCGGTCTGAGCGTCCTCATCCCTGCCTACCGCAACGACGCCGACGCCCCACACGGGCTGGACGGTCGGTACACGCTGGGTCTGTCGGAGTGGCGGGACGTCGAGGACGCCATCCGGTATGCGCTGGACCGGGGCGCCCGCACGGTCACCCTCGGTGGGTGGTCGATGGGCGGAGCGATCTGTATGCAGGTGCTGGCCCAGTCGGACCTCGCACCCCGGGTGGACGGCGTCTTCCTCGACTGCCCCGTCCTGGACTGGGGACAGGTGCTGCGCCACCACGCGCAGGTGAACAACCTGCCCACTCCCGTGGCACTGCTCGCCCGGACGGTCATGGGCAGCGACTCGCTGCGGTGGCTGGCGGGGGTGTCCGAGACGGTGGACGTCGCCCAGACCGACTGGGTCACCCGGGCCGACGAGCTCACTCATCCGCTGCTCCTGATGCACTCGACCGGCGACGACTTCGTCCCGATCGGGCCATCCCGGGCGGTGGCGCAGGCCCGCCCGGACCTCGTGACCTATGAGGAGTGGGACGTCGCGCGGCACTGCAAGTTGTGGAACACCGACAGCGAGCGGTGGGAGCGGGCGGTGACGCAGTTCGTCAGCCGTCGGGGCTGACCCGCCAGAGCGAGAACACCGTGCCGTCGATCACCGCGCCTCCCCGCCACTGCATCGGCATGTCGAGGGGTGCCGTCGTCAGCGACGCCTCGCCGACATCCCCGACGATCATCGGAGCGGTGGTCAGCGCGAGCTCGTCGACGAGCCCGGCGCCGAGCAGGGTCGTGAGCAGGCTCGGGCCTCCCTCGCAGAGGACGGAGCGCGCGCCCCGGTCCCACAACGCGCCCAGGAGTCGCACGGCGTCGACCTCGTCCTCGCCGCAGACGAGTCGCTCCACGCCCTCCTGTGCCGGTGCCGATGCGTGGGTCGCGAGGACGGCCCGCCCCCGGGGGACGCCGCCGTCGTGGGTGGGGGAGTCGAGCACCGACCCGGGCATCCGTCCCGAGTTCGAGACGACGACGAGCTCGGGCGCGCGTCCCGCCGGCGGCGCCTCGAGCCGTCCGTAGCCTTCGCCGCGGACCGTCCCGGCCCCGACGAGGACCGTGTCGGCGAGCGACCTGAGCAGGTCGAACACGCGCTTGTCCGCCGGGTTGTTGATCGAGGAGCTGGTGCCGTCCGGGCCGGCGATCCGTCCGTCGACGGTGAGGATGAAGTTGGCCCGCACGAACGGCCGCTCGGCGTGCTCGCTCGAGGCGGGCACCGCATACAGGGTCTGCAGGTCGTCGTCCGTGGGATCGGTGAGGAACACGCCGCCAGTCTCGCACCGCCCCCGCAGCCCGCAGAGCTGCATGCGCGTGCCACACTCGGTCGCTATGGCGACAACGGACGAGATCTTGTCGAGGACGACGTTCCGGGAGGCACTGCGGGCGGGGCCCTCCTTCGACCTTGGCGCCCTGGATCCACGCTCCACACCGGCGTTCGACGGCGACAAGGCCGAGGCGGAGGTGCTGATGCCCACGCTCGCGGACAAGGCCAGCGATCTGCAGGAGCAGATGTACGCCGAGTCCAAGGCCGGCGGGAACCGCAAGATCCTGCTCGTCATCCAGGGCATGGACACCTCGGGCAAGGGGGGTGTGATGCGCCATGTCGTCGGAGCCATGGACCCCCAGGGTTCGGAGATCACCGCGTTCAAGGCGCCCTCGGAGGAGGAGAAGAAGCACCACTTCCTCTGGCGGATCCGCAGGGCCCTCCCGGCCCCCGGACTGATCGGTGTCTTCGACCGCTCGCACTACGAGGACGTGCTGATCGTGCGCGTGCACGACCTCGTGCCGGAGGCGGAGTGGAGCAAGCGCTACGACGAGATCAACGCGTTTGAGGCGGAGGTCGCCGCCGATGGCACGACGATCATCAAGGTCATGCTGCACATAAGTAACGAGGAGCAGCGCGCGCGGCTCGCCGAGCGGCTCGATCGGCCGGACAAGCACTGGAAGTTCAATCCCGGCGACATCGACGAACGGGCCCACTGGGACGAGTACATGGAGGCGTACCAGGCCGCGATCCGCAGGTGCTCCACGGAGATCGCCCCGTGGTACGTCGTGCCGGCCGACCGCAAGTGGTATGCGCGGCTCGCCGTGCTCAACCTCGTCGACGAGCACTTGGCGGCCATGGGGCTGGAGTGGCCGAGCGTGGACTTCGACGTCGAGGAGCAGAAGGCCCGGCTGGCGGCCACGTAGCCGGCGAGGGGCCAGCCTCCCCGGTGTCGGTCGCGCCGTCGCCTACCGTTGGGTGCTGTGAGCACGATCGGCATGGCCGCGCGCCAGTCACGGGAGGCCTTCGGCCGGCTCCCGGGGCTGGCGGCCGCGTGGAACCTGCTGGTCGAGACGATCCGGGTCTGCCTGCGCTACCGCGTCACTGGGCTGGCGTCGGAGGCGGGATTCTTCGCACTGCTGTCTCTGCCGCCGCTCATCCTGGGTCTGTTCGCGGGTCTGGGGTACCTCGGCCAGTGGTTGGGTGAGGACGCCGTCGGCACCGTCAGAGAGAGCATCCAGACCTACTCCGAGCGCTTCCTCACCGACGACCTGGTGGCCTCGACCATCATCCCCACTGTCGACGACGTCCTGCAGGGCGGTCGCGCCGACCTCATCTCGCTCGGCTTCCTGATCTCCTTGTGGTCAGGGTCCAGGGCGCTCAATGTCTTCGTGGACACCATCGCGATCATGTACGGGCAGTCGGGCGTGCGGGGGATCGTCCCGACCCGGGCCCTGTCGTTCTCGCTGTACGTCTTCGCTCTGATCGTGGGGATCGTGACCATCCCGCTGGTCCTGATCGGCCCGAACCTGGTCGCGGAGATCCTTCCCGAGCAGTGGCAGGTCTTGCAGTGGTTCTACTGGCCGGTCGTCACCCTGCTCACAGCCGCGAGCCTGACCAGTCTCTATCACGTCTCGACTCCTCGCCGCAGTCCGTGGAGCCGCGACCTGCCGGGTGCCCTGTTCACCCTGGCTCTGTGGGTTCTCGCCTCATTCGTCGTCCGAGGGGTCATCGCCGCCTCCCTCGGAGGCTCGTCGATCTATGGCCCGCTGTCGGCGCCGATCGTCCTGCTCATCTGGCTGTACTTCCTGGCGATCTCGGTGCTCATCGGTGCCGGGTTGAACGCGGCAGTCCGGCATCTGTACCCCTCGCCCGACGAGCGTGGACTGCGGGAGCGCATCCTCAGCTGGGTTCGGCGCCCCTCGGCGGACGAGCCGCGGGAGGATTCGCTCGAGGACTGGCTCGACGTCCCCACAGCCTCGGACAACGGCGACTCGACGGGCGAGCAGGTTGCCCTCGAGCAGCAAGTGCTGTCCCGCCGGGCGCGGGTGACGAACGGCATTCGACACCGCGTTCGTCGGCGCAATGGTTACTGACTCCCCGGTTTGGATTCAGCGCAGGCATCGGCTAATGTCTCCATGCGCACCCCGGCAGCGGGGAGCAGGCGGATGTAGCTCAGTTGGTAGAGCGCAACCTTGCCAAGGTTGAGGTCGCCGGTTCGAGGCCGGTCATCCGCTCGGAAGGGAACGACCGCCTTCACGGTGGAGTGGCCGAGAGGCGAGGCAGCGGCCTGCAAAGCCGTTTACACGGGTTCAAATCCCGTCTCCACCTCGACTCCAACGCCGCCCATGGTCGGTGTTCGGAACCCCCACACGGGCGATTGGCGCAGCGGTAGCGCGCTTCCTTGACACGGAAGAGGTCACTGGTTCAAACCCAGTATCGCCCACCATCGGAAAACGGCCCCTGACCTGCGGAAACGCGAGTCGGGGGCCGTTCATTTTTCCCGGTCGTGCGATCCACGTGCGATCCCTCACGAGCCACTCTGGCGGTCGGAACGCTCTGGGGACGCGTCAAATGTCTACTCGACGGAGGGCTCGAGCGGTGAGGTTCCTACCCGCGCGCAGCCTGGGTGGGGCGGAGCGGACAGGGACAACGACTGTCG
>JBAUUB010000384.1:0-1868 GCA_049582485.1 Dermatophilaceae bacterium
CATCCGCCTCGGCGGCTGCCACCGCACCTCGCAGCGGCTCAGGGGCCCTCGACGAGCCCATCCGCCAGGGAGAGAGAGCGCCGAGTCGCACCTCGTCCCATTGCCGTGTGGACGTCGGCGGGTAGCCGGTGAACGGGTCGATCACCACGACCTCAGCGCCCAGTGCGACGAGCGCGTCAGCGAGCAGTTCGACGGTGGCCTCCACGCCGCCGGACGGACGCCCTGCCTCCCGGGGCGCTGGACCGAGCAGCGCGATCCTCATGGTCCGCTCTCGCTCACCAGGGCCCGCATGCGCTCGATCACGTCAGCCGCGGCATAGCGGCCCAGCACCCTCACCCTGCCTCCACGGTGGCGAGCAGCCCAGTCGGAGTGGTTGCAGCCTTCGAGTGCCGCGGTGACGAACCCGCCCGGACCGATCGACTCGGGACTGGGGAGGACCATCCCCGCAGGAGGTTCGGGTCCCTCGATGAGCATCTCCCTACAGGCACCCACGTCGGAGGCGATCACCGGCAGCCCCAACGCCATCGCCTCGAGGACGACCATCGGAAAGCCCTCGTGGTACGACGGCAGGACCAGCACGTCTGCGGCCAGCATCTCCAGCTTGACGCGCTCGGGCGGAAGGGCCCCCGTCAGGAGCACATGTGCTGCGCACGCCCGGCGGAAGGAGTCCTCGGCAGATGGGTCGATGGGACCCACGACCGTGAGGCTGGCCGACGAACCCAGGCGGGAGGCGAGCTCGATCAGCTCCTGACTCCCTTTGGCCGGGGTTACCCGTCCGACATAGAGCCACTTCAGCGGCGGTGACTGCGGCGAGGCCTTCTCCGTGCCGAGGTGGGCGAAGTTGGTCAGACGATGAATCGGCCGGTGCGCGAGCTCGCTCAGGAGTGTCTGGGTTCTCGCATCGAGAACCACCACTTCAGCGGCCGCCCTGATCCCGAGAGTGGACCACCGCCGGGACAGCTCCGATGATCCCAGCAGGCCAGGCAGGGAGGAACCGTGTACCTGCAGGACCGCGCGCACCCCCAGCCCACGCGCGACCACGAGGGCGGGCACGTCCCTCACCCGGAACCCCACCGAAGGCGAGGACGTCACCCAGATGGTGTCCGATCTCCGAAGGGCCAGAGCAAGGGCCCGTCCCCAGACGTGGAAACCGCGGATGACCCCCAGCGCGGCAAGCGCTGGACTGAGTTGCTGTGCGGGTTTGCGCAGCAGTGGGGAGGTGTCGATCACGGTCAGGTCCTCACCCCAGGATCTCCGCAGGGCCGCAGTCCAGGAGGAGATGCCGCCCACAGCGCGGGTTGGCGCCAGGAGGATCATCCGACGCGCTCTGCCGCGTGGGACCGGCTGTCGTGCGCGTAGATCGTCAATGCACCGAGAATGGCGAGGAAGACCCACAGAGGTCGTCTGAGTTCCAAGGTCAGGCTCGCAGCCATGATCGTCAGGCTGATACCCATCATGGCGAGCTCTCGGCTCCACGGACTCGTTCGGATCCCCGCTCCGAGTCGGATGAACATCCAGGACCACAGCAGGACTCCTACAACGCCGAGCTCGAAGGCGATGCCCAAGTAGACCGAGTGCATGACTGCGGGAATACCCAGTGTCCCGGTCATGAAGGTCGCGGTCGTCCCGAGCCCTGTTCCGACGATAGAAGGGAGCTCCGGAAGTGCTGCCCGCCAGATCACGTCGCGGAGGTTGAAGTCGTTCTGCGCCAAACTGCTCGGCAGGCTCACGATTCTCTCCGGCAGGGTGACGCCCAGGAGCGCCAGCACCCCGACAGTGACGGCCACCACGATGAGGACGCCCACGAAGAGACCCAGCCTGAGCCGCACCAGGCTCCAGGCGAGGACGATCACCAAGGTCAGGAGGAG
>JBAUUB010000385.1:0-5588 GCA_049582485.1 Dermatophilaceae bacterium
ACGCGCACCGGGAGCCCGCTGAGCAACAACAACGTCCGGCGCACCTTCCGAGAGTTCCTTGAGATCGCTGGCCTCGCCGACGCCGGCATCAGCCTGCGGTCCTATCGCCGCACCGGAGCGACCGTGATCGCCCGCAGCATCGGCACCGACGCGGCCGCGGTCTTCCTCGGACACACCTCGACGGCGATCACCGAGGGGCACTACATCGAGCCAGACCGCACAGTCGACGCCACGCCCGCGGCTCAGTTGGAGCGCACCCTGCGCCCCGCAGCCTCGGACGCCTCCCTGCTCACCCAGCGTGCAGCAGACGGTGAGGACGCACTGCTCGACGCCCTCGACCGCGAGAGCACCGATGAGGCGGAGACGAGCTGAGACGGCTGGTCCGCAACGGGCCCGAGAAGCCGCCCCGGGACCAGATGTCGCCTTGTCGATCGACCCGATCCGGTTGTCCCACGGTTGGCTCGAATCGAGCCCACCGTCTGATCTGCGCATTCTGTCGTTGTGGGCACGTTTCCGCAGGTCGCGCCGGTCATGCCGAATCAGCACTACCGTGGCGGCCCGTTCCGTCGTTGCGGCTGCGAGTGCGTTTCCGCAGGTCGCACGGTCCCGCCGATTCAGCGGGACCGGACACCTGCCCTGATAGATCGGGCAGGTCCGGTTGTCTCGTGGGCGCAGCTCGGTCATGACCATCAGTGTCCTCAGCCTGCGCACCATAAAGCGCCCGTCCTCCTGCGCCCGTCCCAGGACGGGCGCAGGAGGGGCGCAGGACGGGTGAGCAAGTTCACCGCCCGTTATCGCAGGTCACAGCGGTATTCGCCTGCGCCCGTCCCGAAAAGGTAGGTATGGGAGATGCGGCTCATCATCAACGGCTGAGCCAGCGTGCGCACGCATCGGCGTTGGCATGAACCACAGCCGAGGCCGTCGAGTTCGTGGGCGCCGGGGCCGGCGCTCATCACCCCGGCTCAGGCGGGACCCCAGTGGTGCCCGCGGTCGCCGAATCGGTATCGGTGTTGGCGAGTAGGTCGAGGGTCAGTTGGGCCTGAGTGCGGTGGTCTTCGGGGAGGGCCCGCCAGGCCGGGTGTTCAGTCGGGAGGTTGTGCGTGAGGGTCGCGATGCGGCGACGGTCGGATCCGGTGAACTCGGCGCGCTCGGTGAACGGATCTTCGATGCAGGCGAGCAGTGCGGCGGCGTCGAAGAGGTGACGGTCCCGGTCGCGGGAGTCGGTGGTGTACGCGGCGGCTTTGAGGATCAGCGCTCCGAACGGGCGTGGGACCGAGATCACCGCGACAGCGCCCGGAACGATCTCCAACCGAGCGCTGATGGTCCGGCGCAGCGCTTGGGTGCCGCCCTCGATACGGATCATCTCGTGCCCGCGCAGCTTCTCGATCACCCGTGGCGCCGGGTGGTCGGCGATCAGGACATCGACATGGTCTTCCTCACCCGCACCGGCGACGAGGTCGACCGTCGAGGTTCCTCGCACGAACCGGTGCGCCGTCCTGTTGCGCACGTCGAAGCTGGGCTGGAACAGGTACCCGAGTCCTTCCAGCACGGTCGCGACCGCGTTCGGTATGCCGCGCTGAGTCTCGATGTGCAGCACGATGTCGACGTCGTTGGTGGGACGGACGATGCCGATCCCGTGGTGGATCGTGTGGAGCTGTGTCATCAGCCCACCGACCAGAGTCCAACTCCCGGACGGGAGAGCCTCTGCGAGTTCCGCGACGCTCGGCCACGGAGTCGGCCAGCCGCCGGGAGCGGCAGCAACCTCGATCGTAGGGCGCGTTGCGCTCATCGGTATGCCTCCAGGAGCTCACGGATAGTCCGGCGGCCGATGCCCCGCTGTCGCGGATCGGTGCTGGTGCCGGCATCCAGTGCAGCGACCGTCCTGGTGGCGATGAGGTCGCGAACGCGATCGAACTCGAACTCGGTCGTGCGCAGCACCACGCTCCCGCTCCCATCGGCCCGAAGGCCGAGGCTGCGGACCACATCGTCGAGGCCTATCGCGGGGAGGTAGCCGTCGATGCTGTCGTCGGCAACGTCGGTGATCCCCAGCAGCTGCTGGTTGGTCGAGACGACCCGCTCGCGTAGGCGGGGGAGTGCTGCGCGGTGGGCCAGATAGGTCTGGACCCGGGCTCGGTCACGCATCCGGGTCAGCAAGTCGTCGGCGTCGTTTGTCTCACGCAGCACCGACCGGAGTCGAGAGGCCTGCGTCTCTCCTAGCCAGTCGGCGTCTTGCCCGGACAGGATCGCGACGGCGCCCCAGGCGGTGTGCTCGGCCCAGGCACGAGTGCGGCCCTGGCGCTGAGAGTGGAGATAGCGGTCGACCGAACCGCGATCGATCAGACCGCGGGCGACCCTCGTGATTGCCCCGGAATCGGCCAGGCGGCGAGCATGGCGCGTCGACACCCCGAGGGTGCTCGCTGTCTCATCAAGCGTGAGGAACTCACCCGCCATGACAGATAATGTCCCATAACGGACGTAATCCGCAAAGTCTGGGTTCGAGGATTGATGTCGCTCGTCGCCGTCCTAACCCGACGCCGCCAGGCCGACAGCCCCCAGCGATCTCGTCGAGCGGGGTGCCGGGGTTGCGCCGCGCCTGACTGACATCGGTGCGGGTGCGCTGAGTCGGGAGCACGCCAGCGGTCGTTCGAGCCATGAGTTCAACCTACGTGGAGGGTCCGACTCTCCGACCGGGAAAACACGGCATCAGGCAGGAAGGCCGCCGAGGTCGTCGAAGCATTTCGACCGAGCCGAGTTGCTTCAGGCAGCAGCCGAGGACGACGCTGGCTTCGATCTTGCGGTCTTCGTGCAGATGCTGCGTTCGCACCGACGCCTTCGTGACGGGGACTTCCCACACACCGACGTGCCCATCGAGGATCTGCGGACCTACTTCGACAACTGGGCCAACGATCTCGACCGCTGACGCATCCTCCCAGCGACAGCTTCGGCAGGCAGCAGCGGAAGCGGGGTCCGGACGGCTCCTCCCCACCGGGATCGCTGTTTTCCCTCGGACGACCGGATTCGGCTCCATCGTTTGCTGCGGGGCGGGTCGATGCGGATCACCTCGACGGAAGCGACAAGGCCTCCAGCGGTTCGACACCGGTTCCTGCGAGGAATGCGCCGACCGCCCCGGCAATGGTGTCGGTGATCCCGACGGCGCCACCACGATGCCGTTCACGTACGTCTCCTTCCCGTCCGAGACCCCGAAGTGGTTGCCTCTGCTTCCCAGGTGTTCCACACCGCACCGCAGTCTGCGCCCGTCCTGTCGCGAGTCACCCCCAGAAGTGGGATACACGTCTTGCAGATCGAGGACAAGGCTGAGAATCGCACCACCTGAAGTGGGCCTGTGGAGACTTGTGCACACCTCGATGTTGAGGAGGTACGCGCTGGCCACGCTGTAGACACGGACTATCGCACGCTTCGACGATCACGAGGTCCCCGCCTGACACCATCGACACGCCAAGCGTCGAGTTCCACGCCGACGTGCCCGGACTCATTGCGAATGCGTCATACCGCCCACTGTGCAGCGGCGACGCAGGGTGCGAGAGCAGCGTCAAGCCCTCCTGGCGACCGCCTCGATTGCGGTGGGGTGCGCCTCGACCATCGCGGAAAGGGTACCGCCGTGCGCTGTACCTTCCGACTAGGAGCCCTTGTCGGATCCACCCGACTCGCACTGTTGCCTGTGGTCCGGATGATCCAGCCACCTGACTCTCTTGCGGCGGCATGAGCGTGGCCGAGAGTCCGACGCGCGAACAGGGATACTCATGATCGCGCTCCCGTCTCTGCACGAGGCCGTGCGCGAAGAGCGGTTCGGTCACGCTCGTGGTCGGGTCGCCAGAGAAGAGGTCCGCCGCCTCCAAGCGTGTCCGGTCATCCGGCCTATAGTTGCGCGCGTAACCTGAGGGGTAGGCGAGCGATGTGAGAGGTGACCGATGGTTCAGGAGCGAGTCCCACGAGTGCGGATGGACGACATCGCACGGCGAGTGGGCGTTTCGAGGACCACGGTGTCCTTTGTCCTCAACGATCGCCCGAACGTGAGCGTCTCACTCGAGACTCGACGGAGAATCCACGAGGTTGCCGCAGAGCTGGGATACCGCCCGCACGCTGGCGCTCGTGCTCTCGCGGCTCAACGATCCGGGCTGATCGGGATGGTCACCGAGATCGTGACCAGCCCGTTCGGTCCCGAGATGATCAAGGGGGCTCAAGATGCGGCCTGGCGAGCGGGTAAGTTCCTGCTGATTGCGGCTTCTGAGGGAGATCATGAGCTCGAGAGGAGGGCGATTGAGCGGCTGCTCGAGCAGCGTGTCGAGGGCCTGATCTTCGCGTCCAGTGCCCACGTCAAGATGAGCATTCCGCCAGCCTTCGAAGGGGTTCCGACGATTCTCGTTCACGCCTCTCATCCGGAAGGTCTGGTTCCATCCATCATTCCGGACGAGGTAGGTGGAGGCGAGGTGGCTACCCGTCATCTGCTGGACGCAGGGCATCGACGCATCGGCATGGTCAACGTGGTACGGGGTACGCCGGCGGCACGCGGCCGACTAGACGGCTACATCCACGCCCTGTCCGCGTACGGAGTTGATTACGAGCCGCAGCTTGTGGTCCACGCCGGCGGAATGGCCGATGACGGATACGAGGCGGCCTCAGGGATACTCGACCGTCCCAACCCGCCAACTGCCCTCTTCTGTGCCACGGACCGTATGGCCATGGGTGCGTACGACGCCATCAAGGAGCGCGGGCTCAGCATCCCGGGGGACGTCGCCGTGGTGGGCTTTGATGATCAGGAGCTGGTCGCGGGCGCCCTTCGTCCGAAGTTGACCACGGTCGCTCTTCCTTTCGCCTCCATGGGCGCCCAGGCCGTGACGCTGCTTGGCGCACTCATCGCTGGCAAGCAGATCTCGAGCGAAACGCTCGTGACCTGTCCGCTGGTGCAGCGCGCCTCAGCCTGATTCCTGACGCTACGACCGGCTGAACATCGACGCTGAATACCCTTGACAGTGGAGAGTAACGCGCGTAAGTTACCTGAGTAACGCGCGTAACTTGACAGCGTGCCGCTCGCCTGAGCGGCGGCAGGGCCAGTCGGTCCCCGTGATCCGGGGAACCACTCGGGCACTGCCGGGCATGGAGAACGCAAGCGACTCACCCGTGCCGACGACATGGTCGTGCGGCCCCTGGCAGGGCTACACGAACAGACTCAACATCAGATCTGGCAGCGGCCTCAGAGAAGGACTCGACGCAATGACAACTCCACGATTCAAGACAAAGGCGAGAGCGCTAGCAGCCCTTGCTGTGGCGGGCGGGCTCGCCCTGACGGGCTGCGCCGGCGGCGCGGACGAGGGGGGTTCCGCCTCGGGACTGGATGGCAGCCAGCTCCTGACCATCCCCCGCGAGGATAAAGCCACGTTCTCGGCGAACTTCAATCCGTTCTCGCCGAACTCGATGCCGATGACTCAGCAGGCGATCTACGAGCCGCTCTTCGTCTTCAACCCGGCGGACGGTGTCACGACCCCGTGGCTCGCCGAGGAGTGGTCCTCCGCAGAGGACGGTACGGGCGTGACCTTCACGTTGCGCGAGGGCGTCCAATGGTCTGACGG
>JBAUUB010000386.1:0-2489 GCA_049582485.1 Dermatophilaceae bacterium
TGTTCATCGGATTCGTGGCAGCCGGGATCCCCCTGTCGGTGACCCTGACCTTCCTGATCGCCTCCCCGCTGGTCAGCGAGATCGCGGCGATCATGATCGGCGACCAGTTCGGCTGGGGCATCGCCGCCGGTTACGTCCTGGCCGGAAGCGCCCTCTCGATGGCGATCGGGTGGGTCTTCTCCCGCTTCGACCTCGAGATGTGGGTTGAGGACGTCGTCAAGAGCGGGAGGGTGGCGTCCTTGCGCAACGACGGTCACACGCCCGGCTTGTCCGAGCGCGTCGACGCCGCCGTGGCCGAAACCAGGGACATCTTCGCTGACGTGTGGAAGTGGGTCGTCCTGGGCGTCGCGATCGGTGCCGGCATCCACGGCTGGGTCCCGGCGGACTTCTTCGCCCGCTACGCCGGAGCGGACAACCCGTTCGCCGTAGTGATCGCCACCCTCGCCGGTGTCCCGATCTACGTCAACGGCGCCGGCATCGTGCCCGTCGGGGAGTCCCTCTGGGCCAAGGGCATGTCGCTCGGCACCGTGATGGCGTTCATGATGAGCTCGATCGCCCTGTCCATCCCGCAGGCGGTCATGCTGCGACGAGTGCTCAAACCACCCCTGCTCGCACTGTTCTTCGGATCGGTGGCTCTGGGCATCATCGCCTTGGGCTTCGTCTTCAACCTGATCGGCTGACTCTCGGAAAGGAAGACATGATGAGAATCAAGGTGCTCGGCCCAGGATGTAGAAACTGTCAGAAGCTCGAGCAGAACACCCAGGCGGCACTCGACCAGCTCGGCCTCCAGGAACAGATCGAGAAGGTCACCGACTACGGCGAGATCGCCGGCTACGGCGTCATGAAGACGCCCGCCCTGGTCATCGACGACGACGTCGTCCTCAGTGGACGAGTCGCCACCCCTGACGAGATCACTGCGCTCATCAACGCCGTCAGTTACTGAGAAGCCACCACCACCGTCCACCTGCGTCTCCTCGCCGGGGGGCGGTGTACGCGTCCAGGCTATTGACACTAGCCGACAGGCTATAGAATGATGCTAATCATGATCACCTACCTGAACCGGCCCGAGGGCCGCATCGCCTACGACCGAACGGGTCAGGGCCCGCTGATTGTGCTGGTTCCCGGCATGGGCGACCTTCGGTCCACTTATCGGTTTCTGGTCCCTGACCTGGCGGCTGCCGGTTTCACAGTGGTCTCGGTCGACCTGCGCGGGCACGGCGACAGCGACACCGGCTTCGCCTCCTATGGCGACGCGGAGACGGCGGAGGACCTCGCTGCACTCCTGGACGAGCTCGGCCAGACCGCCGTGGTTGTGGGCAACTCCATGGGCGCCGGCGCAGGCGCGTACCTCGCCGCGGTCCGTCCCGAACTGGTCCGCGGGCTGGTGCTCGTCGGCCCCTTCGTCCGCAACGGGAAACTCTCCGCGTTCCAGCGGATCCTGATGCGGGTCGCGCTGGCCCGGCCCTGGATCGCGACCACGTGGAGGCACTACGTCCCCAGTCTGTACGCCGGCCGGCGTCCCGAGGACTTCTCCGACCACCTGGACGCCGTCGTCGCCTCCTTAAAGCGACCCGGCTACGCCGCGGCGTTCGCGGCCTTGGCCCGGTCCCTGGACCATGATGTCGTCGAACAGCGACTCGGGCAGGTGCGAACGCCGACCCAGATCGTGATGGGCGCCCTGGATCCTGACTTCCCCGACCCCGAGGCCGAGGCGCGCTGGATCGCCGGGACGCTTAACGGCGAGGTGCTGATGGTCTCGGAGGCCGGTCATTACCCGCACGCCCAACGCCCCGACCTCGTGGGGCCGGCCGTGGTCGACTTCGTCACAAGGGTCCACGGCGGTGCCTAGGGCCGGACTCACCACCGAGCGCGTGGTCCGGGCCGCGGGGGAGATGGCCGACGAGCACGGCTGGTCCCAGCTAACACTGGCCGGCCTGGCCAGTCGGCTCGGGGTCCGCCAGCCGTCCCTCTACAAGCACATCGACTCCCTCGACGGACTGCACCGGGGCATCTCCGTCCTCGCCAAGCGTGAGCTCGGCGAGGTCATCTCCCGGGCCGCAGTCGGCAGGTCCGGCCGCGAGGCGCTGGCCTCGGTCTGCCTGGCCTACCGGGCCTGGGTGCACGCCCATCCGGGCAGGTACGCCGCCACCGTGCGTGCACCCGCTCCCGGCGACCTCGAGGACCAGCAGGCCGCCGCCGACGTGGTCGCGGTCGTCGTCGCCGTCCTGGCCGGTTTCGGCCTCGAAGGCGAGCGAGCGATCGATGCGGCCCGCACGGTGCGCTCGGCAGTACACGGCTTCGTGGCCCTTGAGGCCTCCGGCGGCTTCGGCCTGCCGCGCGATCTCGACGCAAGCTTCGCGTTCCTTATCGACACCCTCACGGGCGGTCTTGACGCCTGAGCCCAGGGAATGGGTGATGGCGCCGACCCCCGTGGGTTCAATCGGTCCTAGCAACACCGGGTTGATGGAGCGAGCGTAGCTGTTCTTCGA
>JBAUUB010000387.1:0-6098 GCA_049582485.1 Dermatophilaceae bacterium
CCTGGTACATCCAGTGCTGGCCGATGGCCGAGCCGGTGTAGGGCGCGAGGTACTTGAAGCCCGCAGAGTCCGACGCCGGAGCCGCGACGATGGTGGTGTACTCCATCGCGCCCGCCTCTTCGAGGACACCGCGCACGGATGCGATCGTCGAGCCCTTCTGCCCGATGGCGACATAGATGCAGCGCACCTGCTTGGCCGGGTCGCCGGTCTCCCAGTACTCCTTCTGGTTGATGATCGTGTCGACGGCGACGGTGGTCTTGCCGGTCTGCCGGTCGCCGATGATGAGCTGCCGCTGACCGCGTCCGATGGGGGTCATCGCGTCGACCGACTTCAGACCGGTCTGGAGCGGCTCGTGGACCGACTTGCGCTGCACGACCGTGGGCGCCTGGAGCTCCAGCGCGCGCCGTTCGTCGGATGCGATTTCTCCGAGTCCGTCGATGGGGGTGCCGAGGGGGTTGATGACGCGACCGAGGAACGCGTCACCGACCGGAACGGAGAGGACCTCGCCGGTGCGCTTGACGTTCTGCCCCTCCTCGATCTTGGAGAAGTCACCGAGGATGACCACACCGATCTCGTGCACGTCGAGGTTGAGCGCGATGCCGAGGGTACCGTCCTCGAACTCCAGCAGCTCGTTCGTCATGGCCGAGGGCAGACCCTCGACGTGGGCGATGCCGTCGCCGGCGTCGATGACCCGACCAACCTCTTCCCGGGATGCCGTCCCGGGCTCGTAGGACTGGACGTAGCTGTCCAGTGCGTCCCGGATCTCGTCCGGACGGATCGAAAGCTCCGTCATGTCTGTCTCTTCTCCTCGATGTGCCGGTCCTGCTCTGGACCGAAGTCGTGTGCTGGTGCTGTGCTCATGTGTCGTGCGTTGGGGCTATGTGCCCGTGATGTGTCTGCGTGCCTCGTCGAGCCGTCGCAGGACGGTCCCGTCGACCACCTCGTCCCCGACCTGGACCCGGATCCCGCCGACCACGGTGGGGTCGAGTACGACCTGCAGCACGACGGACTTGCCGTAGATCCCTTCGAGCGCCGTGCGCAAGCGGGCCTGCTGCTGCTCGGTCAGTGGGACCGCGACCGTGACCAGGGCGGTCAGTTGCTCACGTCGCGCAGCGGCGAGGCGGAGGTAGCCAGCGAGGACGCGGTCGAGCCGACGTCCGCGTGGGTGGGTCACGGCCTGCTCGGCGAGTCGGATCGTCTCGGCGTGCGCCTTGCCCTCGAGCAGCTTCCGGACCAGGACGGCCTTGCCCTTGCTGTCGGTGTTGCGGATCGAGAGCGTGTCACGCAGATCCGGGTCGCCGGTCACGATTCGCTCGAAGCGGAACAGCTCGTCCTCGACGGCGTCTATCCTGCCCTCGCGCTCCGCCTGCGCCAGCAGAGCCTGGACGCCCAGCGACTCGACGGTGTCGGCGAAGTCACCCTCCTGCGCCCACCGACCTGCCGCTGTCGCGCTGACGAGCTCGGCGGCCTCAACGCTGACCCGGCCGCCGAACAGCCGCTGGGCGAGGACACGCTTTGCGGCCCCGTCCCGGGACGGGTCGGCCAACGCACGTCGCAGGGATGCGTTCCCGTCGATGACGACCGACACGGAGAAGAGGTCCTCTCCCAGGGCGGTCCGGTCGGCCGCGCCGGACAGGACGGCGTCGAACGCCTCCTGGACCGATGCTGCGGCTCCCCGGCTGGACCCTCGCATCAGAGGTCCGCCCCAGGTGTCCCGCTCTGCTGGGAGCCGACCTTCTCAGGAGTGACGGCGCCGGACTCGAGCTCGGCGAGGAAGCGGTCGACGATGCCCTTCTGGCGGACCTCGTCCTCCAGGGACTCACCGACGATCTTGCTGGCCAGCGCGGTGGACATCGTGCCCACCTCCTGGCGCAGCTGCACGACGGCCTGCTGGCGCTCCGCCTCGATCTGACGCTTGGCAGACTCGGTGATCCGGGTCGCCTCGGCGTTTGCCTGGCTGCGCATGTCGGCGATGATCGATGCACCCTCCTCGCGAGCCTGCTCGCGGATGACATTGGCCTCCGCGCGTGCCTCGGCGAGCTGAGCCTCGTAGCTCTCGAGAGCGGCCGCGGCCGCGGCCTGCGCCTCCTCGGCCTGCTTCATGCCGCCCTCGATGGCAGCACGCCGCTCCTCGTAGGCGCGCTCGATGTTCGGCACGACCTTCCTGGACACGACGACATACACGATGCCGACCATCACGAAGCCGAAGATCAGCTCCGGGATGTACGGGATCAGCGGCGGCTTCTCCGCGCCGGCGACCGTCACGACGGCCCCTGGCAGAGCGGCTGCGAAGTTGAGCACGTGATTCTCCTAGTGCGAGTACCGGATCGGTGGATGTGCTGTGCCGGATCCGGCGGATCAGAGGAAGAAGAGCACCAGACCGAAGATGGCGAGCGCCTCGGCGAGGGCGAAGCCGAGAATGGCGATCGGCTGCAGCAGCGGGCGGGCCTCCGGCTGACGGGCGACGCCGTTGATGTAGGCGGCGAAGATCAGACCGACCGCGATGGCCGGGCCGATGGTCGCGAGGCCGTAGCCGACGAGGGAGAGGTTGCCTTCCACAGTGATTCCTCTTTCATGGGGTTTTGTGAGCTCCGGACGCTACCGTCCGGACGAATGTGGGCGTATTCAGTTGTCGTACTGGTGGAGATGTCGCTGTCGTGGAGTTGTCGTCCTGGTGGCGCGGGTGCGCGAGGTGCTGGTCGGTGGGTTGCGAGCGGCTCGGTGGACCTCGGAGTCAGTGCTCCTCCGCGAGAGCACCCGCGATGTAGCTGGCGGCAAGCAACGTGAAGACGTAGGCCTGCAGCGCCTGGATCAGCGCCTCGAACAGCCACATGATCGCCGCCATCGCGAACGTCGGTACGGCGAGGAGCTTGAAGACGGCGTCCTGAGTCAGGAAGTACGCCCCCGCGCTCACGAACAGCACGATGAGGATGTGTCCGGCGAACATGTTGCCGAAGAGTCGCAACGCCAGCGTGAGCGGACGGGTGATGAAGTAGGTGATGAGCTCGAGCGGGAAGATCACCGGCTTGATGAAGCCCGGCAGACCTTCGGGGATCATGTGGGCGAAGTAGCCGGTGAAACCGTAGCGCTTGAAGCCGATCCAGTGGTACACCACGTAGACGACGATCGTCGCCGCGATCGCGAACCCGATCCGGCCGTACGTCGGGTTCATCACCGGAGGCAGCACGCCGTACCAGTTGTTCAGCAGGATCAGCGTGAAGAGGGAGAACAGCAAGGGGACGAAGCGCAGGAAGTCCTTGCTGCCGATCATGTCGCGGGCGATGCCGTTGCGGGTGAAGTTGTAGAAGCCCTCGAGGAGGAACTGGCTCTTGCTCGGTACGATCGAGAGGTTGCGGGTCAGCATCAGCAGAGCCACGCTGATGATGACGACCGAGACGCCGCCCCACACCATCTGCTCGGTGATGGCCCACTCCCCCTCGCCGATGAGCGGCAGGTAGAAGATCTCGGGTCCCGGAGGGGTGAATCCCTCACCACCACTTGCCATCGGCAAGACAGCGGCGCGCGGGGCAGAGGCCAGGATCACGAAGTCTCCTCGAAGGGGTGTGGGAACGAGCAGGAGCAAGCCGGCGGGCCGACCGGCTGGAGGCTCAGGTCCTACCGTACCGGAGCCAAATGGTGTACAGGGACAGGGCCATCCCGGTGAGTACGCCGATCGGCGTGAACACCCCGAGACCGAGCAGCCGGTCGAGCAGCCAGCCGAGACCTCCGAACAGGGCGGGTCCGGTCACGAGGTAGGCGATCATCGTGGCCCCCATCGCGTCCGCCTGGAACGAGGGGTTGGGAGCGCGGTCGTCGTCGTCCGAACCGGAGGTCCGGAAGTTCGTTGGACGGTCGCTCACTGGTGCCCTCCTTGGGCGCGGTCGTCACGCTCGGCGACGGTCGGAGGTGAGTCGAGAAGCTGCCGGCCGCGGCTGTAGCCGATGACCTGCGCCACCTGCATCAGCAGTACCTGGCCGATGGCGGCGAAGGCGAAGGCCCGCCCGTCCAGCCAGTCCCGGTCACGAATGACCAGGAGCGCGGTGACGATCAGGACGATCTGGCCGATGTAGACGACTGCCGCCCCCGCCATCGACAGCGAGACCTCGGAGGCGACCACGGCGCTGATGGCCAGGAGGCCGATGTCGACGACCAGGAGCACCACCAGCGCACCCGCAAGGGCGGAGAGGACGGTTGCACGGTCCCCGACCAGGCCGGCGACGAGACTCGACGCGAGCAGACCGCCGAGGCCTGCGAGGGTGGCGTACCGGAGGATGGAACCTCCCGCGCGCCACCCGGCATGAGGACTCTGTCGCATAGTTTGTGAAAGTTATCACAAGCGACCCCCGCCTCCCAAGCCGCCGTCAACCGACCCGGGCAGACCGGCTACTCGGACTCGGGCGGCGCGGTCGACGGGTAGGACTGCGGCCGGCGCCCTCCGACGACTGCGCGCGGCAGCCACACGGTCAGCGCTGCCGCCGTCCCGAGCATGACCAGCAGGATCCCCGTGGCCACCCGGGGGTCGAAGAAGACGAACGCCACCGACCCGAGCGAGATCGCGGCCGCCCAGCCCCAGAGCAGCAGGACCGCCCGACGGTGGCCGTGCCCGAACGCCAGCATCCGATGATGCAGGTGGCCGGCGTCCGGTTGCCAGGGGCGTCGCCCGGCCCGGGTCCTGCGGATCACCGCCCACACGACGTCGACCAGGGGGAGAAGGAAGATCGCCAGGGGGACGGCGAGTGGCAGCAGCACCGCGGCCACCGGGTTCGCGCTGACGTCCGCGCCGGCCACGGACCCGGTGATCGATATCGTCGCGGCGGCGAGCAGCAGACCGAAGAGAAGGGCGCCGGAGTCGCCCATGAAGATGCGCGCGGGGAAGAAGTTGTGCGGCAGGAACCCCACGGCGCACCCGATGACGGCAGCCGAGATGAGAGCCGCCGTCGAGAAGACGTTCGGCGGGTTGTAGGTCTGGGAGATGAGGTAGGCGTAGCCGAAGAACGAGAGCGCGGCGATTCCCACGACTCCGCTGGCGAGTCCGTCGAGTCCGTCGATGAAGTTGACAGCGTTCGTCGAGACGAGGACCACGAGGATCGTCAGCGACACGAGGATGAACGGAGGCAGCACGACCTGACCGCCTACCGGGAGCGAGTAGAACTGGACACCGTGAAAGGCCAGTGCGCCGGCCGCGAGCAGCTGGCCGCCGAGCTTGGCGAACCAGTCGAGCTCGCGGATGTCGTCGATGGCGCCGATCAGACAGATGATGACCGCGCCGATGAGCACGCCCCGGATCTCGTCACTCTCGAACAGCTGACGCAGGCGTGGAAGCCGGGCGGCCGCCAGGGCGGCGGCACCGAAGCCGACCAGGATCGCAACCCCGCCCAGCCGCGGGATCGGAACGCTGTGCACATCCCTGTCGCGGACCTGGGTGTAGGCCCCGAGGCGGACGGCCAGAGTGCGCATGAGCGGCGTCGCCGCATACGTCGTCAGGGCCGCGACGATGATGACGAACAGGTACTCGCGCACGCCGTGCCCGCTCGGTCCCGCTCGCTCAGCGCGGGTATGCGGGGAAGCGTTCGACGAGCTCGCTCACCTGCGCGCGGACCTCCCGGGACACTGCGTGATCGGGATCGGAGTCACCGTCGATGACTGCTGTGGCGATGAGGTCTGCGACGACCCGCATCTCGTCCGTCCCCATCCCCTGTGTCGTCACGCACGGGGTCCCGACCCTGATTCCGGAGGCGATGTTGGGCTTCTGCGGGTCGAAGGGGATCGCGTTCTTGTTCACCGTGATGCCGGCCGCATCGCAGCGCGCCTCGGCGTCGACACCGGTGACCTCGACGGGCTGCAGGTCGTGGAGGGACAGGTGGGTGTCAGTGCCTCCGGTGGTCGGCCGAATGCCACGCTCGCCCAGTGACTCGGCGAGCACGCGCGCGTTGTCGATGACCTGACGGGCGTAGGCGGCGTACTCCGGCGTGGCGCACTCCTTGAAGTTCACGGCCTTGGCAGCCACCGAGTGCATCTGAGGCCCGCCCTGCATCATCGGGAACACCGCCTTGTCGATCGCGGTCCGGTGCTCCTCACGGCACACGATCGCGCCGGAT
>JBAUUB010000388.1:0-19437 GCA_049582485.1 Dermatophilaceae bacterium
GTGATGACCGCGGCGGCCCGCCCGCCGACCGCGCGCTCGACGCGGTGCTCGCGCCGGGCGAGCACCGGCGCCGGCCTCCCCTCGGTGGGACGGCCCCGCCAGTACTCGTGGGTGTCGTAGACGAACGGCACACCCCACGCGCTCGCGAGCTCGTCGGCGAGCTCGAGCGTGGTGAAGTCGTGGGCGTGCACGACGTCCGGAGCCCCGTGCTCCTGCGCCCACCGGAGCGCGAGGTCACGGGCCTGCTCGGTCCAGCGCCGGAGGCGACGGCGGACGTGGACGGGCAGCAGGGCCCAGCGGACCAGACGCTCGGGTGGGGAGAGCCGACGGCTGCGGCCCTGGGCCAACGGCGGAGCACCGGCCGAGGCGACGCTCACCCCGGCGGGCGGGACGAAGTCGGTGGGGACGGCCCGGCCGATGACGTGGACGGCGTGCCCGGCGTCGACGAGCGCCGTGGCCTCCCGCAGGACCCGGGTGTCGGTGGCCACGCCGGTCCACACGAGCATGAGGATGCGCATCAGCGGGGCAGGCTCCGCGGCGAGCTGATGAACCCGAGGCCCCAGGCCCAGTGCATGACCGCGAGGACCCCGGGCATCCGCGCCCGCACCGACCAGTCCTCGTCCCGCGAGATCGCGAGACCGGCCCCGGCAGTCGCGAGGGCGTATGCGGTGGGCACCGCGAGCGCGGGCGTCCAGAACAGCCCCACGAGGGTGCTGCCGCCGACACCGACCACCATGGCCGGGGCGGCGAGGTAGCGGGCGTTGATCGTGCCCGGGTGACTGCGCGCGACGACCCGGCGCCAGCGGCCGTACAGGAAGTACTGCTTCGCGAGCGCCTTGACGGTCGAGCGCGGGCGGTAGGTCACTCGCATCTGCGGGGTGAACCACACCAGCCCGCCGGACTGCCGGATCCGGTGGTTCATCTCCCAGTCCTGGGCCCGCGCATACCGCCGGTCGTATCCGCCGACGCGCGCCAACGCGGTGCGGCGGAACGCACCCAGGTACACCGTGTCGGCCGGGCCGGCCTCGCCTCCGACATGGAAGCGCGAGCTGCCCACGCCGACCGGGCTGCGCATCGCGACGGCGACAGCGCGTTGGAACGCAGTGATCCCCTGGGCGTCCATGATGCCGCCGACATTGTCCGCGCCCGTCTCCTCGAGGGTGCGCACGGCGGTGGCGACGTAGTCGGCGGGGATCTCCGCGTGACCGTCGACCCGGACCACGACGTCACCGTCGGCGGCGGCGATCGCCGCGTTGAGCGCGTCGGGAGTGCGTCCGGTCGGGTTGTCCACGACGAGCACCCGGTCGTCGGCGGCGGCGAGTCCCGCCGCGATCTCGGCGGTGCGGTCCGTCGACGGCCCGACGGCGAGGACGACCTGCAGGCGCCCCGGCCAGTCCTGAGCAAGGACCATGGACACGGCGTCCCGCAGGTGGCGCTCCTCGTTGAGCACGGGGATGACGACCGACACGACGGTGTCCGTGGCCCTCGACCGGTCCTGCGGCGCACCCTCGGGACGGCCCCGGTCGCGTCGGTCCATTGCGCCAGTATCCCCCATACTGAGGGGCATCATGACGCAGGACAGCCCGGACCAGACGCCCGCGTCCCGGTTCGGCTGGGTCGCCCCGGCCGCCCTCTCCGGCCTCCTCGCCGCCGCGGTCTTCTGCGCGGTCACCGCCTTGCGCGATCTCGCACCCTTCGGTGCCGAGCCCCGCGGCCTGAACGACCTCGGCAACCAGTTCGTCCCCTTCCACGCCTACCTGTGGGACCTGCTGCACGGCCGCGTCGACCTCGTCATCGCGTGGAACGTCGGGCTGGGTGTCCCGTTCCTCCCGGACTACGCGGCCTATCTCGCCTCACCGTTCGCTCCGCTCGTCGCGCTCTTCCCACGCGACGAGATCGACACGGCCGTCTTCGTGATCACGACGCTCAAGCTGGCGGTCGCCGCGGCGGTGATGACCGCATACCTCCTGGTCCTGCGGCGCAGCGGCTCGCGCCTGCTCGCCGCCGGGCTCGGCGCCGCCTACGCGGTCTGCGGATGGGCGCTGGACGACGCCGACTACGTGACCATGTGGCTCGACGGCCTCATCGCCCTGCCCGCGATCGCGCTGGCGATGGAGCGGCTGCGCCTGCGAGGTCGCCTCGCCCTGGCGGCCCTCGTCGTCGCGCTGTTCTGGTGGGCCAATCCCTATACGGCCGTCATGGCGACCCTCGGGGCCGGCACGCTGGTCCTCGCGCGGGTGGTGGCCGAGAGCCCGACCGTGCGAGGGGCGGTCGCCGACCTCGCCCGGTCGCTGCTCGCCGTCGTCCTCGGGGTCGCGACCACGGGGGTGCTGCTGCTGACCTTCCTCTCGGCGGTCTCGCGCGCGCAGGACTCTCCCGAGCGGCCGTTCACGCCCTATCCGTGGGTCGACGTCCTCGCCCGGTCGCTGCCGCTGACCGGAGGGGTCGGGCGTAGTCCCGGCCTGTACGTCGGCACGGTCGTCCTCGTCCTCGCGCTCAGCCTCCCGTTCCTTCCCGTCACGCTGCGGCGTCGCCTGACCTACACGGTCGGCGGTGTCCTGGTCATGCTCTCGATGCAGTGGCCGCCGACCCAGCTCGTCTGGCACGCGTTCGACCCGCCGAACGGCAGCCAGTTCCGGGCGGCGTTCGCGATGGCGGCCTGGATCGTCGTGGTCGCCTGGGTCGCGGCCGAGGCGCTTCCCCGCCGTCCGCTCGGGCTGCTCGGCGGGGTCGGGCTCGTCGCCACGCTCGCCTGGTGGGCCGGGGGGACGCAGGACACCGACGAGTGGACCCGGACGGTCGCCTGGGCGGTCTGCGCGGTGCTGGGCGCCATCGCTGTGGGGCTGTTCGCCGCGCGAGGGCGTGAGCGGCTGCGGCGCATCGGCCTCGCCGCCGTCGCGGCCGTGCTCATCGCCGGGGTGCTCGTCGAGGGGACCTGGACCGGCGTGGTCTCGGGCACGGCCCGGGCCGCCCGGTTCGTGACCTACCCGGACGCCGGGCCGATCATGGCCACGGTCGAGGCCTCCGTGCAGGACCGGCCGGTGCTCCCCGAGGGCCGCGTCGCCGGACCGCAGGAGTACGGCCGCAACGAGGCCTACCTGCTCGGCATCCCGGGCGTCGAGTACTACTCGAGCATGATCAGCGCCGACCACAGCGCCGGACTGCGCGAGCTCGGGGTCGTCTGGACCTCCAACGGACTCTCGGTCCGGGTGGGGCCGGACCGGGGGCTACGGGCGCTGCTCGGCGTGCAGACCGAGCTGGGCGCCGACGGCGAGGTGATCTGGACGTCCTCGGCCGCACCGCTCGCCCGGCGGATCCCGGGCGTGGCCCAGGCCTCCGCGCCCGGGTCGGTGTTCGAGGCCCGCAACGCCCTTGCGGGTGCGGAGCTGTATGCAGTCCCGGGCGTCGCGGTCGACGGCACCCCGGGCGGCGATACGCCCGTGACCGTCACCGCCGGGGACGAGGTGACGCTGACCGTCATCTGCCCCGCCCGGTCCGTGCCGACGCTGAATGCGCCGCAGCTCGTCGGCAGCGTCGCCGCCGGTGGGAAGTCGATCGACTACCCGCGCGGCTTCGACGTCGCCCCGCCCCGCGAGCTGGGCGTCTCGACGGGCGACCCGCTCGACCTGACGGTCCGCGCGACCGCCGAATCCGAGCTGCCGGCCGATCCGGTCGGCTGCCTCGACCCCGCCGTCCTGGAGTCGCTCACGACCGAGCCCTCCCCTGACATCCGGCTCTCCGGCTCGTCGATCCAGGTGACCTGGCCGGAGCCGAGCGAAGCGACCGCCGTGGTCAGCGTCCCCGCCTACGCCGGATGGCGGTGCGCGACCGACGGCTCACCCGCTCAGATCCGCTCGTTGCACGGGCTGCTCAGCGTGCCGCTGGCAGGAGCCCGCGAGCTGACCTGCGACTACCGCCAGCCCGGCCTGCTGCCGGGCATGGCGCTCACGGTCGTGGCCCTGCTCGCCCTCGCCGCCGTCGGCCTCCTCAGCCGCCGGCGATCCCACCGTGAGTCACCCGCTGGAGCAAGCCCCCATGCTCCAGCGGACGCGTCGGGCGTCACGTGAGTCACCCGCTGGAGCAAGACCCCATGCTCCAGCGGACGCGTCGTTGCAAGGTGACCTCGGCTGCGTCGCAGGGCGACGGCTCAGCCGACGCTGCAGACCGACGCGATGTCGTCGGTCTTGGCGAAGGCGTCCTCACTGGGTTTGGCCAACGGGTCGTATGCGGGGTCCGCCTCCCCGTCGGCCGTCGCCTTCGTCTCGGGGGTGGGCACGGCCGGCGCCGGCGCGGTGGCGCCCGGTGTGGGCAGCGGCTTGGCCGACGTGCTGACGGCCTCCTCCTGCGCCGTGTCCTCGGAGGCCTCGATGGTCTGATCGACGATGCGGTGCATCTCGGCCTGCTCGAAGTTCCACGGCTTGATCAGCGGTGGCACGAAGTTGACCCCGGTGATCTTCTGCGCCCGGGTCTTGAGCGCGAGCTCGGCGAAGTTGCCCAGCTCCGACTGTGGGATGTCGGTCGTGAGCACGCCGGTCGAGGCGGAGGCGATCTCCCCGAACCTCAGCGCGAGCGTCCGCGGGTCGACCTGGTCCACCATCGCCGACATCACGCACCGTTGCCGGGCCATCCGCTCATAGTTCGTGGAGCCTTCCCGGGAGCGGGCGTACCAGAGCGCGTGGTAGCCGTCGAGCCGCTGCCGGCCCGCCTCGATGTGGTCGAAGATCGGTGACGTGCCGCCCCCGATCGGCGTCCGCCGCATGACGGTGATCTCGAGGCCGCCGAGCGCGTCGATCAGACTGCGGAAGCCGTTCATGTCGACGAGGGCGTGGTACTGCACCTCGAGCCCGGACAGGGCCTCGACCGCCTCGCGGGTGGCGAGAATTCCAGGATCCTCGGTGCCGGCGGGGAATTCGTCGCGGTGGTCCCAGGCCCAGGTGTAGAGGCCGTTGAGGAGACATTCGTCCCCACAGGTCCACCCCTCCGGCATCAGCCCCGCCATCACCGAGCCGCGCTCGAACACGATGTTCTCCGTGTCGCGGGCGAAGCCGAAGGTGACCGCCCGTCCGGTGTCGGCGTCGATGCTCACCAGCTGCAGGCTGTCCGGGCGAGTGCCCTCGCGGCCCTCGCCACTGTCGCCGCCCATCAGCAGGATGTTGTAGCGCCCGTCCACGGGTGGAACCGTCGGTCCGCCGCCGAACACCTCACCCAGAGCCGCACGCCCGGCCGAGACCGAGGCACCGGCGTAGGCGACGCCCGCCGGAGCCAGGAGCAGGACGACCGTCGCGATCGCGAACCGGCGCCGGGTGCGGGTCGGCTGGCTCGCGGGCCGGCCGAGCCGCCACGCGTCGATCAGGACCAGTGCCCAGATGGCGGCCCATGCGTACAGCAGCCACTGCGCCACGGCAAGGAACCACGGAGCCGAGACCAGTCCCACGACGGTCGACAGACTGAGGTAGGCGATGGCGCCGAGCAGCGCGACCACCGCCAGCAGGCCGAGCCAGACCCGCAGCACCAGACGCCCGATCCCCCGGTGCCCGGCGACCAGCTGTGCGGTGCCAGGGAGGACGAGACTCATCGCGAGGAGGCTCACGGCTCGGCGGCGGGCGACCGCGAGGCTCACGTGCGTCTGGTAGTCGTCGTCACGTCCGCCGTGAGGGGACACCGACGAGCGCCGCGGCCGACCAGCGGCGACGGGGCGGCTCCGCGTCTGAGCAGGGACCATCGCGACAAGTAAAGCGGAGCAGGTCAGGACGGTCGGGGAGGCACCTCGGGCGTGTCGCAACCAGGTCCGCGGCCCCGAGGGCTCGCAGAGGGCCCGCACCGCGTGTTTGGCCGCGACGGCCGGGACGCGTGACACTGGGGGGATGAGCCCGGGACACGAGGACGACGCGCGCGCGATCCCTATCGGCAGGCGCGGCCGTCCGACGAGCCGGGACACCGCGGGAGACCGGGCCGGGTACGACGACCGAGCCGACTGGGACGAGGTGGACACCCGCGCACCGGTGGACCGCACGCGCGTGCTGCCGGTCCAGTCGGCGGCCGAGCCGCCGCCCCCGCCACCCCCACCTCCGCCGCCAGCCCGCGCATACCGTCAGCCGCAACCACCCCCGCAGCCACCGCGGCCCCGGACCCGCAACCGGGCACTCGGCCCGCTGCGGGTCCTCACCTGGCTGCTCACCGCGTGGGTCGTCTTCACCATCGCCACACCCCTGATCGCGTGGTTCCGCATCGACCGGGTCGACGCCACCCCGGAGAGCCGCGTGGCCGCGAGCAGTGGCTCGACCTACCTGCTCGTCGGCAACGACGGCCGTGGCGACCTGACGCCCGAGGAGCGCAACCGGCTCGGCACCGGGTCCAGCGAGGGTCAGCGCACCGACTCGATCATCCTCGTCCACGTGCCCTCCGGCGACGGGCCGAGGGCGCTGATCTCGGTCCCGCGAGACTCGTTCCTCGCGATCCCGGGCCAGGGTGAGAACAAGGTCAACGCCGCCTTCGCCATCGGCGGGCCCGAGCTGCTGGTCGAGACGCTCGAGCAGCGGACCGGCCTGCGTATCGACGGCTACGCCGAGATCGGCTTCGCCGGGTTCGCCGGGGTGGTCGACAGTCTCGGCGGCGTCGACATCTGCGTTCCCTTCGACATGGACGACCCGCGGGCGCACATCGACCTGCAGGAAGGCTGCCAGACCCTCGACGGCCCGACCGCCCTGGGGTACGTCCGCGCGCGGTACTCCGACCCGCGCGGTGACCTGGGCCGGGCCGAGCGCCAGCGGCAGTTCCTCGGCGCCATCATGGACAAGGCGGCCACCCCGTCGACGGTCCTCATCCCGTGGCGCTGGTGGGGCTTCAGCCAGTCAGCCGCCGGCGGGATGGCGATCGGCGACAACACGTCGATGATCGACATGGGCCAGGTCCTGCTGACCATGCGGGGCGTCTCGGGCGGTCAGACGCTCAGCCTCCAGGTGCCCGTCGCGAACATGAACGCCCAGACCAGCGCCGGCAGCGCAGTGATCTGGGACGACGCCGCCGCGGACCGGCTGTTCCAGCAGATCCGCGACGGGGAGCCGCTCGTCGCCCCGTCCTGACCGACGGAACGGCGCTCGCCGACACAGCTCAGCGGCGCGTCCGGTGCCGCCACAGGAGGGCGAGCGAGGTCAGGGTGAGCAGGACGGCCATGACATACCCGCCGAGCGTGTCCGGGGTGTCGAGGACCAGCAGCGCCAGGCCCGCCGTGCACTGCGCCGCGCCGGCGATCAGGAACGCGGGCTCGCCGTACAGATGGGCGAAGGGGAAGTAGTGCGCACCGACGGCCACCATCGCCAGCGGGAAGAACGCCTCTGGGACCGAGGGCGACACCAACCACAGCCCCAGCAGCACGACCGACATCGTGCCCGCGGTCTGGATCGCCAGACCGCGCATCGGGTGCCCGGGTGGCAGGTCCGCCTGCCCACTGAGCATCCTGTTGAGCAGCAGGTTGGCCGGGAAGATCAGCAACGCACCGCCGATGAAGAGCACGGCGGCGCCGGTCGGGACGTCGGTGCCGTCGGCGACGACCGCAGCGGCGAGCCAGATGAGCGCCGAGACGGCCGGGCCGCCCCAGCCGCCGGAGTAGATCCGGCGTACGTCGGCCTGTGCCTGCGCCAGTTCGGAGCTCACGACGACCCCGTCACCGCAGCAGCTGGCGGGCCATGACGACTCGCTGGATCTGGTTGGTCCCCTCGTAGATCTGGGTGATCTTCGCGTCGCGCATCATCCGCTCGAGCGGGAAGTCGCGCGTGTACCCGGCGCCGCCGAGGAGCTGGACGGCATCGGTCGTCACCCGCATCGCCATGTCGGTGGCGTAGCACTTCGCGGCGGCGCCGAAGAACGGCAGGTCGCTCTCGCCCCGCTCGGACTTGGCGGCGGCGACATAGACGAGCTGACGCGACGCCTCGAGCTGCATCGCCATGTCGGCGAGCATGAACTGGATGCCCTGGAAGTCGGCGACCCGCTGGCCGAACTGACGACGCTCCTTCACGTATGCCAGCGCGTGGTCCAACGCGCCCTGCGCGATGCCGACCGCCTGGGCGCCGATCGTCACCCTCGTGTGGTCCAGGGTGCGCAGCGCGATCCGCAGACCGTCCCCGACCTCGCCGACGACCCGGTCGCCGGGGATCCGGCACCGGTCGAAGATCAGCTCGCGCGTGGGGCTGCCCCTGACGCCCAGCTTGCGCTCCTTGGCGCCGAGGCCGAAGCCCTCGTCGGAGGACTCCACGACGAAGGCGGTGACGTTGCCGCCTCGCGGACCGTCCGGGTCGGTGACGGCCAGGACGGTGTAGAGCTCGGACACCCCGGCGCTCGTGATCCACGACTTCTGCCCCGACAGCACCCAGTCATCACCGTCGGCGACGGCCCGGCAGCGCATCGAGGCCGTGTCCGAGCCGGCCTCGCGTTCGGAGAGTCCGTAGGAGATCGACGTCCGTCCGGCGGCCACGGGCGTCAGGTAGCGCCGCTTGACGTCCTCGCTGCCGGCGACGATGAGCGGCATCGACCCCAGCTTGTTGACGGCCGGGATGAGCGAGGACGAGGCGCACACCCTGGCGACCTCCTCGATGACGATGCACGTCGCGAGTGCGTCGGCCCCCGCCCCGCCGTACTCCTCGGGGATGTGCGGCGCGAAGAAGTCGGTCTCGACGAGCGCGTCGTGCGCCTCCTGCGGGTAGCGCTCCTGCTCGTCGACCTCGGCGGCGAACGGCGCGATCCGGGCCTCGGCGACCTCACGGACGGCGGCGCGGATGGCCTCGTGGTCCTCGGACAGACGGTAGGTGTCGAAGGTCGGGTCTGCGGGCATACGCAGATCGTATGCGCCGCTCGCCTATGGCCTCACCGTCCCGAGAGGCGGTCCCAGAGGTGCCGGTGGGGCTCGTGGTCCACGAGCTCGGAGAGGACCTCGCGCTCGAACAGCTGGATGCCCGTCATGTCGTAGGCGGCCTCGACGAAGTACGTGATGGCGTACGTCATCCCGCGGCGCTCCATGTCCTGCAGCGTCTCGATGATCTGTTCCGGGGTCCCGACGAGGGGACCGTTCGCGAAGGAGCGGACCGTCGACTCGACGACGTCCTCCGGCAGGCCGGCCGAGGCGTAGTGGTCCCGGATCCAGTCGAGGCGGCTCTGCACCTCGCTGTCGTTTCGCCCGATGACGACGTTGAAGTTGGCGCTGCGGACGATCTCGTCGACGTCGCGGCCGATGTCGCGGCAGTGCCCGGCGAGGATCTCGCTCTTGGCGCTGAACTCCTCCGGCATGCCGGAGAAGTTCGTGTAGTCGGCGAACTCGGCGGCGATCCGCAGCGTCTTCTTCTCACCGCCCCCCGCGATCCACATCGGGATGCCGTTGTCGCGGCTCCCGGGTGCCGAGGTGCCCTGGAGCGGCTGCGGGAAGCACATCGCGCCGTCCACCTGGTAGTGCTCGCCGTCGAGGGTCGCGTAGCCGGTGGTCCACATCTGCCGCATGATGTCCACGCCCTCGCGCAGCATCGCCAGCCGCTCGCCGGCGCGCGGGAACCCGTAGCCGTAGGCCCGCCACTCGTGCTCGTACCAGCCGGCGCCGATGCCCATCTCGAGCCGGCCCTCGGAGATGACGTCCACGGTCGCGGCCACCTTCGCCAGGTAGGCGGGGTTGCGGTAGCCCATGCAGGTGCACATCTGTCCCAGCCGAACCCGGCCGGTCACTCCCGCGAACGCGGCCATGAGAGACCAGGCCTCATGCGTGGCCTCCTCGCTGGGCCGCGGGACGGTGTGCACGTGGTCGTACACCCAGATCGAGGTCCAGTCGTCGTTGGCGTCCACCCGCCGCGCCAGCCCGGCCATCACCCCCCAGTGCATCGCCGGGTCGATGCCGACGAGGTCCTGCCGCCAGCCCTGGGGGATGAAGATCCCGAACTTCATGCTCAGCCTCTCTCACTGCGCCCGGGTGCGGGCCGCATACCGTCTCATGTGCGTCTCATTCGGTGACGTTACTCTGCAACGCGTGACCGACACCAAGCCGACCACGCAGTCCGAACCACTGACCATCTCCGTCATCGGGACCGGGTACCTGGGCGCCGTCCACGCCGTGTCCATGGCGGACCTGGGCCACACGGTGATCGCCGTGGACGTCGACGAGGCCAAGATCGCGGCGCTCTCCGCCGGGCGGACCCCGCTCTACGAACCGGGACTGGACGAGATGCTGCAGCAGCAGCTCGCGACGGGGCGGCTGACCTTCACGACCGACGTGGCCGCCGCCGAGCCCGCCGATGTGCACTTCATCTGCGTCGGGACCCCTCAGTCGCCGGGTGAGAACCGCGCCGACCTGACCTACGTGTATGCGGCGGCCGACGCTCTCGGGCCGCACCTGCGACGGGAGTCGCTCGTCGTCGGCAAGTCGACCGTGCCCGTGGCGACGGCCGAGCGGCTGCGCCGGCGGATCGCCAAGGCGGCCGGCCGCAAGAAGTCCGAGGTGCGGCTCGTCTGGAACCCCGAGTTCCTCCGCGAGGGGTTCGCCATCGAGGACACCGTGGCGCCGGACCGGTTCGTCTACGGGGTGGCCGACCCCGGGTCCCCCGAGTCCGAGGCCGATGTCGCACTCCTGGACCGGGTGTATGCGCGGCCGCTGTCGACCGGGACACCGCGCCTGGTCACCGACTACCCGACGGCGGAGCTCGTCAAGGTCGCGGCCAACGCCTTTCTCGCGACGAAGATCTCGTTCATCAACGCCATGTCGGAGGTCTGCGAGGCCGCCGGGGGCGATGTGCTCGCCCTGGCGGAGGCGATCGGCCACGACGACCGGATCGGGCACAAGTTCCTCGGCGCCGGAGTCGGCTTCGGCGGAGGGTGTCTCCCCAAGGACATCCGGGCGTTCATGGCCCGGGCCGGCGAGCTCGGCGCGGACCAGGCACTGACGTTCCTGCGCGAGGTCGACGCCATCAACCTGCGGCGCAGGGCGCGCATGGTCGACCTCGCCCGCGAAGCGTGCGGCGGCACGTTCAAGGGCCGTCGCGTCGGCGTTCTGGGTGCCGCGTTCAAGCCGAACAGCGACGACATCCGCGACAGTCCCGCACTCGACGTCGCCGAGATGATCAAGGCGGCCGGCGGCCACGTTCGTGTGCACGACCCCCGCGCGCTGCACATCGCCCGCGTGCAGCGACCCGGCCCCGAGTACGTGGACACGATCGCGGAGGCGCTCGAGGGCGCCCACGTGGTGCTGCACCTGACCGAGTGGCAGGTCTACCGCGACCTCGACCCGGCGTCCCTGGCCTCGACCGTGGAGGCCCCGGTCATCATCGACGGACGCAACAAGCTCGACCCGGCCCGCTGGCGCGCGGCCGGCTGGACCTACCGCGCCTTGGGGAGACCGCAGGTCTGAATGCCCGCCGACTGGGTCGATTGGCGGGATACCTCGCCTGACCTGCGGACATTTGGCACAGTGGTCTCATGGCCACCCGACACCAGAACGACCCGCACCTCATGTCCGCCCTGCTCGCCGACCCGGGCATCTGGGTGGTCGTGGGTCTGTCGACGAATGAGGAGCGCACCGCCCACCGCGTGGCGCGCTGGCTGAAGTACGAGCGCACCAAGGGCATCATCCCCGTCCACCCCAAGGCCGAGACCGTCTTCGACGAGCCGGGCTACGCGACCATCTCGGACATCCCGGACCAGGACATCAAGGTCGTCGACTGCTTCGTCCGCAGTGAGCTCGTCGGGGCGGTCGTCGACGAGGCCATCGCCAACAAGGACCGGCTCCAGATCGACGCCGTCTGGATGCAGCTGGGCGTCGTCGACGAGGAGGCCGCCGAGCGCGCCCGGGCCGCCGGCCTCGGCGTCGTCATGGACACCTGCCCGAAGATCGAGGCCCGCCGCCTCGGCACGTTCGGCGCCTTCCGCTAGCCCCGCCGGTCGCGCAGGGCGGCGCCCTTGGCGTGGGCCAGATCCCGCAACCGCTCCTGGTATGCGCTCATCGCCTCGCGCAGCCGCCCGGCCTCCTCGTCGGCTCCGGAGGCGAGGATCCGCACGGCCAGCAGTCCCGCGTTGCGGGCTCCGCCGATCGAGACCGTCGCGACCGGCACGCCCGCCGGCATCTGCACGATGGACAGCAGCGAGTCCATCCCGTCCAGGTGCTTCAGCGGCACCGGCACGCCGATGACGGGCAGTGTGGTGACCGAGGCGAGCATTCCGGGCAGGTGCGCCGCTCCCCCGGCTCCGGCGATGACGACCCGCAGGCCGCGCCCGGCGGCACTCGAGCCGTACTCGATCATCTCGTGGGGCATCCGGTGCGCCGAGACCACGTCGGCCTCGTAGCCGACTCCGAACTCCTCGAGCGCCTCGGCGGCCGCGGACATGACGGGCCAGTCGCTGTCGCTGCCCATGACGAGCCCGACGACGGGTGTCCGCAGGGTGGGGTCCGTCATTCGTCGATCACACCTCTCAGGTAGTCGGCTGCGTGCCGGGCCCGCTCGCGCAGGTCCTCGAGATCCGATCCACCGACGTTGACGTGGCCGATCTTTCGGCCGGGTCGCACGCTCTTGCCGTAGAGGTGGACCTTGAGGAACGGGTCGCGGGCCATGAGGTGGCGGTACGTCGAGTACAGCTCCTCGATGTCACCGCCGAGGACGTTGGCCATGACGGTCCACCGGTCCCGCGGCGCCGGCGAGCCGAGCGGCAGGTCGAGCACGGCCCGCAGGTGCTGCTCGAACTGGCCCGTCACGGCGCCGTCCATGGTCCAGTGGCCGCTGTTGTGCGGCCGCATGGCCAGCTCGTTGACGACGAACCCGGGGCGGCCGGCACCATCGAGGATCTCGAACATCTCCACGGCGAGCACCCCGGTGACGCCGAGCTCCCCGGCGATCCGCAGCCCGGCCTCGATCGCCTCCGCGGTAAGGCCCCGATCCAGACCGGGTGCCGGTGCGAGCACCTCGGTGCAGATCCCGTCGGTCTGCACGGTCTCGACGACCGGCCACGCCGCGGCCTGCCCGGACGGGCTGCGCGCGACGAGCACGGCGAGCTCGCGCCCGAACTCCACCTTCTCCTCGAGCAGGACCGGGGACGAGCCGTCGAGCCAGTCGGCGAGCTCGTCGGCGGAGCCGACGACCCGCACACCCTTTCCGTCGTACCCGCCCCGGGGGGTCTTGGCCACGACCGGCCAGCCCACCTCCGCGCCGAAGGCCTCCGCATCGGCCGCGGTGACCGCCCGGGCCCACCGGGGGCATGGGATGTCCAACTCACCGAGGCGGACCCGCATCGCCAGCTTGTCCTGCGCATACCGCAGGGCCTGCGGCGTCGGGTGCATCGGCACCCCGCTCTCGGCGACCGCATCCAGGACGTCGGGCGGAACGTGCTCGTGGTCGAAGGTGACCACGTCGCAGTGCCGGGCGAACTCGAGCACCCGCTCCCGGTCGGTGTGATGCCCCACCGGCGCGTGCGCGGCGACCAGGGCCGCGCTGTCGGTCGGTTCGGTCGACAGCACGCTCAACGTGATGCCCAGCTCGGCCGCCGGACCCACCGACATGCGGGCCAGCTGACCGGACCCGATCATCCCGACGACGGGGAAGCCGCCGGGCGTGGAGGGGGGCGGGGGGATGGTCTCGGGCACGCCGCGAGGATACCGGTACGAATCGTCGGCGCAGGAGCCACGGGGCCGCAAGCGTCTACGCTGGTTCGGTGCCAGCAGTCGTCCACAGCGCGTTCGAGCGCCTCCGCGCCGGGATCGGCCTCGTCTACCGCGAGATGATCAAGTTCGGGGTCGTGGGCGCCCTCGCGTTCATCATCGACATCGGCGGCGCCAACCTGCTGTGGCACACCGTCCTCGAGGACAAGGTGACAACGGCCAAGATCCTCTCCGGGATCGCCGCGACCCTCTTCGCCTGGATGGGCAACCGGCTCTGGACCTTCCGTCACCGACGGAGCCGCGAGCCGCTCCAGGAGGTCCTGCTCTTCTTCGGCGTCAACGCGATCGCACTCGCCATCGCGGCGGGGGTGCTCGCGCTGTCGCACTACGGCTTGGGCTTCCAGACCCGCCTGGCCGACAACATCGCGACCATCATCGGGATCGGCATCGGCACGATCTTCCGGTTCGTCGCGTACCGGTACTTCGTCTTCTCCGGGGTCGTGCCCGCGGAGGCCGGCTCGAGCGAGGCGGCGGCCGAGCGGCTGGCCAAGCAGTCCGCGCGGTCTACGGGGCCGGCGCCTCGCTGAGGAAGAGCGCGAAGACCGCGGGCTGGGCCGAGACGAGCTCGAGCCGCCCTCCGCTCGCGGCGGCGAGGTCACGGGCGAGCGCGAGACCGAGACCGCTGCCGCCGCTGGAGACCGAGCGCTCGAAGATGTGCGCCGCGATGTCCAACGGCACGCCCACCCCCTGGTCGCCCATCTCCAGGACCACGGAGGGTCCGCTGCGCCGGGCGTGCACGTCGACCGTGCCGCGGCCGTGCTGCAGGGAGTTCTCGAGGAGCGTCGAGATGATCTGCGAGACGGCCGACCTCGTGGCCTGCACATAGAGTCCCCGCTCACCGTGGACCCGGACACTGCGGCGGGCGCTCGCGAAGGCGGGCTGCCACTCGCGCTGCAGGGCCGCGAGCACCGAGTCCAGGGAGACGTGACGCTGGTCGTCGCCGTGCGCCCGCGAGCGGGCCATGAGGTCGTCGACGACCTTGGTCAGCCGCTCCACCTGGTCGATGGCGATGCCCGCCTCCTCCCGGGCGGCCTCGACGTCGTCGGTCGCGGCGATCTCGTCGAGCCGCATGAGCAGGGCGGTCAGCGGGGTGCGCAGCTGGTGCGACGCGTCAGCGGCGAAGTCGCGCTGCTGGGCGAGCTGACGGGTGATGTTGACCGCACTGTGGGAGAGCACGTCGCTGACCCGGTCGATCTCGTCGATGCCGCTCTCGACCCGTCCGATCCGCGACTCCCCCGCGCCGAGTCGCTCGGCCTGGGCCGCGAGCTCGGTCATGGGCTGGGTGATCCTCGCCGCCTCCCGGCGGGCGATCCACTGGCTGACGACGAGGCCGGTGACCACCTGGATGATGGACACCGCGATGACCCAGACGATCCCGCGTGGTCCGCGGAGCAGGTCGAGGACGGACTCGAAGCGGGCGTCGTCGGTCGTGAAGAGCCACAGCCTGGCGACCGCAGGCGGGACGACGAGCAGGGCGATGACGGCCGCGACGGCGACCATCGTGCTCCGGACGAGCGCAGCGCGCACGCCGGCCTCAGGTGCGCGCCGACACCGGAGCGTCGAAGCGGAAGCCGACCCCCCGCACGGTCGTGATGAAGGTCGGCGCGGCGGCGTCGTCGCCCAGCTTGCGGCGCAGCACGGAGATGTGCATGTCGAGCGTCTTCGTCGAGCTCATCCAGCGGGTGCCCCAGACCTCCTTCATGATCTGGTCCCGGGGGACGACCCGGCCCTCCTCGCGCACGAGCACCGCGAGCAGGTCGAACTCCTTGGGAGCCAGCTGCAGCTCGGTCTCGCCGAACCAGGCGCGACGGGCCTCGTTGTCGATGCGCACGTGTGGCTCGGTCGGCGCGGACTCCGGGAGGCCGCGGCGCAGCAGTGCCCGCGCCCGGGCGAGCAGCTCGGCGAGCCGGAACGGCTTCGTGACGTAGTCGTCGGCCCCGGCATCCAGCCCCACCACGGTGTCGACCTCGTCGGCCCGCGCCGTCAGCACGAGGATGGGCACCGTCGAGCCGTCGGCACGCAGCCGGCGGCAGACCTCAAGGCCGTCCATCTCGGGCAGCCCCAGATCGAGGATCAGCAGGTCGGTGCCGGTGCGGGTGGCGCTGAGCGCTCTCGGCCCGTCCGCTGCCACATCGACGGTGTACCCCTCCCGCAGCAGTGCGCGCGCAAGAGGCTCCGAGATGGCCGGGTCGTCCTCGGCGAGCACCACACGCGTCATGCACGACATGGTATGGCCTGACGGCACTTTCGCGGGTGCGCCGGGCCGCTTCGTGGACACCGATCTGCGCAGGTGAGAGCGGCCGAACGCCCTACCGGCGGGTAACCCTGGGTCCCGGGACACTCTCGACCTCAGCCCGACGCGCGACGATCGCCGGAGTACCGTCGCAGCTCGCGGGGGCGCACCGCTCCGATGCCGCGCAGGATCCGGCGCCGGCTCGGGATGACCTCGAAGCCGCTCACCGCGCCGAGCATGGCCGCGAGCGGCTCGTCGACGTAGACCCGGCCCTGCGGCGTGACGGCGGTGAGCCGGCTCGCGCGGTTGACCGTCGTGCCGAACACGTCGCCCAGCCTCGAGACCACGTTGCCGTAGGCCATCCCCACGCGGACGGCCGGCAGGAGCGGCTCGTGCTCCATGGCCTCGACGAGGTCCAGGGCGATCGCCGCGGCCGGAGCCGCGTCGGTGTGCACGAAGAGCACCTCGTCGCCCACCGTCTTGATGACCCGTCCGCCATGGGCGGTGATGACGTCCGAGGCCAGGGCCTCGAAGCGCTGGACGACGGTCGCGAGCTGCCGCTCGCTCATCCGACGCACCAGGCTCGTGAAGGACACCAGGTCAGCGAACCCGACGATGCGGCGTGGTGCGCTGCTCGTCTCGTCCGGCGTCGCGTCGGCGAGCATGCGGGTGACGGCCGCGGCCAGGTGGCGCCGCCAGGCGAACACGAGCAGCGGCTCGAGCTCCTCACTGATCCGCACGAGCTCGCGAGCCGCCGCCTCGGCCACCGCGCGGTTGGGGATGGTTCGCGTGTCCTTGACGCTCGCCGCGGGGTCGACACCCTGGCTCACGTCGCTCGCCGTCGGGCTCGACTGGGTCAGCTCATGGGGGGTGAAGACCTCGGCGATCAGCTGGGTCTGCCAGACCGAGAGCCGGTCGGCCGTGCGGGCCAGCGCCCGGGTCATCGCGAGCGCGGTCTCCTCGGCCACGCCGTCCGCGAGCAGGTGCCGGACCCGCCGCAGCGCCTCGAGATCGGCGTCGGTGAAGACGACCTCGTCGTCCTCGACGATCGGGAACCCGAGTGCGTGCCAGAACCGGTCGGTCACCGGGCAGTCGAGTCCTGCCTCGTCGGCGATCTGCGGTCGCGTCATCCGCGGCGGCTGGCCGAGGATGAGCTCGGCCCACGTGGCCTCGCCGTCCTCGGGCCCGGTCGGGCCGCCAGCGTCGGTCGTCACGCCTCCACTCTAAAGAGACCTAGCGCACGTGTGTGACGTCCCCCGCAGCGAGCGCCGTCCGGCGCCCCCCGCTGAGCACGACGAGACACCCGCTGTCGTCGACCTCGACGGCCTCTCCCTCCTCCACACCCCCTGTTCCGTGCTCGATCCGCACGGGTCGCCCGAGGGTCGAGCAGGACCTGCGGTATGCGGTGCGCACCTCGTCCGGTTCGGTCTCCCAGGCGTGGAGCCGGTCCGCGAGGTGGGTCAGGATCGCGAGCAGCAGGCGGTCCCTGGTGACCCCCTCGGGATGTGCGGACCCTGCCGGTGCGCCCCCGGACTCCCCGACCAGGCGCAGCGACGTGGCCGTCGGCACCGGGAGCTCGTCCTCGGTCTGGTCGACGTTGAGGCCGATCCCGACGACGATCCCCCGGGAGGTCAGCTCGCAGAGGATCCCGGCGAGCTTGCGGCCCTCGTGGTCCCCACCGACCGGACCCAGGACGTCGTTGGGCCACTTCAGAGCGGGGCGCACCGCATACACCTCCTCGATCGCCGACGCGACGGCCAGTCCGGCGACCAGCGGGACCCAGCCGGGTGCGGCCGGCGTCGGGACCAGGGCCGAGAACGTGAGGGCGGCGCCGCGGACCGTGGTCCAGGTGCGGCCCAGGCGGCCCCGTCCGGCACTCTGGTGCTCGGTCACGAGGACACTCCAGGGAGCGACCTGCCCGGAGGCCGCCGCACGGGCGAGATCGGCGTTGGTCGAGGGGGTCTCGTCGACCACGGTCAGGCTCCGCCAGGGGGGCGGAAGCGGGGTGGCCGATGTTCGGACCTGCAGCCGCGTGCGCACGGGGTCAAGGCTAGGCTGCGGGTATGTCGACCGCAGCGCAGAGCCCCACCCCTCCCCCCGGCGGGGAGATCGACCTCTCGACGACAGCCGGCAAGCTCAAGGACCTCAAGCGTCGCGTCTGGGAGGTCGCTCACGCAGGCTCGGAGCTGGCGGTCGAGAAGCAGCACGCCAGGGGCAAGAAGACCGCCCGTGAGCGCATCGCGATGCTGCTCGACGAGGGCACCTTCATCGAGATGGACAAGTACGCCCGGCACCGCTCGAACTCGTTCGGCCAGGCGAAGAACCGGCCCTACGGCGACGGTGTCGTCACCGGCTACGGCCAGGTCGACGGACGCACGGTCGCGGTCTTCGCGCAGGACTTCACCGTGTTCGGCGGCTCGCTCGGTGAGGTCTTCGGCGAGAAGATCGTCAAGGTCATGGACTTCGCGATGAAGATCGGCTGTCCGGTCGTCGGGCTCAACGACTCCGGCGGCGCGCGGATCCAGGAGGGCGTGGTCTCGCTCGGCCTCTACGGCGAGATCTTCATCCGCAACGTGCACGCCTCGGGTGTGATCCCGCAGATCTCGCTGATCATGGGTCCGTGCGCAGGCGGCGCCGTCTACTCGCCGGCGATCACCGACTTCACGGTCATGGTCGACCAGACCTCGCACATGTTCATCACCGGCCCCGACGTCATCAAGACCGTCACGGGTGAGGACGTCGGCTTCGAGGAGCTCGGGGGCGCCAAGACGCACAACACCAAGTCCGGCGTCGCGCACTACATGGGCAGTGACGAGGAGGACGCGATCGAGTACGTCAAGTCGCTGCTGTCCTACCTGCCGAGCAACAACATGGAGGACCCGCCCGCCTTCGAAGGCCTCGGGGAGGACCTCAGCCCGACCGAGGACGACCTCTGGCTGGACACCTGCATCCCGGACAGCCCCAACGTGCCGTACGACATGCACACGATCATCGAGCATGTCGTCGACGACGGTGAGTTCCTCGAGGTCCAGCCGATGTTCGCGCCGAACATCCTCTGCGGCTTCGCCCGGGTCGACGGCATGTCGGTCGGTGTCGTGGCGAACCAGCCGATGCAGTTCGCCGGCTGTCTCGACATCGACGCCTCCGAGAAGGCCGCGCGGTTCGTGCGCACCTGCGACGCCTTCAACGTGCCGGTGCTGACCTTCGTCGACGTGCCCGGCTTCCTGCCCGGCACGGACCAGGAGTGGGACGGCATCATCCGCCGTGGCGCCAAGCTCATCTACGCCTACGCAGAGGCCACCGTGCCCAAGGTCACGGTCATCACCCGCAAGGCCTACGGCGGGGCCTACGACGTCATGGGCTCCAAGCACCTCGGCGCCGACATCAACCTGTCCTGGCCGACCGGACAGATCGCGGTCATGGGCGCGCAGGGTGCGGTCAACATCCTCTACCGCCGTCAGCTGCAGCAGGTCGCCGCCGAGGGGGGCGACGTCGACGCCGAGCGCGCCCGTCGCATCCAGGAGTACGA
>JBAUUB010000389.1:0-3867 GCA_049582485.1 Dermatophilaceae bacterium
GGCTTGTCCATCCGGTATGACCGCCACCGCGAACACCGTGGCCGGTCCGATAAACGTTCGAAGCCGATCTCCGGTAGTCAGGTCCCACAGAGTGGTCGGCCCTTCGGGTCCGCCGCCAACGACACACGCCCCGTCGGGCGTTATCGCCACCGACGACGAGCCGCCGGGACCGAGGGTGCGCAGCAGCCTGCCCGATGCCTGCACCGGCAGCGGTTCCCCGGTGCGTGTCCCCGAGACCAACATGTTCAAGCCGTAGACGGCGGGTCCCACGCCGAAGACGAGCAATGCCAACCACAAGGCCACCGTGGTGTTCTTGAAGTCGGTTCCCTCGGGATTCCAGCCGCTGGCGAAGTGCCGGAAGAGGTAGAGGGAGCAGTACCCGATCACGGCCAGACCGAGGCACGTCAGCACGATCCCGATGAGTCTCCACGCCGCGGCACTGGAGGCTCTCCTGGTGCGCAGGGACCACCGGTGACGCGCGACCAGGACGCCGGCCGCGACGCCCACCACCAAGCCCGCCCAGCGAAGGGCCGGCAGCGATCCACCGAGCTCCCCCTCCTCCAGTTGCGTGGCCACCACCTGGAAAGCCAGAACTATCACGATGCCGGCGCTTACCCCGGGCCAGACAGTTCTCCACCGAGCGCGCATCCTCGCCACCTCCGCAGCGATTCAACTTTATCCGCCCGCCGACACAGGACTCAGGTCATGGGACACAGTTCACTTCCGTAAGAAGAGGTCAGCTTGGCCACCAACCTGACCTACATCCTTTCGCCGGCAATCGCGCGGGGATGTAGATGTGTGCGGAACTTGCGACGTTGCCGGTCCGTCCGGCTGGGCTAGTTCCTCGTTTCGGTACCTGGCCTGGTGCGCCAGTAGACGGTCACGCCAAGGGCGAGGAGTGCGGAGAACCACAGCCCTGCTTCGGCCTGAACCCATCCCGCCGAGTCCGGAATGATCGCGGTGGCGGCGACGGATGCCAGCATCGAGAGGGCAAAGCCGACCAGGACCCCGACGACGGCCCCGACGACCTTGACGATGACTGGGCGGTCTCCTGCGACGGCCACTCCGAGCGCGGCGAATGCGATGACGATCGAGACGAGGCCGAGCAGGTAGAGCGGACCCTCGAGCGGGCTTTGATCCAGTCCTCCGGCGACGCCGATGGCGACGGCCTTCAGGCCCCAAGCGACCACCGAAGCCGCCGCTGCCAGCACTGCCAATCGAGATGCCGTCATCGCTCGAGGCTATCCGCGAAGGGCTTCAAACGCACCTGCTTCCTGATGCATAACCGCAGGTCGACGAGCCGCGGCGAGATCCCGCGTGCCCGCATCTCGAGGTTTCGAACGGTTGACCGCGACCACGAAGGTGCTGCACGCCGCCAGCTGCCGGGCGTACAGTGGGGCTCCCAGCGCCCAGTTGGGGCTACGTCCGTTCGTGCACGAGGCGGTCACTCGCTCTGACGTTTCTCTCCGTTGGCCTGACGTGCATGTCGGGGGAGGAGGCGCCCGGTTTCGGGAAGCCTGCTCGGCGGGTTCGTCAGCGGGCCGATGTGCTGGGGTCGGGGACCGCGGCTCAGAACGGGCCTGGGGATTTGGCTGCCGTCGCGGCGGTTGTGGAGTGCTCGGGTGGAGCGGACTCCCGCAGCGCGGTCGCCGTGGCACGTGCATGGGTCTCGGTCGGGAGGACGAACCGGTGCCCCGCGGCACAGCGCACGTGTATGTGCTCGATCGGACCGTCGGTGCTTGCGAGGACGAACCGGTCGACGATCTCGCCGGGCGCGAGGCACTCCGGGCACGACGTCGGCTCGTCGGGGGCCGCGAACCCGAGGCCGTCCTCCCCGGCACCCGGCTCGCCGTCGGCGCGATGGGCTGGGAGCGGCCTCACGGCTGCGCCTCGAGCAGGAGATGGAACGGTGTCTCCGCGACGCGTCGCACCCGGGTGAAGCCGGCGTCTTCGAGGACGGTGCGCAAGCGCCGCTCGCCGGCCTGGGCACCGAGGGCCGCGCCGACCGGCTGGGAGAGGGATGTGGGGATGCACAGTGCAGTCGAGGCTGCGAAGGCGAACCCGGCGGCGGGCATCGTTGCGATGGTCGTTTGCAGGTCGTCGGCGGCTCGAGGTTCGACGAGTGCCAGAGTGCCGCCGGGCGCCAGGGCCCGGCGGGCGTGCTCAGCCGCTCCGCGGGGGTCGCCCAGGTCGTGAAACGAGTCGAAGAACGTGATGAGGTCGTATCCCTCGGGTGGATAGCCGGTGCTGTCCGCGACCTCGAAGCGCACCCGATCGGCGAGCCCCTCCTCGGCGGCATGCTGCCGTGCCCGGTCGACGGAAGGCTTGTGGCTGTCGTACCCGACGTACCGGGAGCGCGGGAAGGACCCAGCGAGCAACAGCAGCGGCAGGCCGCGACCACAGCCGATGTCGGCCACGCGGGCTCCCGCTGCCAGGCGCTTCTTGACCCCGAGCGCCGGCACCCACTCGCTGACGAGGAACGTCCGGTAGGCGGCACCGAAGAAGCGCTCCGTCGCTTCGAAGACGGTGAGGTCCTGCTCGCTCCAGGGGAGTCCGCGGCCGGTGCGGAAGGCTTCGGCAAGCTCGTCGACCCGGCGGTGCATGCCGCTTACCATGGGCGCCGCCCCCACGAGGGAGGCAGGGGTGTGGTCGGTGGCCAGCACAGCAGCCCCTTCTGGTGGCAGAAAGAAGGTGTCGTTGGCCGGGTCGTGGTCGACGATGCCCACGGCTGCCTGCTGGGCCAGCCACTCCAGGACGAGGCGCTCGGTTGTCCCGGTCGCCGCCGCGAGGTCGGCAGCCGTGAACGGCCTCGCGGCCGCAAGGGCGCGGTAGAGCCCCAGCCGGTCCCCGAGAACCATCATCGCCACGGTGCTCCCTCCGGTGAGCATCTCGAGCACCTGGGCGGCGAACTCTTGGACCGCAGCGGGGTCCAAGTCGGTCTTCGGTCGTGCCGTGTACTGACTCATCAGGTGCTCCCTCCGACGAGCGGCCCCGCATCCCATCTGTCGAGACCGGGAGACTTGCCGCCTCCCTAGGCAAGCACTATCGGTCGACCGGGAGCCATTCGGAAAACTCCGTATCGGTGCTACGGTCGATTGATGGCTCCCGCCGGATCGAGCGTGACGGCAGCTGATCTCGACACCGTGCTGCGCGTCGTTCACGACTGTGCAGAAGCCTCCGACGCGGCGAGTTTCCGGGAGCGATTGCTGGTGGGGGTTAGGGCCGTGGTCCCGTGCGACGTCGCCGTCCTCAACGAGGTCGACCAGCGCAGCGGTCACTGGGAGGTGCACGGGCGGCCCGCGGACGTGCTCTTCCCGGATTACGTCGACGTCCTGCTGCGGCACGCGGATAGTCACCCGCTGTTGCGCCACCAACTGCGCACCGGGGACGGCCGGGCCCGGACCATCTCCGACTTCACTACCCGCCGCGGGTTCTTGCGCCAGGACACTGAGGACTCTCTATGCACGGACCGGGCTGGAAGATACCCTCGCGATCTCCTTTCCCAGCATGGGCAGCGTCGTCGGGGTCGCCCTGTCCGATCGGTGGGAGCGATTCGGGGATCGCGACCGCGCCGTGCTCGACCTGATCCGTCCACACCTCGGGCTCGCGTGGCGCGCGGTGTCGGCGGGCCCGCTCACCCCGCGCGAGCTGCAGGTGCTGCGGCTCGTCGCCGACGGTTGTACCGACGGACAGATCGCGACAGCGCTGCGCATCCAGCGCCGAACGGTGAGCAAGCACCTCGAGCACGTCTACGAGAAGCTGGGGGTGCACAGCCGCACAGCCGCCGCCCAAGCGCTGGCCGCCGCGTTGACCACTGAGTCGAGGACGACATGATCGCTCTCAACCACCGTTCCTGCGGCCCTCTGG
>JBAUUB010000390.1:0-11762 GCA_049582485.1 Dermatophilaceae bacterium
GACTTGCCGGCCCCGTTGGGTCCGAGGAAGCCCGTGACGCGGCCGGTGGCCGCGGTGAAGGTGACGTCGTCGACGGCGGTGAAGCCGCCGTAGGTCTTGGTGAGTGATTCGACTGAGATCATGCCGAGCATCGTCGCCGTCACCGGCACTGGTCCGCATCGGGGACGTTCCTGATCCCGACCCCTGCTCGACCCTGAGTGGTCTGAGGGCTCGGTGCATGCCGGCGAGCGGCGACCTCAGGGTCGGCCGAGAGCAGGGTGCTCAGGGGAGTTGGAACTGCCAGGAGTTCCCGTGGCCGGTGACGACCCGATCGGCCGACTCGCCGCCCGCCCGAACGAGGGCGGTGTTGGCCTCATCGACCTCGGCGACCCATGCGGCCGCAACCTCGGGAGCCTTGCCGAAGCGGACGTGTCGGGCGACGAGGCGGCGGATGCGGGTCGCGTCGTCGGTCTCGACCCACCAGATCTGGTCCAGTTCGGCTCTGGCCCGGCGCCACTCGGGGCGACCCAGCAGCAGGTAGTTGCCCTCCGTGACGACGAGGCGGGCGGTCGGTGGCACGACCACGGCACCGGCGATGGGCTGCTCGAGGGTGCGTTCGAAACCCGGAGCGTAGACGGGCCGGTCGGTCTCGGTGTGCAACCGCCGGAGCAGCGCTGCGTATCCCGCGGCGTCGAAGGTCTCGGGAGCGCCCTTGCGGTCACGCAGGCCGAGCCGGTCGAGCTGGACGTCAGCGAGGTGGAACCCGTCCATCGGGACGTGGCCGACGAAGCCGGCTCCTCGGTCGGCCGCGATGCGGGTGACGAGGGCTTCGGCCAGGGTGGTCTTGCCCGAGCCGGGAGCACCCGCGAGACCGAGGACCGCGCGGCCGTCGCCGGGCACGAGGGCGAGCGCGGCTGCGACGAGCTTGTCGAAGCTCACGTCGTCCGAGTCCCGCCGGGGACTGTCATGGGTCGCCCTCGATGTCTACGGTGGAGGTATGCGGTCGGTGCCGCCCCGCTCGATCATGCCGTGGTCGCTGGTCCTCTCGGTCCTCGTGGTCGTCTCCAGTCTGGCCGGTCTCCTCGACCCGCGCGTGTACGACCAGGAGACCGAGAACTGGACGACTCAGGCGTGGGGCCAGGATCTCGGGAACCTCCTCGCTGTCGCTGTGCTCCTCGCGGCCGCCCTGCGGTACCGCGGCGGGTCGCACCGTGCCGGACTCGTGTGGCTGGGGACGCTGATGTACCTGATCTACGCGTTCATCGTCTACGCGATGGCGGTCCACCTCAACTACCTGTTCCTCGTCTACGTCGCCGTGCTGGGCCTGAGCGCCTGGGCCGTGATCTTCCACGTGAGCGATCTGCGGGCCCGGACCACCGCATACCCCCATGGTCGTCCCCGGACCGTCGCGGCGGGCGTGCTCGTCGCCACCGGGGTCCTGTTCGCCGCTCTGTGGCTCAGTGAGCTGGTGCCCGCCCTGCTCACCGACTCGGTGCCGGCCAGCCTGACCGAGGCGGGGCTGCGGGTGAACCCGATCCACGTCATCGACCTGTCCGTGGTGCTGCCGGGCTTCATCATCAGCGGCGTCGCCGCCCTCAAGGACCGCGAGCACGGCCTGTTCTGGCTCGCGCCGTGGCTGGTGTTCTCCGTGCTGATGGGCACGAGCATCGTCGCCGCGATGCTGCTGATGATGGCCTCGGGCGCAGCGGACGCGCTGCCCCCGGCGGTGCTGGTCTCGATACTCGTCCTCGCGAGCCTGGTGGCTCTGGCGGGGTACCTGCGGGCCTTCGGCGCCGGCCGTGAACCGCCGGCCGTGCGTGAGTGAGCAGGAGGGCGTCATGTCCCCACTGAAGAGTGCGATGCGGTTGCGCGACCGCCCGCCGCGACGGGCCGGCGAGTCAGCGGGGATGGAGTACGTCGTCGTCGGAACCGGTGGGAAGTCGATGCTGTTCCTGCCGGGCGGGCCGGGGAGCGACATCGCGACCGGGCTGATGGCGGCCCTGGAAGAGCGACAGCTCAGGCCCTATCTCGAGTCCGGATACGCCGCGTGGACGACCACCAGGCGACGCCACATGCCTCCCGGGCACTCGATCGCGGACATGGCGCACGACCACGCAGAGTTCATCCGTGCCGAGATGGGCGGTGTCGCCGACGTCGTCGTGGGGCAGTCCTACGGCGGGCTCATCGCGCTGCACCTGGCGGCCGACCACCCCGACGTCGTCGGCCGGGTCGTGATCGTCGGCGCTGCAGCGACGCTCACGGAGTGGGGTTGCGATGTGGACGGGCGCTGGGCCCGGCTGCGGGCGGCCGGCCAGCACGGCCGAGCGGGATCCACGATGCTGGAGTACCTGCTGCCCGACGAGCGGTGGGCCTGGCTGCGCCGCCTGGCTGGTCCGGTCGCCGGGGCAGCGTTCCGCAGGAGTGCGACGCCGGCCGACGACCTGCTCGTCGAGTCCGAGGCCGAGCAGCACTTCGACGCCCGGGACGCGCTGTCCCGCATCTCGGTCCCGGTCCTGGTGATCTGCGGTGACGCCGACCTGTTCTTCCCACCGCCGCTGGTCCAGGAGACGGTCGCCGGCATCGCCGACTGCACGACCCGCACGTACGAGGGGCTGGGACACCTCCGGACGATCTCCAGCAGCAGAGTGCCCCAGGACATCCTCGGCTGGCTTCGGGACCGATCCACCGGCTGAGGGGCGCGGGACGGCGCTCACTTGACTGACCACACCCGTCACGACACGAAAGGAGAGAGTGATGAACATCCTCGTCGCCTATGCCACCCGGCACGGATCCACCGCCGAGATCGCCGAGCACATCGCCACCACCCTGACCGGGAAGGGCCACGAGGCCCTGGCCCGGCCCGTCGAGGAGGTGACCGGTCTCGACGGGTATGACGCGGTGGTCCTGGGGGGCGCTGCGTACATGTTCCACTGGCTCAAGCCGGCCGTCCGGTTCGCCAAGAAGCACCGCGACGAGCTCGCCGCGCAACCCGTGTGGCTGTTCAGCAGCGGTCCGCTGGGCACCGACCTGGTCGACGCCGAGGGCAGGGACGTCCTCGAGACGACGCGACCTCGGGAGTTCGACGACCTCACGGCCCTGCTCCGGCCGCGTGGCGAGCAGGTGTTCTTCGGTGCGTACGACCCGGAGGCAGAACCCATCGGTCTGGCGGAGCGGTTCACCCGCCGCCTTCCTGCGGCCCGGGACAGCATGCCCGCCGGGGACTTCCGCGACTGGGACGCCATCACCGTATGGGCGGAGCAGATCGCCGAGGAGCTCGACTCAGCCGAAGGATGATCCTGACTCACCAGGGGTGAACCGGACGAGCCGGCTGTCGAGCACCCCGGCCGTGCGGTTGACGACGGCCTGGCGGTAGTCCGGGTCGGCGAGCATCTCGAGGAAGGCGGACGCGCTCGGGTACTGGGCGATGAAGCCGTCGTCCCACCGCTCCGCCTCCGGGCCGATGACGGTGCAGTCGAACGTCCCCCGCCAGACGATGAGACCACCCACCCGGGAGAACATCGGGCCGCTCGTGCGCCCGTACTCGCGGTAGGCGCGTCGTCCGCTCCAGCCCTTGGCGGCGTTCTCGTGACCCTCGGGGTAGTGCGCCGCGTCGCGGAACCGGATCAGGTTGAGCATGTGGATCGGCTGGTCCCGAGGCAGGTCCTTGAAGGCGTCGAAGCTCTCTCGGCTGGGGTCGACGTGTGCGGTCACCTGTGCTCCTCTTGCCTTGTGCGGTCACGGTTATGCGCTGGTCGAGTCTGTCACCGAAGCGGCCCTGGTCGTGTCGGTCTGCGTGAGCTGCGCGCTCCACATCGCCGCGGAGCGGCGTGATGTGTAGGCGACGCGGGTAGACCTAGCGCAGGCCGAGGAGGCGGGCCCCGACCGCGTCGTTGGCCCGCGTGGGCAGAACCGCGTTCATGGTGAGCATCGCCCGGCCTGGAGCCCGCCGGCGTAGCGGGCCCGTGGGCGCCGGGCGGTCAGCGCCCGCTGGACCACCTTGGCGACGACGTCCGGATGAACGGTGCGCGGCTGCAGCGTGCTGACGAGCCTGACCATGCCTCGGGTGTGTCGTTCGTAGAGCTCGCGATGGGCGGGCGACATGCCCCGCTCCATGTCGGCGAACATCGACTGGATCCCGCGCCAAGGACCGGTGTCGGTCGGCCCGGCCCGACGACCGACACGTCGATGTGCCAGGGCCGCAGCTCGACCCTCAGGACGTCCGCGAGGGCTTCGAGTGCGGACTTCGACGCGCAGTAGGCCCCCTCCATCAAGACCGGTGCGCGCCCGCCGGTCGACGAGATGAAGACGATCCGGCCGCGTGCGGCACGGATCCTCGGGAGGACGGCCTGAGTGACTGCGACCTGCGCGAAGACGTTGACCTCGAACTGGCGGCGGAGGTCCGGTATCGAGACGACCTCGACGGGACCCAGCACGCCCATGCCGGCGTTGTTCACCAACGCGTCGAGCCGGTCCGGGAGCCGGTCGTCGAGGGCGGCGACGTGGGCCTGGTCGGTGATGTCGAGCAGGACGGGTGCGATCCGGCTGTCCTGGGCCGCGAGACGCTCTCCGCTGGCGGCGTCGCGCACCCCGGCGAAGACGGTCCACCCGGAGTGGACCAACCGCAATGCGATGGCCTCGCCGATGCCGCGGCCGGCGCCCGTGACGAGTGCTGAGGGCATGGTCTCGCCTTTCGCCAAGGACTCGAACTATCCGATGACGGTACTCTCAACGACCCTCGTCCCGCACTGCCTGACGAGGCTGCCCTGGGTGACCCGGGCTGCGTCGATGAGCCCGAGCGCCGCGACTCGATCGGGGATAGGGTCCCCGGCTATGGAGATGCTGAGGGGTGAACAGATCGCCGCAGCCGACCTGGCGGACTGGCGCAAGCTGGCCCAGGGACTGCATGCCCGGTACGTGGTCGACAGCTTCGGCGACGGGGCGCGGTTCGTGGCCGCGGTCGGCGAGGCCGGCGACCGGCTCGGGCACCATCCCCGCGTGTCGATGGGAGCCGGGCACGTCGACCTCAAGCTGGTCAGTGACGATGCCGTCTATGTCGACGACGAAGGCACCGAATACGTCGTCCAATGGGTGACGCAGCAGGACGTCGACCTCGCGCGACGGATCACCGAGATCTCCGCAGAGCACGCTGTCCGGGCCGACCCAGGATCCGTCAGCGACATCGAGCTCGGCCTGGACACGGCGCGCTCGGCAACCATCGCCCCCGTGTGGGCGGCCCTGCTGACCGGGGGCTCTGATGCCCAGGGCCGTGGGACCCCCAGCGACGAGATCCGGGACGCCACGGGCCGAGTACCGAACCTCTGGTTCGGGGACATCGATCCCGACGAGCCGCAGCGGCAGCAGCGGTTCCACGTCGAGGTCTATGTGCCAGCGGAGGTGGCCGAGCGACGGATCGCGGCCGCTGTCGCTGCAGGCGGGACGGTCGTCGATGACAGCAACGCACCCGCGCTGACCGTGATCGCCGACCCGGAGGGCAACACAGGCACCATCTGCGTCGACGTGTCCGCTGCGACGTCGCACTGACGCGGATGCGACGCGGATGCGTCGGTCAGGCACAGGGCGGCACGACGGCGATATGGACGGCCAGGATGCGCCACCCGGCATCGTCGTTCCATGGATGGATGACCCCGGCCGCTATCTGGGCTCTGGGTGCTCTCAGTAGTTGTGGACCATGTTCGCGAAGCGGCTGAAGTGGCCCTGGAACGCCAGGGTGATGTCGCGGGTGGGGCCGTTTCGGTGCTTGGCCACGATGACGTCGGCCTCTCCCTCCTTGCCTGCCGCTGGGTCACGGTCACGATGGAGCAGGATCACCATGTCGGCGTCCTGCTCGATGCTGTTATGGACCGAGATCCCGTCCGCTACGAAGTTGTGTGAGCCCAGGACGGTGGCGTCGAAGACCTCCTCGACGCCGGAGGGAACGACATCGACCACGGTGTCCCAGAAGACGTCGTTGGTGGCCATCAGCTCGAGGTCGCCGTCGTCCAGCACATCGGCGACGCGAGCAAGGCGTTCGCGCGAAGGCGCGCTGGCATAGAGAGTCGACCCGCAATGGGACCCTCCCAGTGCGTTCTGGAACTCGCGCGTGGTCATCCCGGCTGCCTGCATCACCTCTTTGACGTCCTCCCACACCTGCTTCGGAACTGTGTCGACGTTGGTGTTGGGCTTGGTCTCTCGAATGAGTTCCAGCAGCTCTCGAGCGATCTCCCCCCTTGCTCCGTGGACTCCGATCTCCTGGAGGAAGCGTCGTTGGCTGTCGGCGCCGCTGATGTCGACTGTGTAACCGCTGCGATAACCGGCCTTGCTCGTGGAGCGTGTTCGTGTCTGAATGCCGAAGCGCAGTAGCAGCCTGGAAACGTCGTCGATCAATCGCCTCGATGTCGAGGCGTAATAGATCCGACCGCCACGACGACCCTTGTTCACAGTGACAGAACCGTCCGTTGCCCAGAGGTGGCGAAGGAAAAGGGCGATCTGAGGCTTCGGCGCAGAGAAGACGTCTTCGGGTACGAACTTCTCGTGCGACCGCTTGCCGAACAGACCCAGATCATCGAGCCACTCTGCTATCGGGTTTCGGCGTCCATGTGTCAAGGGAAAGGGCGCCCGAAGTCGAAGTGTCGTGCAGCGTGCAGCGGGGTAGTCGTCCCGCACCGTAGCGACCCCGAACGTCAGAGCGGCCTTGGTGACTGCTTCGAGGTTCGCCTCGTCGACACTCGCGTACCGAAGAGGTTGTCGTTCGACGAACGACCCGTCTCCGATCAAATGTCCCAGCATGATGAGTTGCTGGTCGGTCCACTCTGTCACCAGCCTTGGCGACGGCACGTGCCTTGGGACGGCAATCCGGTCGCCCTGGCGGAGCGATGCGAGCGGCTGCCATCCGTCGAATGTGAAGAAAGGGTGGTTCTCGGTTGCGCGAACGGTCTTGCCCGAGGCGAGCGTGAGCCGGAAGACCGGTGCCACGCCCGTCGAGAAGACGCGAGTCATCGTCCGCTTCCGGTATCGAAGACCGTCATCGAGCGCCCACACCTCGATGTCCTTCGCGCCTGACGCGTACAGGTCGCCGATCGTTGTCTCAGCGCCGGTGTCCGCCCTCAGGATCCGGGTATCGGCGGGCAGGCACCCGGACTCGCGAAGGTCCGACATCTGCGGACGCTTGTCGGTTCGCTGCTCCGGGCCACGGTTGAGCTGGGAGATCGCGATGACCGGAACGTCGAGCTCCTTGGCGAGGAGCTTGATGGCTCGGGAGAACTCCGAGACCTCCTGCTGCCGGGACTCGACCTTCTTGCCGGATGTCATCAGCTGGAGATAGTCGATGACGACGAGCTTGAGGTTGTGCAGCTGCTTCAGGCGCCGGCACTTGGCCCGGATCTCCATGAGCGTCATGTTCGGGCTGTCGTCGATGTAGAGCGGCGCCACCGAGATGTCGCCCATGACCCGCGCGAGCTTCTGCCAGCCCTCGTCGCGCAGGGTGCCCTTGCGCAGGTCCTGCAGCTGCAGCGACGCCTCGGCCGACAGGACACGCATCGTGATCTCGGTCTTGCTCATCTCGAGCGAGAACACCGCCGTCGCCATGCCGTGCTTGATCGCCGCGGCCCGGGCGATGTCGAGCCCGATGGTCGACTTTCCCACGGCCGGCCTCGCCGCGATGACGATCATCTGCCCCGGGTGCAGACCGTGGGTGAGCTCGTCGAGCTCGATGAAGCCGGTCGGCACGCCGGTCATCTCGTCCGAGCGCCCGGAGGCCACCTCGATCTCGTGCAGCGTCGCCTCGAGCAGCTCCGACAGCGGCGCGTAGTCCTCGCTACCGCGCTTGTCGGCCACCGCATACACCTCGGCCTGGGCGGCGTTGACGACGTCGACGACGTCGCCCTCCTGGGCATAGCCCATCTGGACGATGCGGGTGCCCGCGTCGACCAGACGGCGCAGCACGGCGCGCTCGGCGACGATCTCGGCGTAGTAGGCGGCGTTCGCCGACGTCGGCACCGCCTGGATGAGGTCGTGGATGTAGGCGTGGCCGCCGACCCGCTGCAGCTGCCCGCGCTTGGTCAGCTCGTCGGCCACGGTGATCGCGTCGACCGGCTCGCCCCGCCCGAACAGGTCGGCGATCGCGTCGTAGATCATCTCGTGCGCCGGCCGGTAGAAGTCGCTCGCGCGCAGCCCCTCGGCGCAGTCCGAGATCGCGTCCTTGCTCAGCATCATCGAGCCGAGCACGCTCTTCTCGGCGCTGACGTCCTGCGGGGGCAGGCGGTCGGCCGGCCCCAGATCCATCTCCCGCTCGACGTCAGAGACCGACATCAGATCCTCCACTTCCCACCATGGTCCGAATGCTGTCAGCGACGTCCGACAGCCCTTGCGCGAGGCGGGCTGTCACCGACCGGAAACGACACTAGGTCGGCCGCGCGGGACCCGCCACCGACCCGCCGTCCGCAGTCCCGACCTTGTGGGGACAGGCGGTGGAGAACCTGTGGGCGGGGCGGTGGAGAACAATCCACAGCGTTGTGGACAGTTGTGGACAAAGGGGTATGCGGTCGTCACCCGAAGCGGCCGGCAGGTGCTCTGACCTGCACAGATGTGATCCACCGGGTGTGGATCACACAAAGTCCTCGGCGTGTTTGTCCACAGTCGTCGGATCGGTCCCGTTCGAGCCCGTGACGCGGACGGGAACGCCGTTGAGAACCGCGTTGGCGGACACGGACTCGACCCGCGACGGGTCGGTGAGGTCGTTGATCGAGACCCCCGGAAGACCCCTCGCATGGGTCATCGCGACGCCGTCGCGGTCGTGCCCGTAGCCGTGCGGCAGCGACACCACACCGGGCATCATGTCTTCGGTCAGCGCGACCTCGACCTGCACCCGGCCTGCGTTCGAGGAGACGTCGACGCGCATACCATCCTCGATGCCGCGCGCCTGCGCATCGCCCGGATGCATGAGGAGCTGATGACGCGCCCGGCCGCGGGTCAGGCGCGGCGCGTTGTGCAGCCAGGAGTTGTTGTCGCGCTGGTGCCTCCGACCGATGAGGAGCAGCTCGTCCGGCCCGGGCTGCCACGTCGCATCCTCGGCGACGGCGGCGGCGAGCGCCCGCACCTGCTCCAGCACCGTGTCGACCGCGACGTCGATCCGCTTGGTCTTCGTCCACAGCCGCCCGGGCAGGCGCGGCACATGCGCACCCGCGTCCAGGCCGCCCGGGGTGCGGGTCAGTCGCCGCACCGAGGTGCGCGGCGACCCGGTGCGCAGCAGCAGGTCGACCTGTCGCCGAGGGCTCAGCCGCAGTCGCGCCTGCTGCTCGATGCCGGGGCGCTTCCCGCGCTCGCGGAGCAGCGCCAGCGTCAGGTCGCGTGCGATCTGCCAGTCGTGCCGCTGGTGCCCCGCCGGCTTGTAGAGCGCCTCCGAGAACCGCGCCGTGTTGCGCACCGCGAGGGTGTGGAAGATCAGGTCGTAGTGGTCGCGCTCGAGCGGCGCCGTCGGCGGCAGGATGACATCGGCATGGCGGGTCGTCTCGTTGAGGTAGAAGTCGATCGCCACCATGAAGTCCAGGCCGCCGAACGCCGAGGCGAGCCGGTCGCCCGCCGGCGTCGACGAGACCGGGTTGCCGGCGACGGTCACCATGGCGCGGATCTGCCCCTCGCCCGGCGTCTCGATCTCCTCGCGCAGCACCGAGACCGGCAGCTCGCCGCCGAACGACGGCAGGTCCCGCACCCTCGACCTGCGGTGGCCGAGCTTGCCCGGGCCGATGATCCCCTTGCCGATGATGTCGATGACCGGGCTGCTCAGCATCGTGCCGCCCTCGCGGTCGAGGTTGCCGGTCACGATGTTGATCAGCTGCACCGCCCACTGTCCGACGACGCCGTGCGCCTGCGTCGACAGCCCCATCCGGCCGTGCACGGCCGCGCGCTTGGCCGACCACAGCGTATCGGCGAGGTCGACGATGGCTGCGGCGCGCATACCGCAGACGGACTCGGCCACCTCGGGAGTGAACGGCTCGACCGCCTCGCGCACCCGGTCCAGCCCGTCGACGTATGCGGCGGCCCGGTCCCCCTTGGCCAGCAACTCGCGCAGCACGGCGAGGAGGGCGAAGGCGTCGGTGCCCGGGCGGATGAAGTGGTGATCGTCGGCGACCTTGGCGGTCTCCGTGCGGCGCGGGTCGATGACGACCATCCGGCCGCCGCGCGCGGCGAGGTCGCGGCGGCGCTGCGGGAAGTCCGGCACCGTCCAGAGGGAACCGTTGGACGCCATCGGGTTGTGGCCGATGAGGACGAGCAGGTCGGTGCGGTCGATGTCGGGCACCGGCAGGAGGAACTGGTGCCCGTAGAGCATCCAGGCGACCACCTGGTGCGGCAGCTGGTCGACGGAGGTGGCGCTGAAGACGTTGCGGGTGCGGATCGTGCGGACCAGCTGCAGGTTGTGGGTGAGGGCGCCGAGACTGTGCACGTTGGGGTTGCCGAGATACACACCGACCGCGTCCCGGCCGTGCTCGTGCTGGATCTCGTGCAGGCGGCGGGCGGTGTGCTCGATCGCCTCGTGCCAGCTCACCTCGACCCACTCGCCGTCGATCTTGCGCAGCGGTCGCTGGAGGCGGTCGGGGTCGTTGTGGAGGTCCTCGAGCGCGAACGCCTTGGGGCAGATGTGGCCGCGGCTGAGTGGGTCGGCGGCGTGCCCGCGCAGGTCCTGGATCTCCTGGTCCGGGCCGAGCGTGACCTGCAGCCCGCAGCTGGCCTCACAGAGGACGCACGTGATGTGGCGGGTCGTGGTGGCGGTCGCTGCGTCTTCCCTGGTCATGATGCCGAGCCTATGGTGGGACGCATGTGCCGCAACATCCGTCCGCTCCACAACTTCGAGCCGCCCGCGACGACCGACGAGGTCCAGGCGGCCGCGCTGCAGTACGTCCGCAAGGTGTCGGGGACGACCAAGCCGTCGCAGGCGAACGCCGCTGCGTTCGAACGGGCCGTCTCGGAGGTGGCGCAGGCGACGACGCGGCTGCTCGATGCCCTGGAGACATCAGCGCCGCCGAAGGACCGCGAGGTCGAGGCGGCCAAGGCACGGGCGCGCGCGGTGAAGCGGTACGCGTCCTAGCTCGGCCTCGTGGCCGGGGTGACGACGTCCTGCTCCTGGGCCGAGCGCAGGATGACGAACTCCGAGTCCGCGATGGCGTCGCGGGTGATGCCGGTGAGCCGCCCGAAAATCGCGAGCGCCGACTGCTCGGTCAGGCGCTCGAAGCCCTCCTCCTCCGGGAGCGGGTCGCCGGTGTTGAGGGAGCTCTCCTCGAGCGCGTCGACCAGGTGCCTACGGCGACCGTGCTCGTCGCTGACGGAGAGGGTGCAGATGTCGGCGCTGCTCGACAGGCCCACCGCGACGACCCTGGTGCCGTAGGTGCGGGCGAACGACTCGTCCATCTCGGTGAGGTCGGAGTGACCGTGGATGATCAGCACCCCGTCGCCCGTCTCCCGCGCGGCCGGCTCGTCGCCCACGCCTGCTCGGGCGCCAAGTGCGGTGGTGTCGGTGGCGAACAGACCGATCCGCGGCAGGTCCGCGAGAGCGATCCCGTCGATCTTGACGATTCCTCGTGGCACATTCATGCACTTCAGGCTCGCACATCCTGGAGGTGGTTGTCCGCGCGGAGGCCCTGAATTGCTCCGCTTCGTGGTGCCGAGCGGGGCCCGGCCGTCTCTCGTGGCACCACCGTGCAGGGGTCGAGAGACCGAGTTATCCACAGGCGATCGGTATGCGGTGCGCACCTTTCACAGAGTCGGGTTAGCCTCGTGGGGCACCGGTGAGC
>JBAUUB010000391.1:0-6196 GCA_049582485.1 Dermatophilaceae bacterium
CGAGCCCGCGGGTCACGGCGGCGAAGCCGAGGACGAGAGCGGCGAAGACGACGACCGCGCCGGTCATGGCGTGGTCCTCCTGCCGATCTCACCGGCGAGCCCGATCGGCCAGCGGTCGGCCTGCGACCGCCCGACTGCCGTGAGGTAGCCGACCACGAGGACGATGGCGAAGTTCACCACGAGGAGTCCGACGACCAGGAGCACCGCCTCAGACCAGCTTCGGGAAGGTCACGAGCAGCACTGCAGCGGCGGTGAACCCCACCAGACCCAGGATGAGGAAGGTCCACTGCGCCCGGTCGCTGCGCATCCGTCCGGCGAGCGCACCGAAGAACAGGACCGTCGCGAAGGCCACCGTCAGCACCGTGTAGTTGTCGGACCGCTGGTTGTTCACCAGGGCCTCGGCGAACTTGGCATCGGCGCGGTCGTCGGCCTCGGCCGCGGCGACCGACTCGGGGATGACATAGGCCGGCATCTCGAAGGGCGTCTTCGGAGCGTCTGGATTGAGCAGCGGCCGCTCCTCCAACCAGAGCGGGAAGGTCGAGGCCAACGGCTCGGGGAAACGGTCCTGCAGGAACGTCGTCAGGGTCTCGTCCTCGCTCTGGTAGGCCTGCAACCACTGGGTGAACAGCGAGACCTGGATCGAGGCCTTGCGGTTCGCCGCCCCCTCTAGCCGTGCGGCCTCGATCCGAGCCGAGGACGCCTGGGAGAACGAGATCGACATCGCCCCACCCCACTTGCTCGACTGGAAGCCGCTCCAGGCGGTGAGGATCGCCGTCAACGACAGCAGGATGACCGCGGTGAGCTCCCGCCAGTCCGGGCCGTGCCGATCCTTGGGGGGAGTGCCTGCCTCGCTCACCGATCCGACTCCGTTCCGGGACTGTCGGGTTGTCTGCCCTGCGCTGCCTCGGAGCATAGCCGTACGCCCCGAGGGCGGCGGCCGCCTGTGCGGCTATTCGCCGGTGTGGCGTGCGGCAGGCGCCGGACCCACCGCGGCGTGTATGCGCTGCACGAGGTCGGCGGCGACGCTCACCGCGATGACGGCCGGGTCCTTGCCGCCGACACCGGGCAGCCCGATCGGGGTGACGACCCGAGCGACGTCGGACTCCGCCAGGCCGTCGGCGAGCAGGCGCTGACGCATCCGCGCCCACTTCGCACTCGACCCGATCAGTCCGACCATCCCGAGCCGCGGCTCGGTCATCCGCAGCGCGGCGTCGACGATGGCGTGGTCCTCGGCGTGGTCGTGGGTCATGACGAGCACGTGCGTCCCGGGCGGCAGGGTCACGAGCACCTGCTCGGGCAGCAGCGGAACCGAGTGGACGTGGACCCTCGCATCGGCGTCGCGCAGCGGCGCCATCCGCTCGGTGTCGAACCGTTCCGCCCGCGTGTCGACGAGGTGCAGGTCGATGTCATGCCGGGCGAGGATGCGCGCGAGTTCGTGCCCGACGTGGCCCATGCCGAACACCGCGACCGCCGGCCGGACCGGGAGTGGCTCCAGCAGCACGGTGACCTCACCGCCACAGCACTGCACCCCGTGGGTCGGCACGACCTTGTCCGAGAGCGTCGACGTGAACGACTCCGGCACCGTCACCTCGCCCGAGATCATCTCGCGGGCGGCCTCGATCGCGACGGCCTCGAGCGCTCCGCCGCCGATCGAGTCCCACGTCGCCGTCGCCGAGACCACCATCTTGGCGCCCGCGTCGCGCGGAGCGTGCCCGCGCACCGCGGTGACGGTGACGAGCACCCCGGACTCCCCACGGGAGCGCAGGTGTTCGACGGCGGCCAGCCAGCGCATACCTCCTCGACCTCCGGACTTCAGACCTGGGTGACCGGCACCGGGCGGGCCGGCTCAGCCGAGTCGTCGACCGATGAGCGGCAGGCGCGGCGCGCCTCGTCGAGGGCCCAGAACACCGCCTCGGGCGTGGCGGGTGAGTCCAGCACGACGCTGTGCCCGGCCGGCCCGAAGGCCGCGCACGCCTGGCGCAGCGCCTCGCGGACCGAGAACGCGAGCATGAGCGGCGGCTCCCCGACGGCCTTCGACCCGTAGACGACTCCCGCCTCGTGCGCCCGCTCGAGCAGCGCGACGTTGAGCTGCTCGGGCATCTCGGACAGGCTCGGCAGCTTGTACGTGCTCGCACTCTGGGTGAGTAGCCGCCCGCGGCGCTCGTCGTCACCGGACTCGTCCCAGCGCAGGTCCTCGAGCGTGAGCCAGCCTGCGCCCTGGACGAACCCGCCCTCGATCTGGCCGATGTCGACCAGGGGCGAAAGGCTGTCGCCGACATCGTGGACGATGTCGACGCGGCGGGTGCGGTAGGCGCCGGTGAAGCCGTCGACCTCCACCTCGGCCGCCGCGACGCCGTAGGCGAAGTACTTGAACGGCGTGCCGTGCATGACCTCCGGGTCCCAGTGGATCCCTTCGGTGCGGTAGTAGCCCGCGGCGAAGAGCTGGACCCGCGAGAGGTAGGCGGTGTGGACGAGCTCGGCCCACGGCATCGAGCGCTCACCGGCCCGCGCCTCGCCCCCCACGAAGCGCACGTCCTCGACCGGCACCTCCATCCGCTCGGCCGCGACCGGCCGCAAGCGAGCCAGGATCTGCTCGCAGGCGTCCTTGATCGCGCCGCCGTTGAGGTCGGCGCCGGCCGACGCAGCGGTCGCCGAGGTGTTGGGCACCTTGTCGGTGCGGGTCGGGGCGAGGCGGACCGACGACAGGGGCACCCCGAGCGTGGTCGCCGCCACCTGGAGCATCTTGGTGTGCAGGCCCTGGCCCATCTCGGTGCCGCCGTGGTTGATCAGCACGGTGCCGTCGCGATAGACGTGCACCAGCGCGCCGCCCTGGTTCATCGCCGTGAAGTTGAAGGAGATGCCGAACTTCACCGGCGTGATCGCCAGCCCGCGCTTGACGTGCTCGTGCGCCGCGTTGAACCGGGCGAGCTCGGTCCGTCGCCGGTCCAGCTCTGCCGTGTCGGTCACCTGGTCCCAGGCCCGCACGAGCCGCTCGCTCTGGTGGACGATCTGGCCGTAGGGCGTGGTCTGCCCTTCGGTGTAGAAGTTGCGCCGGCGCAGCTCGTGCGGCTCGATGCCGAGGAGCGGAGCGCATCGGCCGATGATGTCCTCGGTGACGAGCATCCCCTGCGGCCCACCGAATCCGCGGAAGGCGGTCTGCGAGGTCTTGTGTGTGCGCGCCACCCGTCCGACGATCTCGACGTCCGGGATCCAGTACGCGTTGTCGACGTGGCACAGGGCGCGGGCGAGCACCGGCTCGGACAGGTCGAGGCTCCAGCCGCCGTCCGAGGTCAGGGTCGCCTGGAGAGCGACGAGGCACCCGTCGTCGTCGAAGCCGACCCGCCACGCCGCGTGGAACCCGTGCCGCTTGCCGGTCATCGTCAGGTCCTGGGTCCGGTTCAGCCGCACCCGGACCGGACGGCCGGTCAGCGTCGCGCCGAGGGCCGCGACCGCCGCGAACCCGTGCGGCTGCTCCTCCTTGCCGCCGAACCCGCCGCCCATCCGCAGGCACTGGACCGTCACCTCGTGCGAGCCGAGCCCGAGGACGTGCGCGACGATCTCCTGGGTCTCGGTCGGGTGCTGGGTGCTGCTCTGGACGAAGACCCGGCCGTCGTCGCCGACGGTGGCCAGGCTGGCGTGGGTCTCGAGGTAGAAGTGCTCCTGCCCCGCGAAGGTGATCTCGCCCGTGAACGTATGCGCGGCGCGCCCGAGGGCGTCCATCGGGTTGCCGCGGCGCACGGTCCGGGTGGCGCCCTGGTAGCTGTCCGCCGCGATCGCGTCGCCGATCGTGACGATCGAGCGCAGCGGCTCGTAGTCGACCCGCACCTCGGCGGCGCCGAGCCGGGCCGCCTCGAGCGTCTCGCCGAGGACCCAGCACACCGCCTGCCCCATGAAGCAGACCTCGTCGGGGAACAACGGCTCGTCGTTCTTGGTGCCCGAGTCATTGGTGCCGGGCACGTCGTTTGCCGTGAGCACCCGCACCACGCCTGGGATCTCGTATGCGGCGCACACCTCGAGCCGGGTCACGCGGGCGTGGGCGTGGGGAGACTGAACGGGCCAGGCATGCAGGACGTCCTTGGTGCGCGGGTGCAGGTCGTCGGTGTAGAGCGCCCGACCGGTGACGTGCAGGGTCGCGGACTCGTGCGGCAGGGCCTCGCCGACGACAGGGTTCTCCGGGCGGGCAGACAGGTGGCTCATCCGGTCGCCTCCTGCGCAGAGCCGGGCCGGGCGGCCGGTTCGGCACCGGAGTCCCGGGCGAACAGCGCCAGCAGCGACTGCTCGAGCATCGCCCGGCGGTAGCGGTCGCTCGCGCGCATGTCGGAGATGGGCGTTCCCTCGGTGGCGAGCACCGCGGCGGCGCGGGCGACCGGCTCGGGCGACCAGCGCATACCCTCCAGGGCGGCCTCGGTGGCCCGGGCGCGGACCGGGGTGGCCGCGATGCCGCCGACCCCGATGCGGGCGCTGCGCACCGTGCCGTCCGCGATGTCGAGCGCGAAGCCGACGGCCACGCTCGAGATGTCGTCGAACCGGCGCTTGGCGACCTTGTGGAACGCGGTCGTGCCCGCCAGCGGCAGCGGAACGCGGATCTCGCGGATCAGCTCGTCCGCGGCACGCACGGTCTCGCGGTAGCCCGTGAAGAACCCGTCCAGCGGCACGACCCGGTCACCGGACGGTCCGGCGAGCACGAGCGAGGCCTCGAGCGCGAGCAGCACCGGCGCCGCGTCGCCGATAGGGGAGGCGGTGGCGAGGTTGCTGCCGAGCGTCGCGGCGTTGCGGATCAGCGGCGAGGCGAACTGGGGGAACAGCTCGTCGAGCAGCGGGATGCGGCCGGCCAGCCCGCGCTCGACCTCGCTCAGGGTGAGGGCGGCGCCGATGCGGATCTCGTCGGCTCCGACGTGCAGCTCGCGCAGCTCCGGGAGGCGGTCGACCGCCATGACGAACGGCGGCCGCAGGCCCTGGAGGTTGATCGCGACGCCGAGATCGGTCGAACCGGCGAGGACGAGGGCCTCGGGGTGGCCGGCGAGCAGGTCGAGGGCGTCCGTCAGGTCGGCCGGCCGGACGAACTCCTCACCGCCGGAACGGATTCGGGTGCGGGGAACATCGGGCGGCGGGAAGGAGCGTCGGGCGACGAGCGGGTCGTGGGTGTCGGGTGCGCCGAGGGCGAAGGCCGCGTCGCGGATGGGGCGGTAGCCGGTGCAGCGACAGAGGTTGCCCGACAGCGCGTGCAGGTCGAAGCCGTTCGGGCCGCAGTCGTGGTCGGCCTGTTCCGCGGAGCTGTCGGTCGCCGCGGCGAGCGGGGCCCGGTCGGCACGGTAGTACTCGGCCGCCATCGAGCACACGAACCCCGGTGTGCAGTACCCGCACTGGGATCCACCCCGCTCGGCCATCTCGCGTTGGACGGGGTGCAGGTCCTCCGGTGAGCCGAGCCCCTCAACGGTGACGACCTCCTGGCCGTCGAGCGCCGCGACGGGGACCAGACACGAGTTGATCGCGACCCACTCGGTCGGCTCGGGGCTGCCTTCGCGCGTCGGTCGCGCGACGAGCACGGCGCACGCGCCGCACTCCCCCTCGGCGCAGCCTTCCTTGGTGCCGGTCAGGCCGCGTTCGCGCACCCATTCCAGGAGACTCGTATGCGGCGCGACGCCGTCCAGGGGCACCCGGCTTCCGTTGAGCACCAGGTCCGCCGCTGGGGTGCTGACCTGTCCAGACCTGGTCGGCGACGTCGTCATCCTGGCTCCTCGCTTTCGATCGCTCAACGGTACCCCCCTGCCCCTCCCCGCGTTTGGTGCGTTCCTCCCCGTTCGGCGCGAGATTTCGAGCCGACCGAGGGAACAACGCACCGGCTCCGGCGGAACGGTCGGCGACACCGGATCGTCGCCCACCGCTCGTCCGGTGTTCACCTCGGCGTCGCCCGACGGGGCAGGCGCCCCGACGAGAGTAGGCGCCGTCGGCCCGCCCCGGGGCCGGTTCGTCTGTCTCAGGAGCCCCCATGCCACTCCCCTCCCCATCCCGCCGCACGCTCCGCCTGAGCCTGCCCGGCGCCGTCGCTGTCGCCGCCTTCTGCGCGTCGACGCTGCTCGGCGGGACGGCCGCGGTCGCCGGCCCGAGCAGCCCGTCGCTCGAGCTCGCCCGCACCGGCACCTACGCGACCGGGGTCTTCGACGCCTCCGCCGCCGAGATCCCTGCCTTCGACGCA
>JBAUUB010000392.1:0-2256 GCA_049582485.1 Dermatophilaceae bacterium
GGTCAGGCCTGGCCGACGACCACTCTTTCCCCCACACTTCCCCCACAGCGTCCAAAACGGTGGTCTCGAGACGAGCGGATCACGAGTCGAAAACCGGGTCTGACCTGCGGTTTTGTGTGGTGGAGCCTACGGGACTCGAACCCGTAACCCCCTGCTTGCAAAGCAGGTGCGCTACCAATTGCGCCAAGGCCCCGGGGGTCGTCCCGTGGGGGACAGTGGGCCTAACAGGACTTGAACCTGTGACCTCTTCCTTATCAGGGAAGCGCTCTAACCGTCTGAGCTATAGGCCCGCTTGTGCTCGCGCCAGCCAACTGACGCGACACGCGAGATTACCCCATGGTCTCGCACCCGACCAAACCGGTGACAAGGGGAGGCGGTGTCGCTGGGGAGAGGTGCTCCTGCAGCGGGAGGCGCTATAACGCCTGGCTCGGCGAGAGCGCCTCGACGCGCAGGAAGACCTCGCGATCAGTCGTCGGTCAGCGTCAGCTGGATGCCGCCGACCAGGGCAGCCGACACGTTGTAGAGGAACGCGCCGAGCGTGGCGATCGCGGTGATGAGGATGACGTCGATGACCCCGATGACGATCGACAGCGAGACGACCCGGCCGAGGCCGATGTAGTCCATGATGTCGAACGGGTCGGAACCGTCAGCGCCGAACACCTGTTCCGCGATGTCGTTGACGCGGTCGAAGATGCCCATGCCCGCGAGCACGCTCCACAGCACGAACACCATGACCACCATGGCGATGCCGAGCGCGACCGACAGCAGGAACGACATCTTCATCGCGCTCCACGGGTCGATCCGCGACACCGTCAGGCGCACGCGGCGACCCGTGGGAGCAGGCCCTCGGCCAGCCGGACGAGGGGCAGCCGACTTCTGAGCCGTCTTCTGGGGCTGCTGCGACGTGGACTGCTGGACCTGGCCACCGCCCCCTTGCCCCTGACCACCCTGCGCCTGGCCCTGGCCGGGAGCAGGCACCGCGCGGGCCGTCTTCTGGCCCTCCTCGGTGCGCACAGCGCTGATCGGCCGGGTGTCGGTGCTCGAGCCGCCGGACCCGGAGCCCGACCCGCCGGAGGAGGGGGAGCCTGACCCCGGGCGGCCTGAAGTGCCGTCAGTGGTGCTCACGCGTGGTCTCCTTGCTCGGTCTCCGCCCCGTCGGGCTCGGTCTCGCCAGCGTCGCCGGCCTGCTGGTCGGCGCTCGCTTCAGGCGACGTTACGCCATTGTCCTGAGCCTCGGCCATCGCGACGCCACCTTCCGGACCCTCCGCGGCACCATCGCCGCCGACACCAGCGTCCTCCTCGGCTGCAGCCTCGGCCTCGGCCTCCACGGCACGCTCCGGGTTGCGGGCCACGGCGACGATCGCGTCACCCTTGTTCGGCAGCGCGAACGAGACACCCATCGTGTTCCGCCCGGTCCGGCTGACTTCGTCGACTCGCGAGCGCACGATGTTGCCGCGCTCCATGACGACCATGACCTCGTCACCCGGCTCGACCGTCAGCGCACCGACGAGCTGGCCGCCCTTGCCGGAGTTCGCGGCGGTCACGCCATAGATGCCGCGACCCTTGGGCGTCCACTGCGAGGCGGCGGTGCGCTTGGCCACACCGTTCTCGAACACGACGAACAGGTCCGGGTCGGTGCCGGCCTCGATGACCGACATCGACAGCAGCGAGTCGCCGGGGCGGAACTTCATGCCCGTCACGCCGCTCGTCGCCCGGCCCATCGGCCGCAGGATCGAGTCGTTGGCGTGGAAGCGCACCGACTGCGCCCGCCGCGAGACGAGCATCAGGTCGTCCTCGTTGGACGCCAGTCCGGCGCTGACGAGCTCGTCGCCGTCACGCAGGTTGACCGCGATCAGGCCACCCGAGCGGGGCGAGTCGTACTCGGTGAGCCGGGTCTTCTTGACCAGCCCCTTCTTCGTCGCGAGCACGAGATACGGCGCCTGGTCATAGGACCGCAGCGGGAACACCTGCGCGATCCGCTCGCCCGGCTGGAACGCCAGGACGTTCGCGACGTGGTGACCCTTGGCGTCGCGGCCACTGTCCGGCAGATCGTAGGCCTTGGCCCGATAGACCCGCCCGAGGTTGGTGAAGAACAGCAGCCAGTGGTGCGAGGTCGTCGTGAACAGGTGCTCGACGACGTCCTCACCTCGCAGCGCCGCGCCCCGCACGCCCTTGCCGCCGCGCTTCTGGGAGCGGTATGCGTCGAGCCGGGTCCGCTTGGCATAGCCCCCGCGGGTGATGGTGACGACGACGTCC
>JBAUUB010000393.1:0-27222 GCA_049582485.1 Dermatophilaceae bacterium
CCCCCGAGCTGCTCGTGCGCCTAGACAAGGGACTGGTGCACTCCCGGGTTCTGGCCGGGACGATCCGTCGCACCGGCGACGACGAGCACGACCTCGCCCTGGCCGCCTCGCTGGCCCGCTCCTCGAAGGACCTCGAGGAGCACGAGTACGCCGTCCGGTCCGTCGCCGACGCACTGCGACCGCACTGCTTCTCGATGAACGTCCCGGAGTCGCCGTTCGTCCTGCACCTCACCAACGTGATGCACCTCGCGACCGACGTCGCCGGGGTGCTCGGGGACCGGACCACGTCGCTGACCCTCGCGGCCTCGCTCCATCCCTCCGCCGCGGTCTGCGGAACGCCCACTGCCCAGGCGGACGCCGTCATCACGGACATCGAGGGGATGGACCGCGGTCGGTACGCCGGCCCGGTCGGCTGGATGGATGCCGGTGGCGACGGGGAGTGGGCCATCGCGCTGCGGTGCGGATCGTTGCTCCCCGACGACCAGCGCCGGATGCGTATCTACGCCGGGTGCGGGATCGTCGCCGGCTCCGACCCTGAGGCCGAGGTGGCCGAGTCGGACGCGAAGTTCATCCCGATGCGGGACGCGCTGACGGCTTCGCCGCTGCACCACTGACCATCAGGCACCGCCGCGCGAGTTCATCGAGCACCGCCGCGCGAGTTCATCGAACACCGCCGTGCGGCCATCGAGCACCGACACGCGCCCATCGAACACAGTCGGGTCCGCTCAGACCCGCATCCCGCGTTCGGGGTAGTCGCGGTCGGGTCGTCCCGGGGCCGGCGCTCCTGACCTGACGTCTGGGTGCAGCGGCGCCGTGGCACGGTCGGCGGCGGCCCGCAGGGCCTCGCGCACAGCTCGGTGACCGCCACGGTCGACGGTGACCTCGACCACCCGCAGGCCCACCGGGACCTTCGCCACCTCAGCGGCGAGCTCCACTGCCGAGGTGGCCCGCGCATACCCGATGGAGTATGCGCGGGCCAGGTCCTCGATGCGGGCTGCGGTCGGCGTGCCGAAGATCCGTTCGAAGTCGCCCGCGCGCTCCGGCTCGCCGGGCTCGAGCGTGGCGAAGATGCCTCCGCCGTCGTCGTTGGCGACCACGATGGTGAGGTCGGGCCGCCGTTCGAGTGGACCGATGAGAAGGGCGCCGACGTCGTGCAGAAAGGTGAGGTCTCCCACGAGGGCATAGGTCGCTCCTCCCCCTGCCAGCGCGACCCCGGCGGCCGTCGACACGACACCGTCGATACCGGCCAGTCCGCGGTTCGCGAGGACGCGGACGCTGCCGGCCCCGGGTCCCGCGGTCCGCACCGCCTCCGCAGTGCCCGCGGACCCCGAAAGCGCGGCCCAGTCGACGCCGAGCTCGAGATCGCGGACCGCATTGGACGAGCCGACCACCAGGCGCGAGCCTCTGGGCAGGGCGCGCGCGAGGACACGGGCCAACGCCGGACCGCTCCCCCAGGCGCACTCCGCCTCGACGGCCGACGCCACCGCGACGGCGGCCTCCCGCCACCCTCGCAGCCAGTCGCGACGGCCCTCGCCCGGCGCGAGCGCGGGCGCTGCGAGCACGGCGTCGAGGTCGACGGTGCGCCCCACGTCGAAGGAGGGGCCGAGCCACCGCGGCCCCGCCCTGAGGTAGGTGACCCGGGCCGGCTCCGACGTCAGCACCCGACGGACGGGACGGGAGAGGGTGACCCGGCCCGCGACGACGACGTGCTCGGGCCGCTGCGCGCTGAACCACGTGGTGCCGAGCACCAACGGCCCATGTGGCACGACGGTCGCGCCGAGCGGCTGCTCACCGAACGGCTCGGCGACGACCGGCAGACCCTGGTCCGCCGCCCACCGGGCCACGCGACGGGCCTGGTCCGGCACGGGCAGGTCGCCGATGACCACGATCGTGCGGTCGGGGAGACGGAGGGGCGAGGCCGTTGTCCGGGCCCTCGGAGCCGCCTGCTGCTGCGAATTCGCGCGTGCCCGCGACCCCGGCCAGGTCCGCCCCTCGGTCCCCGCGAGATCGGGGACGAGGGGCTCGCGGAAGGTCAGGTCGAGGTGCACCGGTCCCGGCGGCGCCGCCACGGAGTCGGCGGTCGTCGCAGCACCGGCTGCCCGGGCCACCAGCTCCTGCACCGTGGCGGTCCAGGCCGCAGCAGCCCCGTCGTCGGGGTCGAGCTCGACCTCGGCCCGCACGGCGGGACCGAAGATGCCCGGCTGCGTCGTGGTCTGGTTCGCACCGACGCCACGCAGCTCCGGGGGCCGGTCGGCGCTCAGGACGACGAGCGGCACCAGCCCGTGGTGGGCCTCGAGGACGGCGGGGTGGAGGTTGGCGACAGCCGTGCCCGACGTGGTCAGGACGGCGGCCGGCACGCGCGAGAGCTTGGCGAGGCCGAGGGCGAGGAAGCCGGCGGCGCGCTCGTCCACGCGCACGTGCAGCGTGAGGACCCCGGCGCGGTCGGCCTCCTGGAGCTCGTAGGCCAGCGGCGCCGAGCGCGACCCGGGAGAGAGAACCACGTGCCGGACGCCGGCCAGCAGCAGTCCGTCGACGACGGCGCGGGCGAGGCTCGTCGACGGGAACACGTCGCGATTGTGTCACCCCGCCCCCTCGGGCCGCCGTCCCACTCGGTAGTCCCGGACGCGCTGCGGCCGGGGGCCCTCGCGCGTGCGACCGGCGCCGGCCGACTCCCCGACCAGGAACGGCGAGGCACTCGCAACCCAGTGCACGAGCGAGGGGTGCGCCCCGTTCGCGGCCGCGCGGGCGGCGAGCCGGGCCGTCTCCCGGTAGGTGAGCGCCGAGTGCTCCAGCGGACCGGACCCGGGCAGGATCATCCGCGCGTCGGGCACGTCGCGCCGCACCGTGGTCCAGTGGGGCAGGTCGGGGTTCGGCGTCAGGTCTGCGAGCGGCACCACGTCGCCGGTGTGTTCGAGAGCGAGCACCTGGACCTCGGGTGGCACCGGCACGTGTCCCACCGGTGAGCCCGCGGTGACGACGTGCGTGAGGTTGACCTCCGCGCGGAGACGGTCGTCCGCCGCGATGGCCATGGCGACCATGCCGCCCAGACTGTGACCGGTCAGCATCACCGGCTCGGCGCGCACGTCCGGACGGCCGCTGCCGGCCTGGGCGTGCGCGAGCGCGGCCAGCGCCGCATCGCCCAGAGCGGACCGCTGCAGCGACATGACCCGGACGTCGGAGGTCAGGTCGTGCAGGAGCGGCCCGGCTCGAGGGCTCCATTCCTGCGTGCCCGGGATCTGCACGATCCACGCCCCGGAGCCGTCGCTCTGCGCGACCTCGATGACGCGCACCACCGGGATACCCGACAGCAGCGACTGTGAGGTGAGCACCGAGGCCAGATCGTGGACGACCACCCGCGAGTCGACCGGGACCGGCACCGGCTCGACCGCCTCGGCCGCACCGTCGAGCAGCAGCCCGACGCGGTTGCCGGCGACCTGAGCACCGAGCGTGACGGCCACGGTCGCACTTCGCGCCAGAGCGACGAGCGCAGCCGCCTCCTGCTCGGCCAGGCGGTATCCGGCGACCACCAGGGTGGTCCGGCGCACCAGGGAGTCCAGCTCGCCGGCCAGGTCCCGCAGCGTCCCGACGGCACCGGCCCGGCACCACTCGATCCGGCCGAGCAGGACCGCCGTATCCACCGCGCTGAGCAGGGCCGACCAGGATGACAGCTCGAGCCGGCGCACGGCGAACGCGGCACCCGAGACCGTCTCGGCGCAGCGCACGAGCAGGTTGACGACCCGCCCGAGGTCCTCCAGGGCGACGACGAACCCTCCGCGCCCGCCTGTGACCATGAGAGCCCCGGACCCGTCGTCACGGCTCGGTCCGGCCCCGCCCACGGTCGACGCCCATCCGTGCGCGGACCCGGTCATGACCCCAGTCCGGTCTCGAGCCGCTCCAGCAGGGCGCGCAGCTCGGTGAGATCGCTCAGCCCCACCCCTGCAGACCTCCGGGCGGCGCCGACCCGGGCTCGCCATGCGCCTGCAGCAGGTCCGGACCACGGGATCGCGCTCGCCGCCACGAGCGTCGCGACGACCTCCTCGACGTCCGCGTGCACCCGGTCGATGCGTTCGCGCGCGCCCGCGAGCTCGTCCAACGCGGCGCGCACGGCCACCGACTGCGGTCCCCCTCCCCAGGGGACGCCCGAACCCGAACCCACACCAGCAGTCGCCGTCATCCCCCCATCAGGCCAGGCCGACCCGTCCCCGCCCATCCCCATCCATGCGGGCTGGGGATGACACTCCCGGAATGGGTCACCCCGTGGGACAACTCGTACGCTCGTGCCCATGCCGCACCACGAGCTCGTCATCATCGGGACCGGATCCGGGAACACCCTCGTCACCGAGGAGCTCGAGGGGCTCGACATCGCCATCGTCGAGGCCGGCCGCTTCGGCGGCACGTGCCTGAACGTCGGGTGCATCCCGACCAAGATGTTCGTCCTGCCCGCTGACCGGGTCGTCGAGGCCGAGGAGGCCGCCCGGATCGGGGTCACCGTCACGGGCGCCACCGCCGACTGGGCTGCCATCCGCGACCGGGTCTTCGCCAGGATCGACCCGATCTCGGACGGCGGCGAGGAGTACCGCCTCGGTCAGGACGATGTCACGGTCTACAAGGCCGAGGCCCGCTTCGTCGGCGAGCGCCGACTGCTGCTGTCCACCGGGGAGGAGCTGACGGCCGACCGCATCGTGGTCGCCGCGGGCAGCCGTCCCCGCGGCCTGCCCATCGCGGGCCTGACCGGCGCCGACCCGGCGCGCGGGGTGCACACGTCCGACACGGTGATGCGGATGGACCGCCTGCCGCGCCGCATGGTCGTGATCGGCGGCGGCTTCGTCGCCTGCGAGTTCGCCTACGTGTTCTCCGCCTTCGGCGTCGAGGTGACCCAGGTGCAGCGGTCCGCGACCCTGCTGACGAGGGAGGAGGCCGAGGTCGCGCACACCTACACCACCGTCACGGCCGAGCGGCTCGACCTGCGCCTCGGCACGGTCGTCACCGGCGCGGAGTACGACGGGTCGGAGTGGACCATCTCACTGGGCGGTCCGGACGGACCGTCCCAGGTGCGCGCGGACACGGTTCTGCTCGCCGTCGGCCGGGACCCGAACTCCGACCGCATCGACGCCGAGGCGGGCGGCCTCCAGACGGACGCGTCCGGCCTGCTCGTCGTCGACGAGCGCCTGCGCACCTCGGTTCCCGAGGTGTGGGCGCTCGGCGACATCTGCAGCGAGGAGCAGCTCAAGCACGTCGCCAACCACCACGCCCGGATCGTCGCCCACAACCTCGCGGTCGACTTCGGCCGGACTGCCCAGGAACCGCGCCGGCTCGACGACCGCGTTATCCCGCACGGTGTGTTCGGCCACCCGCAGATCGCGGCGTTCGGCCCGACCCGGGCCCAGCTGGAGGCGGCCGGGACGGACTTCGTCAGCTACACCCAGCGCTTCAGCGACGTCGCGCAGGGCTGGGCGCTCGAGGAGCCGCACGGCCTGCTCACGGTGCACTCCGCACCCGACGGGCGCATCCTGGCCGCGCACTGCATCGGCCCGCACTCCTCCACCCTCATCCAGCCGCTCATCCAGGCCGCGACGTTCGGCCAGCGCGCCCTCGACGTGGCCCGCGGTCAGTACTGGATCCACCCCGCCCTCGCCGAGGTCGTCGAGAACGCCCTGCTGGGTCTGCCGCTCGAGCAGTCGTGACCGGCGCCCGGTCAGAGCACGGGCATCAGGGGACATCCGCATAGAGGTATGCGGCGCTCGCCGCGAGCCGGTCGGCCCACCAGCGGCGACGGTCCGGTGGGACGGCGAAGCGCTCCAGCAGCCCCTGGTCCGGCGTGCTCCGGCGGACCGGCAGCCGCCCGTCACGCGGGAGCATGGGATGGACGGTCACGTCGCTCTCGAGAAGGGCCACCGTGCCCAGCCCGCAGGCATACGGGAGATCCGGCAGGGCGGCGGCCAGCGCGACACCCGCCGCGATGCCGACGCTGGTCTCCAACGCGGAGGAGACGACCGCCGGCAGGCCGCAGTCGGCCACGACCCGCAGCGCCGCGCGGGCCCCGCCGAGGGGTGCGACCTTGACGACGACCACGTCCGCGGCCTCGAGGTCGCGCACCCGCAACGGGTCCTCGGCGCGCCGGATCGACTCGTCGGCGGCGACCGGCACGTCGATGCCGTCACGAGCGAGCGCCCGACGCAGCTCGGCCAGCTCCTCGACCGACTCGCAGGGCTGCTCGGCGTACTCCAGCCCGTAGGCCGACAACCGGCGCAGCGCCTCCCTGGCCTGCTCCACGTCCCATCCCCCGTTGGCGTCGACGCGGATCAGGCCATCGCCTCCGAGATGGTCGCGCACGGCCGCCACCCGGTCGAGGTCGTCGGCCGGTCCCTCGCCGGCCTCGGCGACCTTGACCTTGACCGTCGTGGCTCCGGGAAAGCGGGCCAGCACCGCCGCGACCCGCTCCGGGGGAACGGCCGGAACGGTCGCATTGACGGGCACGTGGTCCCGCAGCGACGGCGGAGGGCCCTCCCAGGCCGCCTCGACGGCTGCGGCGAGCCAACGCGCTGACTCGGCCGGCGCATACTCCAGGAACGGCCCGAACTCGCCCCAGCCGGCAGGCCCTCGGAGCAGGGCGACCTCGCGGTGGGTCACTCCGCGGAAGCGCACCCGCATGGGCACGGAGACGACGTGCATGGCGTCGACCAGGTCGGCGACGGAAGGCGTCTCGGGCGGACGCGGCACGGGGGACGAGGTCATGGTGGTCCGAGACTATGCCGAGGTGTCGCTGGGCGGGACACCGATGGGTCGGTGCACGGTCGGAGCATCGACGGGAGCCAACTACCCTGGCCGATGTGAGTGCACTGGAGAACGTCAGCGACACCTTCGACCCGGACGCGTGGGACCAGGTCCCTGGCTTCGAGGACCTCACCGACATGACCTACCACCGGGCGCGTGACCTCGGCTGCGTCCGGATCGCCTTCGACCGTCCCCACGTCCTCAACGCCTTCCGGCCGCACACCGTCGACGAGTTGTACCAGGTCCTCGACCACGCTCGTCGAACCCCGGACGTCGGCGCCGTCCTGCTCACCGGCAACGGCCCCGGCCCGGACGGCAACGGCGCAGCCGGCAAGTGGGCCTTCTGCACGGGCGGGGACCAGCGGATCCGCGGACGCTCCGGCTACCAGTACGCGAGCGACCCCACGGGGGACGAGACGGCCGGCGGCGTCGACGACCGGCGCGTCAAGGCCGAGGGCGGCCGACTGCACATCCTCGAGGTGCAGCGGCTCATCCGCACCATGCCCAAGGTCGTCGTCGCCGTCGTGGGTGGCTGGGCCGCCGGGGGCGGGCACTCGCTGCACGTCGTCTGCGACCTGACCGTCGCCAGCCGTGAGCACGCCCGCTTCAAGCAGACAGATGCTGACGTGGGGTCCTTCGACGGCGGCTACGGCTCGGCCTACCTCGCCCGAATGGTCGGGCAGAAGAACGCGCGGGAGATCTTCTTCCTCGGGCGCACCTATACCGCCGAGGACATGCACCGGATGGGCGCGGTCAACATCGTCGCCGACCACGCGGTCCTGGAGCACGAGGCCCTGCAGGTGGCCCGCGAGATCATGGGCAAGAGCCCCCAGGCCCAGCGCATGCTCAAGTTCGCCTTCAACCTCGTCGACGACGGGCTGATGGGCCAGCAGGTGTTCGCCGGAGAGGCCACCCGGCTCGCGTACATGACGGACGAGGCCATCGAGGGTCGCGACCAGTTCCTCGAGAAGCGCGACCCCGACTGGTCCCCCTTCCCCTGGTACTACTGACCGCGACCGTTCGCTCAGCACGACGACACACCATCACGACCCGACCATCACGACGACAGCAACCACAACGACAACCATCGGCGGGGACCACGCCATGACAACCACCGCACCCACCCGCTCCAACCACTCGCACCGCCCGAAGAGGTCCCGGCGCTCACCCGGCTGGGTGCCCAGCCAGCACGGCGCCTGGGCCATGCTCGTGACCCCGCTGCTCGTCGGCCTTCTCGCCTCCGGGCCCACGTGGACCCACGTCCCACTGACCGCGTTCTGGTTCCTCGGGTATTTCGCCTTCTTCGCGACCGGCCTGTGGCTGAAGTCGCACCGGAAGGCGCGGTACCGACCGCCGGTGCTGGTGTACTCGGCTGCGGCGGCTGCGGCGGGACTCCTCACGCTCCTCGCCGACCCGACGCTGCTGCGCTGGGCACCGCTCTTCGTCCTGCCTCTGGGCGTCGGCCTCCTCGCCAGCGCTCTGCGGGACGAGCGGTCACTGTGGAGTGGGGTCGCGACCACCGTCGGCTCGACCCTGATGACGGTGGTCGCCTACGACGCCGGCGCTGGCACCGACCTGGAACGAGCCTGGCTGCTCGCCGGCATCCTGGCGCTCTACTTCGTCGGGACGGTCCTGTACGTCAAGACGATCATCCGGGAACGGGGCAGCGAGCCGTACTACTGGCTGTCCGTCGGGTTCCACGGAGTCACGACCCTCATCCTCATCCCGGCGGCAGCACCCCTGACGCCGGTCTTCGCGGCACTCACCGCGCGGGCGGCCATCGTGCCGGCGTTCCGCATCTCCCCGAAGCTGGCCGGGATCGGAGAGGTAGTGGCGACCGTCGTCGTGGCCACGACCGCCCTGGTTGCGACATGAGTCCCCACACGACGAGCACCCGTTCAGCGCCGCACGCCTGGAGCTACGACGAGGTCGCCGCGATCCTGTCCTCGGCGTCGGCCGACGAGGTCGTCGTCGAGGTGGCGACGTCGGGATCGACCGGGACCCCGAAGGTGGCGCGGCTCACCGCCGGTGCCATCACGGCGAGCGCCCGGGCGACCCTCGACGTGCTCGGCGGGCCCGGCCGGTGGTTGCTCGCCACGCCGACGACCCACATCGCTGGAATCCAGGTGCTCGTCCGCTCGGTCCTCGCCGGGGTCCGACCGGTCACGGTCGAGGGTCGGTTCACGGTGACGTCGTTCGCTGCGGCAGTCGCCCAGCTGGGCGAACAACGGCGGTACGCCGCGCTTGTGCCCACCCAGGTGCGCAGGCTGCTCGACCGCCCGGAGGGCAGGTCGGCACTTGCGGGCCTGGACACCGTGTTGGTCGGGGGAGCCGCGGTGCCGGCGACGCTGCGGGCCGAGGCGAAGGACGTCGGAGCCCACCTCGTCGCGACGTACGGCATGAGTGAGACGGCCGGGGGCTGCGTCTACGACGGTCGCCCGCTGCCGGTGACCAGGATGCGCATCGCCGACCCCGACGCGCACGGAGTGGGAGTGATCGAGCTCTCCGGGGCGACCCTCGCCCTCGGCTACGCCGACCGTCCGGCGCAGTCGGCGACCGCCTTCCGGACCGAGCCCGACGGGAGCCGGTGGTTCCGAACCGACGATCTCGGAAGCATCGACGCCGGCGTTCTGACGGTCCTGGGACGACGCGACGACGTCATCAACACCGGCGGCCTGAAGGTCGCCCCGGCAGTCGTGGAGGAGGCGGTGAGCACCGCATACCCGCAGCTGGCGGACCGGTGCGTGGTCGTCGGACTGCCCGATCCGCTCTGGGGCGAGGCCGTCACGCTCGTCGTGGCCGCGGCGCCGGCTCCGGCACTGGAGCAGGTGCGCGCCCGGCTGCGCCCGCTGCTGCCGCCCACGGCGCTGCCCACGCGGGTCGAGACCGTCGAGCGCATCCCCCGGTTGGGTCCGGGCAAGCCCGATCGGCGCTCGGTGCGCGCCCTGGTCTCTAGCCGAGCAACCGGTCGCTGAGCACGAGGCCGGCGCCGAACAGCAGCGCGTAGAGCAGCTCGTAGGCCCCCGTGGCCGCCAGCAGGGGGATCAGGTCCCGTCCCGTGGCGCCCGACCGCAGGGCCTGCACCGGACCCACGAGCAGGCCGAGCGCGAGCAGGGCCAGGAGCGTCAGCGGGTGCGTGGCGGCCACCGCCACGACGCAGACGACCGAGACGGCGATCAGGACGAGGTAGAAGTTGCGGGTCCTGCCGTCTCCGAGTCGCACCGCCAGGGTGCGCTTGCCGTGCTCGGTGTCGGTCGGGATGTCCCGCAGGTTGTTCGCGACGAGGATGGCCGAGGCGATCGCGCCGACCCCGACGGCGCCGAGGACGCCGGGCCAGGTCAGTTGCCCGGCCTGCGTCCACAGGGTGCCGAGCGTGGCGAAGAGCCCGAAGAAGACGAACACGTACACCTCGCCCAGGCCCCGGTACCCGTAGGGGTTGTCACCGCCGGTGTAGCGCCATGCGGCGACGATCGCCGCCGCACCGAGGATGAGCAGGATCCACGCCCCCGAGAGGGCGACGAGGGTCAGACCCGCGAGGGCAGCGAGGCCGAAGAAGCCGAAGGCGACGATCTTGACGTTCTCCGCCTTGGCCCGTCCCCCGCCGACCAGGCGCGCCGGGCCGGCCCGGTCAGCGTCCGTCCCGCGGACCCCGTCGCTGTAGTCGTTGGCGTAGTTGACGGCGATCTGTAGACAGACCGACACGACGAGGGCGAGCAGCGCGAGGCCGAGGTCGTGCGAGTCGATCGCCATGGCCGCGGCCGTGCCGACCACGACGGGCGCGACAGCCGCCGGCAGGGTGCGCGGGCGCGCACCGTCGATCCATTGGGCGGGAGTTGCCACGGTCGGTCGTCCTCGGGTGTGCGGTACGTGTGCGGTAAGGGCGGGGTCGGGTCGGGGCTAGAGCCCGCGCAGGAAGTCGGGGTCGTCATCCGGCCCGAGCGGACCGCGACGCCGGCCGCGGTCCGGGCGGGTCCGGGCCTTGCCCGCGAAGATCCACGCGATGGGACCCACGAAGGCCACCAGGACGATCACGACGACCCACAGCATCTTGGGGATCCCCCGGACCCGGCTCCGGTCGGTCTGGATGCAGTCGACGAGCGCGTAGATGGCCAGCCCAAGACCGATGAGAACGGGAAGGACTCGGGTCATACGGTTATCGTCGCACGTCGTCCTGGGAGCCCAGGACGGTGCCGGTGTGAGGCCGGTCGCGCTGTCGCGGGCGGACTAGCGGAACGAGTCATCGACCTCGGCGTCCTCGGCGTCCTCGTCGGCCCCCTCCTCCTGACGCCGGGCCGATTTGGCCGCGGTGCGCTGCTCGATCCGATGGGCGACCTGAGCGCTGAACCGCTCTCGCATCGGACGCAGGGCGAAGAAGGAGATCACCATCGAGGTCAGCGCCGCCGCGATGACCAGATAGGGCAGCTCGGTCTCCGACCGCAGGCCGAGGAGCCAGAAGAGGTAGAGGCACGCCCCGAAGATGAGCAGACGGAGCAGGGTGTAGCGGATCATGGGGCGCCCGTCACAGACCGGAGTAGGAGTGCTGTCCGACGAAGAACAGGTTCACGACGGTGTAGTTGATGATGATGCAGACGAACCCGGCCAGGGCGATCCAGGTCGCCCGCTGCTTGGACCAGCCGCTCGTCACCCGGGCGTGCAGGTAGGCCGCGTAGACGACCCAGATGATGAAGGTCCACACTTCCTTGGGGTCCCAGTTCCAGTAGGAGGCCCAGGCCTGCCGCGCCCAGATCGCGCCCGCGATGAGCGTGAAGGTCCACAGCGGGAAGGCTACGACGTGCAGTCCGTAGGTCAGCCGCTCAAGGGTGCGCGACGGCGGGAACCGGTTGAGCACCGAGGTGGCCCCCGATCGCTCCACCGAGTCCTGCCAGAGGTACAGGATCCCGGTCATCGCGCCGATGAAGAACACGGCCGATGCCAGCACCGCGACCGTCACGTGGATGACGAGCCAGTACGACTGGAGCGAGGGCATCAGCTCGGCCGCCTCGGTGTACCACGACACGAGGGCGACGCCGAGAACGAGCAGGACGGGAGTGACGACGAAGAGGCCGAGCCAGCGCAGGTCTCGCCGGGTCGACCACACGGCGAACGCGATGAGCGCGGCAAGGCAGGCGGTGACGGCGAACTCGAAGAGGTTGCCCAACGGCGCCCGCTGCACGGAGAGCCCGCGCAGGAGGACCGAGAGGCCGAGCAGGCCGGTGCTGAGCCAGGTCAGGGTGATGGCGATCCCGCCGAGCTTGCGGGCCCCGGCCGAAACCCCCTGGTCGCGGTCGACGTCGACCGGACCGCGCCCGCTGACCCGACTCGGCCGGCCCTCGGCCAGAGCCGACCCGGACCCGGCGCCGGCCTCGATCCGGATCCCGGTCCCGGTCCCGGTTTCAGTCTCGGTTCCGATCTCGGTGGCTGCTGTGCCGCCAGCTGCGGCACCCACGAGCGACCGCTCGCGCGCTGCCTCTCGCCGCTCGGAGCGCGCCGGCATCAGGCCAGCGAGGTAGCCGGCATAGGCCAGCATCGCCAGGGTGAGCACCCCCATGGCGGAGTACAGCGCATAGTTCGCGAAGGTGGCCAGCTCTTGGTAGGTCATCGACTCATGTCTTCCGGGAACGGTCCGGGTCAGGATCGAGATCCTCCCGGAGATCTTCGAGCAGCGACTCCAGGCCGGTGTCGTCGGCCTTGGCCATCGCAGCCATGGTCACTACGGTACGACCCTCGACGGAATCCTCACGCACCCGGGCGAACACGCGGCGGCGGGGGACGACGAGCGTGAGGATCAGGCCGCCCAGCGCGAGCAGTGCGGAGGCCAGGGTCAGCCAGCGGCCCGGGTCGTGACGCACGGAGATGCCGGCGAAGCGGTCGACCGACTCGAAGGTGATCGAGCCCCGGTCACCCGGCAGCTCCACCGTGTCCCCGAGCTCGAGCCAGATTCGGAGCGCGTCCGTGCCGTCCGCGTTGGTGAGCTGAGTCATCTCCTCGGTGTCCAGACGGAAGACCGACTGCGGACGGCCGTCGGGGAAGAGCTCCCCCTCGTAGGCGGTGAGCGCGAGGGCCGGTTGCAGTGCGTCGGGGAAGATCGACTGCGGTCCGCCCTCCTCGGTGATGACGGCCGTCGGCAGGAACCAGCCGACGAACCCGAGGCCGGGGTCCGAGGCGGGGACCTTGACCGCACCCACCGACTGGTAGTTGTTGTCCTGGGGCAGGAACGTTGTCGGGCCGGTGTACAGCACGTCACCGGCGGCATCCCGGACCGTGATGACGGGGGCGTAGCCGTTGCCGAGCAGGAACACCGATGCGCCGTCGAGCTCGAGCGGCCCGTTGACCTTGATGGTGGTCTCGCGGGAGACGCCGTTCTCGGTGGCGGTCACGTAGGCGGTGAAGTCCCGCGGCATCCCGAACTGGCCCTCCGTCGTCACCTCGTCCTCGAACTCGGCGGTGAAGTCGTCGACCCGCAGCGTGAAGGGCGGCACGTCCTCGTCGCCCACCCACGGGCCGGGTGCGAAGGTGTCGAAGCGGGTCTTGGCGAAGGTCTGACCGACCGGGACGATCGCATCGCCCTTCCAGCCCCACAGGTGGCCGGCCGCGACACCGACGATGATGCCGATCAGGGCCAGGTGGAAGACCAGGTTGCCGGTCTCCTTGAGGTAGCCGCCTTCGGCGCTCAGCGTGCCCGGCTCGTGCCGGTGGACCCGGTAGCGCCTGCGGCGCAGGGACCGTTCGAGCCGGTCGAGCGTGTCGTCCGCGGTGCCCCGCTCGGCCTCGACGACGGTGTGCACGGCGAGCCGCTCCAGCCGCGCCGGTGTGCGCGGCGGCGGCTGTCGCATGGCGTCCCAGTGCACCCGCGTGCGCGGCAGAACGCAGCCCACGAGCGAGATGAACAGCAGCAGGTAGATGCTCGCGAACCACGGGGAGGAGTAGACGTCGAAGAAGCCGAGTCGGTCCAGGATCGGCCCCGCGGTCGGGTGGTCGGCTATCCAGTCGGCCGTGCGGGTCGCATCGATGTTCCGCTGGGGGAACACCGACCCCGGCACGGCCGCAACCGCGAGCATGAGCAGCAGGAACAGCGCCGTTCGCATGCTCGTGAGCTGGCGCCATAGGAAGCGCAGCCAACCCCTGGCGTCCAGGGTCGGCTGGGTGACCCGGTCGGTCGTGCGCCGGCCGGTCCCGGCGGTCACCGGGTCGACCCCGTCGTCATCGGTGATCCGCGGCATCAGAACGCCACCTCGAACCCGGCGAGCCAGTTGGTCTGCACCCAGCGGTTCAGACTCTCCCAGACACCGGTGACCAGGAGAACGCCGACCAGCAGCAGGAAGCCGCCGCCGACGAGCTGGATCCCACGCTGATGGCCGCGCAGTCGCGCCGACCACCTGGCCGAACGTTCGTAGCCGGCGGCGATGAGGACGAAAGGCAGACCGAGACCCAGACAGTATGCGGCGGCGACCCCGGTCGCCCGCGTCAGGTCAGGGTCGAGGCTGGAGAGCATCGCGAACAGTGCGATGAGGGTCGGTCCGGTGCAGGGCGCCCACCCCAGGGCAAAGGTCGCCCCGAGGAGGGGGGCCCCGGCGAGGCCGGTGCGGGGCCGCACCGAGATCCGGGCGGTGCGCTGGGTGCCCATCCCCATGAACACGAGGGCGAGGACGATGACGACCACGCCGCCGATGCGGGAGAGCAGGACGCGGTGCTCGACGAAGACGCGACCGATGGAGGTCACGAAGATGGTCGCGAGGATGAACACGACCGAGAAGCCGAGCACGAACAAGGTGGCACCGAGCACCATCCGGTGCCGCCGGCGCTGGCTCAAGGAGACGTCCGAGAGTCCGGTGACATAACCGAGGTAGCCCGGCACGAGGGGCAGGACGCAGGGCGAGAGGAACGAGACGAGTCCCGCGAGAACCGCGAACCCGAGGGCCAGCGGGAGCGGACCGCCGGCGACGGTCTCGGTGACGTCAACCATCGCCGCCGTCGTCCCCGTCCGCGAGCACGTCCTCGACCAGCCCGATCAGCGTGGCCCGGCTCAGCGGCCCGGCGACCGTGGCCGCGATCCGACCCTCGCGGTCGATGACCAGGGTGGTCGGTGTGGCCTGGGCCCGTCCCTGCAGCTCGAGGGGCAGGATGCCGTCCTCGTCGGCCAGCGAGGGGTAGGTCATTCCGGACCGCTCGGCGAAGGCCGCTCCCGTCTGGGGCGACTCGCGGAAGTTGAGCCCCACCATCGTGACCGGCGCGTCCATCGCCTGGATCTCGTTCCAGGCGGCGACGAGCTCGGGGGTCTCCTCGACGCACGGCGGGCACCATGAGCCCCACTTGTTCAGCACGACGACCGACCCGCGCTGGTCCTCGAGGGACCACTGGTCGCCGGTGATCGTGGGACCGCTCAGGGTGACCGGTTCCAGGCGGTCCTGTGGCGCGTACCGGACGATCTCGCCGTCACCGGAGATGTAGCTCTTGTTGTCGCCCGCACGGGCCTGCTCGGCGAGCTCCGAGCTCTCGCTCGAGCACCCGGCGAGCAGGGTGAGCGCGGCGAGGACCCAGACGAGCCCGGCCCGGCGCGGTCGGCTCATGCGCCGGCCACCTTGCTCGCGAGCGGCAGCAGCGAGCCGGCCGGCTCGGCGTACTCGACGCCGGTCAGGTCTCCGTCGACGTCGAAGCACAGCGTCGTCAGAGACGCGAGGGTGCACTCGCGCCGCCTCGGGTCGTGCCAGAGCCGCCGCCCCTCGGCGGCCATCCGGGTGGTCCAGATCGGCAGCTGGTGGCTCACGACGACCGCCTCATGGCCCCAGGCCACATCCCGGGCCGCGAGGACGGCCGGCACCATGCGGTCACGGATGGCGGTGTACGCCTCTCCCCAGCTGGGCCGGAACGGGTTCACGGCGAGCGGCAGCGTGGAGAGCCGGATCAAACCCTGCCCGCCGGCCACGGCCCGACCCTCGAAGCGGTTGTCGGCCTCGATGACGCGGTCGTCGATGACGAGCTCGAGCCCGGTGCGCTCGAGCAGCGGCTGCGCGGTCTGCTGGGCTCGTTCGAGCGGCGACGAGACGAGGTGGACGACGTCGTGGTCCGCGAGCGCGTCCGCGACCATGGCCGCCATCCGATGGCCCAGCTCGGAGAGCAGGAAGCCAGGCAGCCGGCCGTAGAGGATCTTCTCCGGGTTGAAGACCTCACCGTGGCGCAGGAGGTGGACCCGCGTGTGGGGGGCTGGTGGCATGACTCGATTGTCCCAAATGTTCCTGTGTGCTCCGCGTCAGCCGGTCGGCCCGGCGGCGGCCCGAGCGGCCGCGGGGAGGGCGTCGAGCACCGTCTGGACCGCCTCGTCGTCGTGCGCGGCACTGACGAACCAGGACTCGAACGCACTCGGCGGCAGGTGCACGCCCCCGTCGAGCATCGCGTGGAAGAAGCGGCCGAAGGCTGCAGTGTCCTGCTGACGGGCGTCGTCGTAGTCGCGGACCTCGCCGTCCCGGAAGAAGACCGAGAACATCGAACCGGCCCACTGCACGCGGTGCGGCACGCCGGCCGCCGTCAGCTCGGCCGAGGTCGCGTCCGCGATCGTGCCGGACACTTCGGTGAGGCGCGCATACACCTCGTCCGTGCAGGCGTGCAGCGTGGCCAGTCCCGCGGCGGTCGCGACGGGGTTCCCCGAGAGGGTGCCGGCCTGGTAGACCGGGCCTTCGGGGGCGAGCATGGCCATGACGTCGGCGCGGCCGCCGAACGCAGCGGCGGGGAACCCGCCGCCCATGACCTTCCCGAACGTGAACAGGTCCGGCGCCCCGTCCTCGGTGGGGCCCTCGAGGCCGAACCACCCGTTGCGACTGCACCGGAACCCGGTCATGACCTCGTCCGAGATCAGGAGCGCGCCGTGTCGGCGGGTCAGCGTCCGCAGCGCAGCGGTGAAACCGGGGGCGGGGGGAACGACGCCCATGTTGCCGGCCGCCGCCTCGGTGATCACGGCGGCCACCCGGTCGCCGTGCTCGGCGAAGGCGGCCTCGAGTGCGGCGACGTTGTTGAAGGGCAGCACCACTGTCTCGGCCGCGGACTCGGCCGGGACGCCGGCCGAGTCAGGCAGCGCCAGGGTCGCGACGCCCGATCCCGCGGCGGCGAGGAGCGAGTCGACGTGGCCGTGGTAGCAGCCGGCGAACTTGATGACGAGCGTGCGTCCGGTGAACCCGCGGGCCAGCCGGATCGCACTCATCGTCGCCTCGGTGCCGCTGGAGACCAGACGCAGCCGCTCCACCGGCTCGACCCGCGCGACGATCTCCTCGGCGAGGAGGAGCTCGTTCTCGCTGGGGGTGCCGAAGGAGAACCCGCGGGAGGCGGCCTCCTGGACCGCCTGAAGGACACGGGGGTGGGCGTGACCCAGGATCATCGGCCCCCACGAGCAGATCAGGTCGACGTAGCGCCGGCCATCGACGTCCGTGAGCCACGGACCGGCGGCTGACGCCATGAACCTCGGCGTGCCCCCCACGGCGCGGAAGGCGCGAACCGGGCTGTTGACCCCACCGGGGACGATCCGCCGCGAACGGCGCAGGAGCTCACTCGAGCGCGGGGTGGCACCGGGGTCGGGGCTGGTCTCCTGTGTCACCGGGTTCTCCTCTGTCATCGGGTGCTCCACGTCGTCATCGGCGCGCCCGGCCGCGCGCCCGCACGAGGGCCATGGCCTCGCCCACCGCTCGGAACTGGTCCGGGGTGAGCAGGTCGACGAAGTGCTCGCGCACGCTCTCGACATGTAGTCGGGCCAGTCCCTCGATCGTCTCGCGGCCGGCGTCGGTGAGCATGAGCTCGACGCCCCGGCCGTCCTCCAGGCACGCCTCCCGGGTCACCAGCCCCCGGCGCTCGAGTCGGCTCGCCGTGTGCGTGACCCGGCTTCGGGACTGGACGACGAGGTCGGCGAGGGCCGACATGCGCATCCGAGCGCCTTCGGCCTCCGAGAGCATCGACAGGATCTCGTACTCGGACAGCGAGACGCCGTACTCGGCCAGGTCGGCGTCGAGAGCCACCTCGAGGAGCCGTGCGCCGTGCAGATAGGCCCGCCAGGCCACCTGCTCCTCGTCGGTGAGCCAGCGGGGCTCGCGTACGACGTCGGTCATCGGGGAAGCACCTCTGCGGCCTCGAGGGCGAAGTAGGTCAGGATGATCCGCGCCCCGGCACGACGGATGTGCAGGAGCGACTCGAGCATCGCCCGCTCCCGCTCGATCCATCCGCGCTCCGCCGCGGCGACGAGCTGGGAGTACTCACCGGAGATCTGGTATGCGGCGACCGGGACGGGCGAGAGCCGCGCCGCCTCGGCCACGATGTCGAGGTGTGGACCCGCGGGCTTGACCATGATGATGTCCGCGCCCTCCGCCACATCGAGCTCGATCTCGCGCAGTGCCTCTCGGGCGTTGGCCGGGTCCTGCTGGTAGGTCGCGCGGTCGCCGACGAGGCTGGAGGCGACCGCCTCGCGGAACGGCCCGTAGAGCCCGGAGGTGTACTTGGCCGCGTAGGCGAGCAGGATGACGTCATCACGTCCGTGGGTGTCGAGGACGTGCCGGACCGCGCCGACCTGGCCGTCCATCATCCCCGAGAGCCCCAGCACGTGCGCACCGGCGGCCGCCTGGGCGAGAGCCATCGCCTCGTAGCGCTCGAGCGTGGCGTCGTTGTCCACCCGGCCCTGTTCGTCGAGCACGCCGCAGTGGCCGTGGCTGGTGAACTCGTCCAGGCAGAGGTCGGCCATGACGACGAGGTCGTCGCCGACCGCCTCGCGCACCGCGCGCAGCGCGACGTTGAGGATGCCGTCCGGAGCGTCGGCACCCGAGCCCTGCTCGTCCTTGTCCTCCGGGACGCCGAAGATCATGATCCCGCCGAGTCCGGCAGCCACGCACTCGCGCGCCAGCTCGACGAGGCTGGGGACGGTGTGCTGCAGCATACCGGGCATCGCGGAGATCGCCACGGGTGCGTCGATGCCCTCGCGGACGAATGCCGGCAGCACGAGCTCGGCCGGGTGCACCCTCGTCTCGGCGACGAGGCGCCGCACGGCGGCGGACTGGCGCAGCCGTCGCGGTCGGTGTGAGGGGTATGCGCTGGTCACCGTGCCTCCGACGAGCTCCGCTTGGGCCGGCGGCGAGTGGGCGAGCGCCGCATACTCGGTCTGCGCACCTCGTCCCCGGCCGCGCGGGCGGCCACGGCCAGCCCGGCGCCGTGGTCGGCGAGGGCGTCGACGAGCGCCACCGCGCTGGCCTCCGGGGCCAGGACGTCGACGCGCAGGCCGTGCTCCTCGGCCGTCTTCGCCGTGGCCGGACCGATGCATGCGATGACCGTGCTGGCGTGCGGCTTGCCGGCGATGCCCACGAGGTTGCGCACGGTCGAGCTGCTCGTGAACAGGACCGCGTCGAAGGCGCCGGTCTTGATCGCCTCACGGATCGCCGCGGGGGGTGGGGCCGCACGGACGGTGCGGTACGCGGTGACGTCGTCGACCTCCCACCCCATCTCCTGCAGACCCGCGACGAGAGTGTCGGTCGCGATGTCGGCCCGCGGGAGGAGGACCCGGTTGATCGGGTCGAGCACATCGTCGTAGGGCGGCCACTCCTCGAGCAGTCCGCGCGCGGACTGCTCCCCGGTCGGCGTCAGGTCGGGCTGGATACCCCACGCGCGCAGGCTGTCGGCGGTCACTCCTCCGACGGCTGCGATCTTCAGTCCGGCGAACGCGCGTGCGTCGAGTCCGCACTCCTCGAGCTTCTCGCGGACCGCCTTGACGGCGTTGACCGAGGTGAAGCCCACCCACTCGTAGCGTCCGGTGACCAGTCCTCTGATGGCCTTGTCCATCTGGTGCGGGGTGCGCGGCGGCTCGACGCTGATCGTGGGGACCACGGTCGCCGTGGCTCCGTGTGCGGTCAGTCGAGCGCGAACCGAGTCGGACTGTTCCTTCGTGCGCGGGACGAGGACGTCCCAGCCGAAGAGCGGCTTGCTCTCGAACCACGAGAGCTCGGAACGCAGCTCGACCGTCGGTCCCACGATCGCCAGCGCCGGGAAGGATGTCGCCGGAAGTCCCTCCGAGATTTCACCCAGAGTGGTGACGACGGTGTGCTGGCGCACCGCAGTGCCGTTCTCGGTGATGGCGACCGGCGTCTGCGCGGCCCGACCGAGCTCGAGGAGGCGCGCCAGCGAGGCGCCCAGGACCTCGGGAGTACCGAGCAGGACGAGGGTGGCGGCTTCGTCCTCGGCGATCGTGGCGGTGACGGCCTCCGGCCCGTGACAGACGTGCACGGCGCACGACCCGCCCGTCGTGAGCGGGATCCCGGCGTACGCGGGCACCGCGCTCACGGCGCTCACGCCGGGGACGATGTCGAAGGCGATGTCGGCCCGGTGGCAGGCGAGGGCCTCCTCGGCGAGACCGGCGAACATGCTCGGGTCGCCGTCGAGGAGCCGCACGACCAGTCCGTCGGGTGTCTCCTGGGCGGCCTTGACGACGAGCTTGGCCAGCCCCGCATGGGTGAGCCGGCGGCCGTGGTCGCCGTGGCTCAGGCTCGTCGTCCCGGCGTCGAGGACCGTGACGTCGGCACGAGCGAAGCGCTCGACGACGCTCTCGCGGGCGATGTGGTCGATGATCACGACATCGGCTCGCGCGAGCAGGTCGGCGGCGGCCAGCGTGAGCAGGGCGGGGTCGCCGGGTCCGGCGCCGACGAAGGCCACCCGCCCTGCGGGACCGGGGGGCGGGGTAGCTGAGCGGGGGCTCACTGGGGGTCCTCCATGGACGTCGGAGTGGTCATCAGGTCGGCTGCGCCGTCCTCGAGAAGGAGGTCGGCCAGCCGTCGGGCGAGGCCGGCGGGGTCACTGGGGTCCCCGACGGCCGAACGTCTCAGTTCCGCGGTGCCGTCGAGCGCAACGACCGCGGCCCGCAGCGACAGTTCGAGACCGCTGCCACCGTCGGCCGCCTCGCCCTCGACGATCTCGGCGAGGGCACCCACCGGGGCCGAGCAGCCGGCCTCGAGCACGGCGAGCACGCCGCGCTCGGCCTCCACGCACGCGCGCGTGTCGGAATCGTCGAGACGAGCGAGGGTTGCACGCAGGTCCGCGCGGTCGGCACGGCACTCCACGGCGAGAGCACCCTGCCCCGGAGCGGGCAACATCTGGATCGGGTCGAGCACCTCGCTGACGCGGTCGGCCAGCCCGAGCCGGAGCAGCCCGGCGTGCGCAAGGACGACGGCGTCGACGGCGCCGTCGGTGACCAGCCTGAGTCTGGTGTCGACATTGCCCCGCACGTCCTGCGGCACCAGCCCCCACCCGAGCGCGCGGAGCTGGGCGGCCCGGCGGGGCGAGCCGGTGCCGACCCGCGCCTCCGGACCGAGCTCGGAGAGGGCGCGTCCGTCCGCGGTGACGACAGCGTCCCGTGGATCCTCCCGCCGCGGGATCGCGGCCACCACGAGGTCGGGGTGAGGTGCCGTCGGCAGGTCCTTGAGCGAGTGCACGGCCAGGTCGATCTCGTCGCGGACCAGCGCCTCGCGCAGGGCTGCGGCGAAGACGCCGGTGCCGCCGAGGGTCGCGAGCGGGGCGCGGGAGACGTCGCCCTCGGTGACCACCGGCACCAGGTCGACCTCGACTCCGAGCGATCGCAGGGCGTCCGCCACGTGGCCGGACTGCGTGGTGGCGAGAGCGCTGCGGCGGGTGCCGAGACGCAGCTGTGTGCTCATGACGACTCCCCGGGCAGCCTGTCGGGGATGTCGGCGGCCATCGTGGTCACCCCGGCGCCGCCCGGCCGGGTGCTCGCCGGCAGGTCGAACAGGTCGGACAGCGCCGCGGCGTAGGAGACGCTCTCGTTCGCTCCGGCGAGCTCGCGCACCCGGGTCGTCGGAGTGTGCAGGAGCTTGTCCACGATGCGGTGCACCGCCCGGTCCACCTCCGAGCGCTGGGTGTCGGTCAGCTCCGGCGTACGGCGCCGGAGCCGCACCAGCTCGGCCGAGACGACGCCCGCAGCGTGGTCGCGCAGGGCGGCCACCGTGGGTCCGACCGCGTCGCCGGCCCGCGCAGCGAGAAACGCCTCGACCTCCGCGGCCACGATGCCCCGGGCCTGGTCGACCGCGGGCGACAGGGCGGTCGAGGCGAGCGCGGAGCCGAGCGCGTCCAGTCCGAGACGGCGCACGCCGGTCAGAGCGTCGACCTCGGTGGCGACGTCGTGCGGAAGGGCGAGGTCGACGTAGAGCTGGGGACGACCTGCCCGCGCGACCTGCGCGTCGGCCGCGTGCGACAACGTGACGACGGCTCCCACCGCCCCCGTCGAGGCGATGACGACATCGGCCTCGGCGAGTGCCTTGTCGAGCTCGTCGACCGACCGCGCGGTGCCATCGACCCGGGTGGCCAGCCGCTCGGCACGGTCCAGGGTGCGGTTGACGATCGTGACAAGAGCGCCCTGACGTCCGGCCGTGGTCGCAGCGAGCGCGCCCATGCCCCCGGCTCCGATGACAAGGGTGCGCAGGCCGTCCACAGAGCCGAAGATGTCCTCGGCGACCGCCAGGCCCGCCTCGACGAGGCTGTGGCTCACGGCGTCGATCGCCGTGTCGGCGTGGACCTTCTTGCCGACCCGCAGCGACTGTTGCAGGAGGACGTTGAGCGCGGGCCCGATGTGCCCGCGGCGCTGGGCCGCGGAGAGCGCGCCACGGATCTGGGCCAGGATCTGGGTCTCCCCCACCGCCATGGAGTCCAGCCCGGCGGCCACGGTGAACGCGTGCTCGACGGCTCGCTCGTCATAGTGGACATAGAGGTAGTCCCGCAGGGTGCCCCTGGGCACTCCCGTCAACGCCGACAGAGCGTCGGTGAGTGCCTCCAGGGATCCGTGGAAGGTCACTGCCTCGACGTAGATCTCGGTGCGGTTGCACGTCGACAGCACCACCACCTCGTCGATGTGGTCGGCGCCGTGCAGGGCGGTCTCGAGCGTGAGCCGTCGCCGGTCGTCCAGAGCGACCGACTCGAGGACCTTGAGTGGAGCGCTGAGGTGGGAGATGCCGACGACGAGGAGGGTCACTGGATCACCGTCCGCAGGCCGGCCAGCAGCTCCCGGTCGTGCTGCAGCTGGTGGAATGCGAGGATCTGGACCTCGGTCGCGAGATCGACCTTACGAACCCGAACGCCGTCCGGCACCTCGATCGAGGTCGGAGCGAAGTTGAGGATCGAGCCGATCCCCGCCGCCACGACGGCGTCGGCGACCTCCTGCGCCGAGCGTGCGGGAGTGGCGACGAGCGCGATGGCGATTCCGCGCTCCCTCGCGATCCGGGGCAGGTCGGCCATCGGCTCGATCGCGAGCCCTGCCACGACCCGTCCGAGCACATCGGGGTCACGATCCAGGAGCGCCACGACCTGGATCCCCCGGCTGGTGAAGCCGTTGTACGCGGCCAGCGCCCGGCCCAGGTTGCCCATGCCGATGATCGCGACCGCCCAGTCGTGGGTCAGTCCCAGCGCCAGCGAGATCTGGTAGGAGAGGTGGTCGACCTCGTAGCCGACGCCGCGCACTCCATAGGAGCCGAGGTGGGACAGGTCCTTGCGGAGCTTGGCCGAGCTCACGCCGACCAGCGCCGCCAGCTCCTCCGAGCTGACCCTGGCCGTCCCCGACTCGGCGAGTGAGGTCAGAGCCCGGAGGTACTCGGGCAGCCGGGTCACCGTCGCGTCGGGGATCCCCCGCCGCTGTGTCGCACTGCTGCTCACGGCCGGCCGCGCCTCCTGATGTCGGATCGCCTGCGGGCCGCATCGCGCACCCTGGCGTCCGGTCCACGGTACGCCCTTGTGAACCGATGCACAAAGTCACAAACCGCCGGTGAGGGCGTTCCTGAGACGGTCGGGACTCACTCGCCAGTAGTCGTGCTGGCGGCCGTCCACGAGGGTGACGGGGATCATCTCGGCGTAGCGTTCCAGCAGGCCGGGCTCACTGCGGACGTCGACCTCCTCGAAGGCCTCGCCCAGCTCCCCGGTGACCGCTGAAATGACGGCTCGGGCATCGTCGCACAGGTGGCAGCCGGGTCGTGAGATCAGCGTTACGCGAGGGGTGGTCATCCGGGCGTCCGACGAACGGTCTAGAGGAACAAACGGTCTAGAAGAATACCGAACGGCGCTGCATGAGCAGGGCGTACAGGGTCTGCTGGATGGTCTCGCGCACCTGGTCGGTGAGGTCGAACACCAGCATGGGGTCCTCGGCTCCGGCAGGGCCGATCGAGGTCGTGTCGAGCGGCTCTCCGAAGGCGATGATCCACTTGCTCGGGAGCGGGATGAGGCCGAGCGGGCCGAGCAGGGGGAAGAACGGGGTCACCGGGAAGTACGGGGCGCCCAGGAGGCGGGCGACGACCGAGATGTTGCCGATGAGCGGGTAGATCTCCTCCGCGCCGACGATGGAGCACGGCACGATGGGCACACCGGTGCGCAGCGCAGCGGCGACGAACCCGCCCCGGCCGAAGCGCTGCAGCTTGTAGCGTTCACCGAACGGCTTGCCCACACCCTTGAAACCTTCTGGATAGACACCGACGAGCTCACCCTGTCGCAGGAGCCGCTCCGCATCAGCCGCCGTGGCGAGGGTCGAGCCGGTGCGTCGCGCGTTGCGACCCACGAACGGGAGCTGGAAGACCAGGTCGGCGCCGAGCATCCGCAGGTGCCGGCCCTCGGGATGCGTGTCGTGGATGGCGATCTGGGTCATCAGACCATCGACCGGCACGGTTCCGGAGTGGTTGGCCACGACGAGCGCGCCTCCCGAGGAGGGGATGTTCTCGATGCCGCGGACCTCGACGCGGAACCACTTCTCGTAGAGCGGGCGCAGCAGTGGGAGCCAGACGTTCTCGGTGAAGTCGTGGTCGAAGCCGAACTCGTCGACCGTGTAGTCACCTGTGGCCCGACGGCGCAGGAAGGCAAGCGTGCGAGCCACCTGCTCCTCCGCCTCCGCCGATGAGAGGCCCATGGCTCCGGCGCCGACCCGGAGGGCATCGGCCAGCATCGACACCGCATGCTCGATCGAGCGGGGCACGGGAGCCATCCGGGGCGCCGACGGCTGCTCGCCGAGGTCCGGCACGACCCTGAGCCGTCGCTCCGCGGCCGAGGCCGTCGAGGAGGAGGCCGACTGCGCGGCGACCGGCCGTGCGGATGCGGGACCGGGTGCGCTGGGAGTCGGCGGAGTCACGGTCGGCGGAGTCACGGTCGGCGGAGTCACGGTGGCGCGCAGGAGCGGCGAGGCCGTGCGGCGCTCGCTGGCCGCGCGGCTCGCACCCTGGTCGAGCGAGCTCCGCGTCGTCCGCTCACCGGTCTGCTTCGTGGCGGTGGATGTCTTCGGCGCAGACGCCTTCGCAGCCGCTGACTTCTTGGCGGTCGACTTCGCAGCCGCTGACTTCTTGGCGGTCGACTTCGCAGCCGCTGACTTCTCGGCGGTCGACTTCGCAGCCGCTGACTTCTCGGCGGTCGACTTCGCAGCCGCTGACTTCTTGGCGGTCGACTTCGTGGGAGCAGCGGTCTTCTTCGTAGCCGAAGCCTTGGACGTGCCGGCCATCAGGCACTCCTCCCCGAGAGCTGGAAGCCGGACTCACGGACCGCACTGGCGAAGCTCTCGAACGCTTGACGGGTTGTGTACTGCGGCTCGAAACCGAAGGACTCCCGCATCCGCGTGCTGTCGACGCCGCGGCCGTAGGAGAGCAGGCTCATCTGGTCGGGCGAGAAGTCGGCGAGGCCGAAGCGTTTGAACACCCCGCCGACCATGCCGGCCGCCTGGGCCAGCACCGGCATCGACGGCCGGCCGAGCATCGCCACCGCCTGGGAGAGGGTGATGACGCCGTCCCCGGCGATGTTGACGATTCCGTCGTCGGCGCCGGTGGCCGAGGCGATCATCGCCCCGACCAGGTCGTCCTCGTGGAGGAACTGAAGCCGGGCGTCGAAGCCGAGGGGTGTGGGGATGACCGGCAGAGTGAAGTAGTCGGTCATCGACGTGCGGATCTCGGGACCGATGGCGTTCGCGAACCGGAGCAGGTGGATCGCGGTGTCGGGCCGACGACGAGAGAAGCCGCGGACGTAGCCCTCGACCTCCATCGAGTCCTTGCCGAAGCCCGCACGGGGCTGGCGCATAGGACCCATGTCCTCGGTGAACATGGCGGGGTCGCGGGAGCTGGAGCCGTAGACGGCGGTCGAGGACTTCACCACGAGGCGGCGCACCGAGTCGGCCTTCTGACAGGCCGCGAGCAGCTGCATCGTGCCGATGACGTTGATCTCCTTCTGGGACGCCCTCCCCCCGACGAACGTGGGCGTCGCTATCACGTTCATGTGTACGACGGTGTCGACGTTCTCCGTCGAGATGATCTTGCTGATCACGGGGTTGCGGATGTCCGCACGGACGAACTCCGCGGCACCGATGTCATGGGTCGGTGGGATCACGTCCACCCCGATGACGTGGTCGACCTCCCCCGACGTCGACAGTGCCCGGGCGACCCTGCCGCCGAGATAGCGCGACACCCCGGTGAGGAGAACGACATGAGCCATGGGGCCCAGCCTACGGTGCGCGACAGGGCCGACCATGCGCCAAGGCCGCGTCACCCCGGGGGTGACGCGGCCTCGATGAACTTCACACGCACCCGACGACTGTTTCGGGTGCGGCGAGGATCACTTCTTGTTGCGGCGCTGGTGTCGCGTCTTGCGCAGCAGCTTGCGGTGCTTCTTCTTCGCCATGCGCTTACGGCGCTTCTTGATGACTGAACCCATGGGTTACCTCGTTCGTGATCGGCTCGGATCCCTCGTCGACGGGACACCGGACCGTGCACACGCCGAACAGCAGCGTTCACTGTACCGCTGCTGTCGAGCCGCGCCCAAACCGGCCGAGTCGGCCACGTGCTCCGGGCCGGCCGCTCAGGCGGTGTCGACGAACGAGTCGCGCAGGTAGTCCTGGACCGCGCTCTCGGGCACCCGGAAGGAACGACCGACGCGGACGGCGGGAAGCTCGCCGGCATGGACCATGCGGTAGACGGTCATCTTGGAGACCCGCATGATCTTCGCGACCTCGGCGACGGTCAGGAAGGAGACGTCACCGAAAGGGCGGTCGGTCGACATGGATCACCTCGGGGTGTGGGGGCGGATCGCTCCGCAGGTCGGGCAGGAAGTCTGCCTGGGGAAACCATAGGGGCTCATGTGACCCGTGGGGAAGTCAGGAGCGGATAATTTGTCCGCGCGTCCACTCGACACGCCGGTCCGGGGCGCCGGAATGCGATCGCCCCACTGCAGCGCCGGGGCGTCAGTCGAAGTGGTGGTCGAGCCCGTGGTGGGCGAAGGTCGCCTCGCGGGCCGCCAGGATCGCGCGGTCGGTCGGGCTCTCCGGGTTGTAGCCCATGGACCACGGCTGGACCCAGATCGGCAGACCGGTCGCAGGCACGTCGCCCATCCGCCGGGGCCCGGGCCGGCCGGTGCGGCGGGCGACGTACTCGCGCCACGAGGCCGGGGTCTCCTCGGCCGGGTCGATCGGGCGAT
>JBAUUB010000394.1:0-2507 GCA_049582485.1 Dermatophilaceae bacterium
AGTCGTTGTCCTCGCCACCAAAGACGGTGAACCGTCCGGTGGTGCCGAGCAGGATGTCGTTGCCGTCACCGGCGAACGCCGTGTCGCCGTCGCCGCCGTTCATGAGGAAGTCATGTCCGGGGCCACCATGGAGGATGTCGAACCCAGGTCCGGAGTTCAGGGCGTCGTTGCCCCACTCACCCTTGAGGACGTCGTCCCCGAAGATGTCGGTGAGGATGTCGTTGCCGTCGCCGCCGGCGAGGATGTCGTTACCGGCGCCGCCTTCGACGACGTCATTGCCGTCCTTGGCCTTGACGGAGTCGTCACCCTCGTCCACCCGGATCCGGTCGTTGCCCGGGGTTCCGTGCATCTCGACGTGCTGGTCTCCGATCCAGCGCCACGTGCCGTCAGGGTCCTGACGCAGCGTGCCGGGGTAGGGCTCGGTGATCCCGTCGAGGCGGATGACCGGATCCTGAACGGCGAAGATGTTCGCCGGCAGGTTCGAGGCGTCCGTCGTGCGCTCGATGAGAGCCGAGAAGGAGCTCGCCTCCAGGGCCGCGAACAGCTGGTTGCCCTGGTTGCGGAACAGGTAGTAGAACCGGTCACCGAACTGCAGGGCCTCGAGCTGCTCCTCGAAGACGAAGTTGAACGACGAGCCCAGCATGCCGCCGAACGGGTTGACCCGCTCCGCAAGACCACCGGTCCAGAAGTCCACGTCCTCGAGTCCCGTCGTCGTCGTTCCGCCCGCGTTGGCCCACGCACCGGTGGAGAACATGAAGTCCATCCGGTCGGCGGGCGGCTCTGCACTGGTCGGCGCGAAGGCGGCCAGCTGTGCCTCAGCCTCCGAGGAGACCGACGACGGCGTGCCGAGGATGACGATGTTGGCCGGTGCGATCCGGCCGACCTCGTCGAGCACGACCTGCGGAATGGGGCCGGTCGGTGGCACAAGGAGCACAGGGGCTCCGTTGAGACCGGCGACCGGACCGACAGCGAGGGCGTCCGGGAAGTTCAGCCCCGTCGAGACGTAGATCGTGCCGCCGCTGTTGGCCGGGAAGTTCGCCGCCGACAGCATAGCTGCGGTGGCGTACCTGCTCGGTCCGCCGATGCGGGTCACCGTGGCGGCGGGGAGAGCGGCCTGAACCGCAGCCTCTGCGCCGGCCGTCACCGTCGGGACGGAACCCAGGATGACCACCTCGGACGGGTTGAGCCGCACGAGCTCGGCTCGCGTGACCTCCGGCAGCACGTCGCCGGTCAGCAGCAGCGGGTCGCCATCGCGAGCCGCGACAGCCGAGGCACCCAGCGCGTCGGGGAAGTTCGCCCCGGTCGACAGGAAGACCCGGTCCGCCTGGTCGGCCGTCGGCTGCAGTAGCTGACTGATCAGCACCGCGGTGTGGTAGCGGTTGTCGCCCGCGATCCGGGTGACCGGGAAGCCGGCGTTGACGACCGACTGCTCGACGGCCGTCGAAACCGCGTCCGTCTGGCCGAGGATCACGACCTGCGCCGGCTGAAGGCGCTCGAGCTCAGCCGCCGTCTCCACCGCCAGGGTGGATGGGTGGGTGAGGAGCACCGGACCGGGCCCGGCAGCGGCCAGGGATCCGACAGCCAGCGCGTCCGGGAAGTTGATCCCGGTCGTGAGGTACACGACCGGAACACCCGGTGCGAACTCGCTGCTCGAGACCAGACGGGCGGTGTCGTAGCGGTTGACGCCCGCGAGCCGCGAGATGAACTCCTGACCCTGCGGCACGCCGTTGACAAGCATCGCGGCAGCCGCACGCTTCCCGTCGAGCGTCGTCTGGGACGTGATGGTGGGGTGCGTGCCGTAGGCGGCCACGAAGTTGACCAGCGACGAGTTCGTCTCGTCCCGACCGAAGATGTTGCCGTTCTTCAGGTTGTTGCCGAAGTCGGTCCAGTTGGCGTACGGGCGCAGAGTCACGTCACCGGTCGCCTGGAAGAACGTCCGACGCGCCTCCTGGAGCGGAGCCACACCGGCATCCCGACCGCGCAGCAGGTTGATCGTCGCGAGGTCGAGCGGCAGGCCCAGCAGGTTGTTCCGCAGCGTGTCGATGACGAACTCGTCGATCTGCGAACTCGGCTGGCGAACGACGCCGTTGATGATGGCGCCGGCACCCTCCTCGGCGGTCAGCCGTCCTCCGTCCGTGAAGGCGTCCGGGTTGAGGAAGCCGTCGAGCAGTGAGATGTTCCCCGTCTCGAAGCCCTGCCGTGCGATGTCCTCGGTGAGCATCGAGTGCCCGAAGCGGTACACCACGTGAGCGAACTCCGCGGTGATGGCCGGGTCGACGTTCGCGTTGTAGGAGTTCTCGTTGAAGACCACGGCGTCGATGGACGGTTGGATGGTCCGGGCGAACTCCTCGAAGACCATGTGCTGGTACTGCATCTCGGTCGCGAAGCGTGCCGCCTGGAAGAGACGCTGCTCGTAGCTCCAGTCGTCGGCCTCGGGGCCGGGCAGCACATCGGCGGCCCGCTTGTTCGGCCAGTTGTGCTCCAGACCCATGTACGCGTTCTTGAGC
>JBAUUB010000395.1:0-6868 GCA_049582485.1 Dermatophilaceae bacterium
CGCGAACGAGCCGATCGGCCGCTGGGGGCGGCAGTACGGCTCGGACCCGGCGGTCGTCGCGGAGTACGTCGCCGCGTTCCTCGACGGGATGTCCCAGGCCGGGGTCGAGGGGATCGTCAAGCACTTCCCCGGGCTCGGTCGGGTGACGGGCAACACCGACTTCACCGCCGAGGGAATCGAGGACACCGTTGCCACTGTCGACGACCCGTTCCTCCAGCCGTTCGTCGCCGGGATGGACGCCGGGGCGTCGATGGTGATGATGTCGTCCGCGCTCTACCCGAACATCGACCCGGAGAACCAGGCGCTCTACTCCTCCGCCGTCGTCAGCGACCTGCTGCGCACCCAACTCGGCTGGGACGGCGTCGTCATCACCGACGACGTCAACGCCGCTGCCCTGTCCGACATCCCGGCCGGTGAGCGCGCCGTGCGGTTCATCGGGGCCGGAGGCGACATCGTGCTCAACGGGGACCCGAACGCGACCGGCGAGATGCTCGACGCCGTGCGCGAGGAGATGGCGGCCGACCCCGCCTTCGCCGAGCAGGTCGAGGCATCGGTGACCCGGGTGCTCACCCTCAAGGACGAGATGGGCCTGCTCCCCTGCTCCGCGCAGGACTGACGCAAACGGAACACCGGCTGCAGTGGTGCAGTGGTGCCGACCGGGGGCTGCACACCGCGCCTGACACCGCACCGGCGACAACATCGGAGCGGTGCGAATCTCGACAGACCGGTGCGAGATCTCGCGCCGAACTGGGAGCTTCGCACCAAACGCGGTGGTCAGGCGGAGATCTCGGTGACCGGCATCGACGAGTCGGCCGAGAGCCCCAGGTCGGACGGCGCGCGGCCCCGCAGCACCATCTGCGCCCCGAGCGCCGCCACCATGGCGCCGTTGTCGGTGCAGAGCCCCGGCCGGGGCACGCGCAGCTCGATGCCGGCCGCCTCGCAGCGTTCTTGAGCGAGGGCGCGCAGTCGCGAGTTGGCCGCGACCCCGCCCCCGATCTGCAGGTGCCCGACCCCCTCGGCGCGGCAGGCGGCGACCGCCTTGCGGGTCAGCACGTCGACGACGGCCTCCTGGAAGGACGCGGCGACGTCGGCCACCGGCACCTGCTCCCCGGCCCGCTGACGCAGCTCGACCCATCGGGCCACGGCCGTCTTCAGCCCCGAGAACGAGAAGTCGAAGCGGTGCCGCTCGAGGTCGCGCCCGGTCGTCAGGCCGCGCGGGAAGTCGATCGTCACCTCGCCCTCCCGGGCGACGCGGTCGATGTGCGGTCCTCCCGGAAACGGCAGGCCCAGCACGCGCGCCACCTTGTCGAACGCCTCGCCGGCGGCGTCGTCGATCGTCGAGCCGAGGCTGGCGATCTCGGCGGTGACGTCGGGCACGAGGAGCAGCGAGGAGTGCCCGCCGGAGACGAGCAGCGCCATGGTCGGCTCGGGCAGCGGTCCGTGCTCGACGATGTCGACCGCGACGTGCGAGGCGAGGTGGTTGACGCCGAAGAGCGGCACGCCCAGGCCGACGGCCAGCGACTTGGCCGCCGCCACACCGACCATGAGCGCCCCGGCGAGTCCCGGCCCCGAGGTCACGGCCACGGCGTCGAGCTCGCGCAGGGACACCCCCGCGGTCGTGCAGGCCCGCTCGATCGTCGGGATCATCGCCTCGAGGTGCGCCCGGCTGGCGACCTCGGGCACGACGCCGCCGAACCGCGCGTGCTCATCGACACTGCTGGCGATCGCGTCGACCAGAAGCGTCTCCCCGCGCACGATCCCGACCCCGGTCTCGTCGCACGACGTCTCGATGCCGAGCACCAACGGCTGGTCAGCCATCGTCGCCACCCACTCCGTCGCCACCTTCGTCGTCCTCACGGGTCCCACCGCCGAGCGTCAGCCGCATGACGAGCGCATCGACGTCACCCGGCTGGTAGTAGCGCCGCCGGACCGTGATCACCTCGAAGCCGGCCCGCGCATACACGGCCTTGGCCGCCGCGTTGTCGTCGCGCACCTCGAGCAGGAGGTATGCGGCGCCCGCCTCCCGCGCCCGGCGCGCCATCAGCGCGAGCAGCTCTGCACCGAGACCGGAGCGCTGCGCCTCCGGCGCGACGGCGATGGTCATGACGTCGGCCGCCTCGCCGCCGAGGTCCAGACCGCCGTAGCCGACGATGTCACCATCGCGCACGAGGACGACGTAGTCGCGGCGCGGCCGGGCCGCCAGCTCGGCCCACCACGTCGGTGCGCTCCACGCGTCTCCGGCGAAAAGGCGAGCCTCGAGCTCGACGAGCCGCGTGATGTCGGACCACGACAGTGCCCGGGCCGTGACGCGGTCGGTGACGGCGCGGCTCACCGCCGCTCACCCCGGGCCTCGGTGAGCGTGGACTTGGACCCGGCCGTCGGCTGGGCGTCGGGGCGCCGGAGGTACAGGGCGTCGACCCCGACCTCGACGCCGTCGGCGAGCTGCTGCAGCGCCACCTCGGCGAGGGCGCCGGCACTGACGTCGAGGGGCGCGACGGCGCTCGGGAACACCTCGGGGTAGAGCAGCGGCCCACGGCCCGCGGTGGCCAGCCGGCGCATGTCGTCCGGAACGTCCGCCGGGTGCAGGACCGCCGGCTCGCTCAACCGGGTGGCGCGACCCTCGGACGCACCGTAGCGGGCCCAGTAGACCTCCTTGCGGCGCGCGTCCGTCGCAACCGCGAACTCTCCCGAGCCGTCGAACGCTCCGCTGCGCAGCGCCTCGTGCGCGAGGGCGTCGAGGGACACCACCCCGTGGCACGGCACGCCGACCGTGTAGGCCAGGACCCTGGCCGTCACGAGGCCGACGCGTAGCCCGGTGAACGGCCCCGGGCCCACACCGACGGCGACATCGGTGATGTCCGCGGGCCGCAGGCCGGCCGACGAGAGTGCGTCGTGCACCAGTGGTGCGAGGTGCTCGGTGTGGGCCCGGGGGTCGAGCACCGAGCGCTCGGCGAGCACCTGCTCGGCGTCGTGCACCGCAACGCTGATGGCCGAGGTCGAGGTGTCCATCGCGAGCATGATCACGGGCGACTCTCCTCGACGACCTCGGCGAGCCCGGCCAGCGCCTCGGTCGCCGCACGTGAGGTCCACCGCTCACCTCGCGCGAGGACGGTCGCGGTGCGCACCGACTCGCCCTCGAGGACGATCTCGAGGGCGTCCTCGGACAGGTCCTCGGCGACACCGCGGCCCCACTCGACGACCGTCACGGCGCGGTCGAGGTCGGCGTCGAGGTCGAGGTCGTCGAGCTCGTCGAGCCCGCCGAGGCGGTAGGCGTCGACGTGGACCAGGACCGGCCCACCGACCAGGGAGGGCTGCACCCGGGCGATGACGAAGGTCGGCGAGGTGATCGGACCCCGCACGCCCACCCCCTCGGCGATGCCCTGGGTCAGCGTCGTCTTGCCCGCTCCGAGAGCGCCGGTGAGGATCACGAGGTCGCCGGCGCGCAGCAGGGCACCGAGCCGTGCGCCCCAGGAGCGGGTCGCCTCGGCGTCGACCAGCGGCGGACTCTGCAGGGTCACACCGCCGCCCGCTGCGCCAGGCCGATCAGCTCGAGGATCTCGCGGCTGACGAGCTCGGGGTGCTCGAGCATGATCATGTGCCCGGCCTCGGCCACGATGACGTGCTCCGACCCGGGGATGGAGTCGGCGATCAGCCGTCCGTGCTCGAGCGGGGTGAGCCGGTCCTCGTGGGCCGTGATGACGAGCGAGGGGACGGCTCCCCAGACCTTGAGAGCATCGCGCCGGTCGTGGTCGTTGAACGTGGCGATGAAGGCCCCGATCGTCATGAAGGAGGTCTCGAAGGCCAGATCGCCGGTGAACCGGACGAGGGTCTGCGAGACCGGCGATGCGAACGAGTAGTGCTCGACGAAGTAGTCCTCGAGGTCGCGACCCAACCGCCGCAACGAACGCAGCACCCGCTCCTGCCGACTCAGCCCGTCGAGGGCGCCGGGGCCGTACCGCTCGATGAGCCGGCCGACGAGGGCTCCGTAGCCGAGCGAGATGAGGTGCCCCTCACCGCCGGCACTCGTCGCCATGAAGCACACCCCGACGATGCGGTCCGCGATGAGCTCGGGGAAGAGCTCGCCGAGGGCCATCAGGGTCATCCCGCCCATCGAGTGGCCGACGACGACGAGCGGTGCTCCGGGTGCGATCTCATCGACCGCCTCGTCGACGACGAGGCGCAGGTCGCGGGCCAGCTGCTCGATGGTCGCGTTCTGCGTGCTGCTCTGTCCTGAGCGACCGTGCCCGCGGTGGTCGTAGCTGACGACGCGGTAGCCGGCCTCGGTCAGGGTGCGCCGCTGGAAGACCCAGGCTCGGGAGGAGACGGTGAAGCCGTGGACGAGCAGGACGACGGGAGCACCCGCACGGGGCCGCGCCGGCTCGTCGATCTCGACGTGCAGCGTGACGCCGTCCTCGGTCCGGACCGCCATCTCGCGGTCGGGCTTGTGCTCGAGGTTGCCGGTGAGTGCCCGGCGGCCGACGGCGACCCGCTCGCGCCGGGCTTGACGGACGGTGTGGACGGCAGCCGCACCACTCGCTGCGACGGCGGCTCCGGCTGCCAGGCCGGCGACGGTGCGCTTGGTCATGCTCCCTCTCCCAGATAGGTCCGCGGCGCGCGCGGCGCCATGCGGGTGACGATCTCGTAGTTGATGGTCGCGGTGACGGCGGCCCAGTCCTGCGCGGTCGGCTCACCGTCCGCACCCCGACCGACGATGACGACCTCGTCACCGGCGGATCCGCCGAAATCGGGGCCCAGGTCGACGACGATCTGGTCCATGCACACCCTTCCTGTGACCGCCGAACGGCCCACACCCTCGACCTGAACCGGGCCGACATTGCCTGCGCCCCGAGGGATCCCGTCGGCATATCCCATCGGAACCAGTCCCACGACGGTGTCCGCAGGGGCGGTCCACGTGTGGCCGTACGAGACGCCCTGCCCGGCCCGGATCCGCTTGACGAGCGACAGCCGGGCGGTCACCCGCATCGCCTCGCGAAGTCCGAAGTCCTCCGGGGCGCCGAGGTCGGGCACCGGGGAGAGCCCGTAGACGGCGAGCCCCGGTCGGACCATGTCGAGGTGGGCCGACGGGTTGGTCAGGGTCGCGGCGGAGTTGGCGATGTGGTGCAGCGGCGCGCGCAGCCCGGCGCGCTCGGCGACCGCGACGGCCTCGGCGAAGACCTGCTGCTGGCCGCGCACCGTGGGGTGCTCGGGTGCGTCGGCATAGACGAAGTGCGTCCAGAGTCCGCGCACCTCGACCGCACCATCCGCGACGCTCGCTGCCACCCCGGCGACCAGGTCGTGCCAGGCACTCGCCTCGCCGTCGAGCAGCGCGCCGCCTCGCGCGAGCCCGGTGTCGACCTTGAGCTGGATCGGCGCCGTCGTCCCCGTCCGCGCGACAGCGGCAAGGACGTCATCGAGCTGCCAACGGCTCGAGACGGTCACCTCGATCCCACGCTCGAGAGCGCCGGCGACGTCCGCGCCGGGTGCGTAGAGCCAGGTCAGGATGGGGGCCTCGATGCCTGCGTCGTGTGCCCGGATGGCCTCGTCGAGCTGCGCCACCCCGAGGGCGGCCGCACCGCCGCGCAGCGCGGCCCGCGCAGCGGGGACGAGCCCGTGCCCGTAGGCGTCGGCCTTGACCACGGCCATCACGGCCGCCGATCCGGCTCGCTCGCGCAGCGCCGCGACGTTGCCGGCGATGGCGTCGAGGTCCACCTGCACCGCGAACGACGTGGCGGAGGAGGGGTGGGCGGTGGCGCTGGTCATGGCGCGGTCAAGTCTAGGCGGGTCACCGGAGGTGGCTTGCCCCGTTGAAGTCGAGCACGGCACCGGAGGCCCACTCGGCGCGCGGGTCGGCAAGCGCCACGACGGCGGCGGCGACCTCCTCGGGCCGGGCGACCCGGTCGAACGGGCTCTGCGCGCGGGTGGCGGCTGCGCGGTCGCCGGCCAGCGCATACCCCGCCATATCGGTCTCGATGAACCCCGGCGCGATGCTCGTCACCGCGATGCCGTGCGGCGCGAGCCGCACGGCCATCGACTGGCCGAACGAGTGCAGCCCGGCCTTGCTTGCGCCGTAGGCGGGGATGTCCGGCTCGCCCCGGTAGGCACCCCGGCTGCCGACGTTGACGATGCGTCCGACCGGGACGCCCTCGGCGGGCGGGGTGTCGATCATGTGCCGGGCGACCTGCCAGACGAGGTTCGCCGGACCGAGCAGGTTCGCCGCAAGGGTGCGCTCCCAGATCTGGACCCACTCGTCGTATGCGGTGGTCTCGAGGGGGTGGTCACCGCGCCGGCCGCGGTCCTCCCAGGGAGCGGCGAGCATCGCGGCGTTGTTGACGAGGACATCGATCCGCCCGAGGGCGTCGACCGCCTCGGACGCGAGCCGCTCGACGGCGGCCGGGTCGGCGAGGTCGGCCTGGGCGAGCGCATGTCCGTCGCCGGGCAGGTCCTGCACCACCCGCGCCGCGGCGTCGTCGCTGGCGAGGTAGTGGACGAGGACGCGGTCCCCGCGGGCCGCGAAGGCGCGCGCGACCGCTGCGCCGACGCCCCGGGACGAGCCGGTGACCAGGACTCCGCGGGACGGGTGAGGGCTCATGTCGGACAGCCTGCCACGGGCTACCGACGGAGCCGGATCCGGATCGTGCCCTCGAGGACGAGTGAGCCGTCAGCGTCCTCGTGCGGTCGCAGGTCGGCCTCGACCTGGGCTCCGGTGACGGTCACGCCGTCGAGACTGAGGGGGACCGTGTCCGGGCCGGCCCGGACCTCGGCCCGGTCCGGCGGCAGGTCGGTGGCCGCGAGGCGGGCGACCCGCTCTGCGCCGCCCTCCGCCGGCTCGACCATGACGACCTCGCCGTGGGAGGGCACGACTGCCGCG
>JBAUUB010000396.1:0-3275 GCA_049582485.1 Dermatophilaceae bacterium
GTGGGACCCTGACACCGCGAGACCCTGAACACCACGAGACCCCGACACGACGAGACCGACGACCACGACGGGACGACGAGAGGCACCACGATGCACGTCCGACGGATCCTGGCCGGCATCGCCCTGACCAAGCTCGCCGTGTTCGCCGTCGGCGGCGCCCTGCTCGCGCGCAGCATGCTCCGTCGCCGCCGGCTCGTCGACGAGCTCGTCGCGCCGGACCTGCGCAGCCCGATCCTGCTCCTGCCGACTCCGGTCCCGAACATGGCGGTGGTGCGCCTGGTCCGCCGGATCCCGATGGGCAGCGCCCTGCCGCTCCCGCCCGGTGTGAACACGAAGGTGCGCACCGCATACGTCCGCGGCCGCGAGCCCGTCGCCGTGCACCTGTTCGAGCCGATGAACCGCACCCGGCCCACCGGCGTCCTGTACTGGATCCACGGGGGCGGCTACCTGTTCGGCACTCCCGAGATGTCCCAGCCGTTCGCCGGGCGCGTCGCGACGGAGCTGGGGGTGCTCGTCGCCGCGGTCGACTACCGGCTCGCCCCGGAGCATCCGTTCCCCGTTCCGCTCGAGGACTGCTACACCGGGCTGCGCTGGCTGCACGACAACGCCGAGCAGCTCGGCATCGACCCGGAGCGCATCGTCGTCGGCGGCGACAGCGCCGGTGGCGGGCTGGCGGCGACCCTCACCCAGCTCGCGCACGACCGGGGCGAGGTGCCGGTCCGGCTGCAGCTGCTCGTGTACCCGATGCTCGACGACCGCACCTGCCTGCGTGCCGACCACGGCGACACGGGCAGGCTCGGCTGGGACCCGACGTCGAACCGGTTCGGCTGGACCTCGTACCTCGGCCGAGCGCCGGTCGCGGGGCTCGCGCCGGAGTATGCGGTGGCCGCCCGCCGCGAGAACCTCACCGGACTGCCGCCCGCGTGGATCGGCGTCGGTGGGATCGACCTGTTCCACGACGAGGACGTCGCCTACGCCGAGCGGCTGCGGGCGGCCGGTGTCGACGTCGAGCTGCACGTCGTCCCGGGGATGCCGCACGGTGCCGACGTCGCCCTGCCGGACGCGCCGTCGATGCAGGCCTTCACGGATGCGAAGGTCGAGGCGTTGCGGCGGGTGCTCGTGCCGTAGTCGCCGCGCGCCCGCCCCGCTCCACGTCCCCGTCCCCTCGACCCGCGCCGTCCCTCGCCCGCCCCACGGAGGTGGTTCTGCAGCCAGAGGTGCCACATCGCCTCCGGCTGCACCACCGCCTCCGGCTGCAGAACCACCTCCCTGGTGCCACGCCGCCACCGGCTGCACCAGCGCCTCCCCGGTCAGGCGGCGTCGGTCTCCACCGGCAACCCGGCCAGCCGCCACTCGAGGAGTCCGTCGGTTGCGCGCGCCGCGCGGTATCCGTGCCGGGTGAGGAGCCGGGCGGCCTCGTGGGCCAGGACGCAGTAGCGCCCCCTGCAGTAGGCGACGATCTCCTTGTCGTGAGGGAGCTCGGCCATCCGTTCGGCGAGGTCCGAGAGCGGGATGTGGAGAGCGCCGGGGAGGCGGCCGGCGGCGTACTCGACCTCGGGCCGGACATCGAGGACGACCGTCTCACCGCGTTCGAGCCGGACTCGCAGCTCGTCGGTGCCGACCGCCTCGGTGTCCTCCGGGCCGAGATAGGCGAGCCGGGCCTGCTCGGTGTGCGGCCGGTGGGCCTGCGCGACGGTTCGCAGGACGTCGACGAGGGCCGCGACGTCGTCACCGCTCAGCGAGTAGACAACTCTCTTGCCCTCGCGGCGGGTCTCGACGAGCCCCGTCTCGCGCAGGGTCTGCAGGTGGGTGGAGCAGGTGCTCATCCCGAGGCCGGCCTCGGCGGCCAGGTGCTCGACGCGGCGGGGCCCCTGGCCGAGCAGGTCGAGCAGCTCGAGCCGGGCCGGATGGGCCAGGGCCTTGCCCACGGCGGCGAACTCGGCGAAGAGTGCGGTCTTGGTCGAGCGGTCACCCATGGTCCGTCTCCTTCGTTGTGGGAGTTGTCGGCCTCGGTGCCGGAGTCGGGGGCGGGGCCACGACGGGATGATGCCGGGTCTCGTACATCCGCACCGCGACGACGAACGCCGAGATGACGCTGATCCCCGCTGCGACCCAGACGGCGGCGCGCAGACTCCACAGGTCGGCGACGACACCACCCATGACCGCCCCCACCGCATAGCCCAGATCGCGCCAGACCCTGTAGATCCCGACAGCCCGACCTCGCCAGCTCGGGTGAGCGACGTCGCCGATCGCGGCGAGCAGCGTCGGATACACCATCGCCGTGCCCGCGCCGAGGACCGCGGCGCCGACCGCCCACCCGGCGAAGGTGTCGGCGGCCGCGATGACCGCCAGCCCGCTCGCCTGCAGCAGCATCCCGGCGGTGATCAGGTGCTTGCGGCCCCACCGATCGGAGAGCGCCCCGGTGACCAGCTGCCCGACCCCCCACACACCCGGATAGATCGCGAAGAGCAGGCCGATCCGGCCGACGCCGAGCCCGGAGCTCGCGAACAGCAGCGGGAACAGCCCCCAGGACAGCCCGAAGTTCAGGTTGTTCACGAGCCCGGCCTGGCTCGCCGAGGACAGCGCCGGCTCCCGCCAGCTCGTCTGCGCGAACACCTCCCGGTCGGTCAGCCCACCGTGCAGGTGGTCGTGGCGGCCGTCGGCCCGAGGGGTATGCCCGGCGGCCTCGAGCGTCGCGTGCCCCTTGGTCTCGTGCACGGCCAGGGAGGTGAGCGCGATGGCGAGCACCGCATACGACAGGCCGAGGAGGAACGGGGCGGGCCGCAGCCCGTACTCGGCGGCGAGGTATCCGGCGGCCATCGACGTGACGGCCACCGCTCCGTACCCGGCGGCCTCGTTCAGGCCCATCGCGAGGCCGCGCTGCCGGGGCCCGACCAGGTCGATCTTCATGATCACCGTGGTGGACCAGGTCAGGCCCTGGTTGATCCCGAGCAGCACGTTCGCCGCGACGACCCAGCCCCAGCTCGGCGCCCAGATGAGCAGCAGCGGCACCGGGAGCGCGACGAACCAGCCGGCGAGCAGCACCGGCTTGCGACCGTAGCGGTCCGACCAGGCGCCGGCGACGTAGTTGGCCGCTGCCTTGGTGATGCCGAAGGCTGCGACGTACGTGAAGATGAACGTGTAGCCCGTTAGGCCGAACTCGTCCTCGGCGAGCAACGGGAGCACGGTCTGCTGCTGCCCGACCATGCCGCCCACGAGGGCGTTGATCACGACGAGCAGCGCGAACTGCGCGGCGTTCTGACGCAGGCCGAGGG
>JBAUUB010000397.1:0-15539 GCA_049582485.1 Dermatophilaceae bacterium
GCCGAGGTGGCGGCCCTCCTCGCCGAGCACGAGCGCCGTGGCAAGGGCTCGTCGTCGGCCAGCGAGGAGGCCGTCCGGACGACGCTCACCGGGATCGGCTCCTGGACCCGCCGCCAGGCGCTCGTGCGCGACCGGTCCTCGGACCGGATCGCCGCCTGGCTCTCGGTCCACGACCGGGCCGGCGGACGCACCATCGTCGACCTCCTCGTCGACCCGGACCTCGCCGACGCCGCGGCGGACCCGCTCGCCGCCGAGCTGTTCCGAGCCGCCGAGCGATACGCCCGCGACATCGCGGCGATGCGCACGCTGCGCTGGACCGTGCTGGACTCCGGGGCCTACGAGTCCGACGACCGCCAGCAGCGCTTCCTCGTCGAGGCCGGCTACGAGCACGTGCGCACCTGGCTGCAGATGTCCCGGCCGGTCGACCCCGAGGAGGCCGACTCCCTCCCCGGGCCACGGGAGGGCGTCATGGTGCGCCGGGTGGAGCAGCACCCCGACGGTCTACCGGTGGCCCAGGACCTGCAGGCCGTGCACCAGGTTCTGGAGGAGTCCTTCGCCGACCACTTCAGCTCCTACCGCGAGAGCTTCCCGGAGTTCGTCATGCGCCTGCGTGAGGACGCCGGGCACCGGTGGGACCACTGGTGGCTGGCCACCGTGGAGACCGACGAGGGCACTCTGCCGGCCGGCGCGCTGGTCTCGTCCGTCATCGGCCCCGACGACAGCGGCCGCGAGGGCAGCTACGTCGACTACATCGGGGTCCACCGCCGCGCCCGGGGGCGCGGGGTGGCCAAGGCACTGCTGCACACGGTCATCGCGGACGCGGCCGCGCGGGGCCGGGGTCGGGTCGGTCTGGAGGTCGACGCGGACAGCCCCACGGGGGCCGACGGCCTGTATGCGTCGCTCGGCTGGGAGACGACCTACCGGACCCAGTCCTGGCACCGCAACCTCGCCGTCGACGCTCCGGCTCAGCGGGGTGAACCGGGCACAGGAGGCGAGTCGCGGTGAGGCCCGGCGAGCAGGCGCGGCAGGTCATCCGCTGGGGCCTGGCGCACGGCATCCCGGACCTGGTCTTCCGCCGGGCGGCCCGCCGGGGCGACCTGCACGGCCGGCTCGTCATGACGGCCATGCACGGCCGGCCCGAGGAGGTCTGGCCGATCGTGGAGGAGTTCCGGGCCGCGGGGCCACTCGTACGCTCCGGTCTCGCCTACGTCACCGCCGACCACGCCGTGTGCCAGGAGGTGCTGTCGTCGCCGGACTTCCGCACCGGCGCCCCCGACGCGCGTGGCTCGATGGAGCGGCTGAACCGCATGTCGGCCTCGCAGTGGATCAACCCCATGCAGCCGCCGTCGCTGCTCGTCACCGAGCCTCCGGACCACACCCGGTACCGCCGGCTCGTGACCAAGGTCTTCACCCACCGGGCGGTGCTCGCCCTGCGGGAGCGGACCGAGGAGATCGCCGCGGACCTGCTCGACCGGATGCCCGCCGGTGCGGCACCGGTCGACCTCGTCCGCGCATACTGCAGTCGCCTGCCGCTCACCGTGATCTGCGAGATCCTCGGCGTCCCCGAGCGGGACCGCGACCTCGTGCTGCGGCTCGGCTCGACCGGGGCGGCGAGCCTCGACCTCGGCCTGCCCTGGCGGGAGTACCGGGTGGTCGACGGGGCCCTGCGCGACTTCGACCGGTGGCTCGGCGAGCACCTCGAGCGGGTTCGGCGCGAGCCGGGCGACTCACTGCTGCACCACCTCGCCCGCGCGAGCGAGGACGGTGTCGCGCTCACCGACCTCGAGCTGCGCTCGACAGCAGGGCTGGTCCTCGTGGCCGGGTTCGAGACCACGGTCAACCTGCTCGGCAACGCGATCGTCCTGCTCACCGAGAACCCTGCCGAGCTGGACCGGCTGCACGCCGAGTCCGATCTCTGGGCGAACGCCGCCGACGAGGCGCTGCGGGTCGACCCGCCGGTGCTGTTCACCGGCCGGTTCGCCGTGCGCGACACCACCGTCGCCGACCGTCGGGTACGGGCCGGCGCGGCGGTCCTCACCGTGCTCGGCGGAGCCAACCGCGACCCCGACGTCTTCCCCGAGCCGGCCCGCTTCGACGTGGCCCGGGCGAACGCGCGCGAGCACCTCGCCTTCTCCGCCGGCCGGCACCACTGTCTCGGCGCGCAACTCGCCCGAATGGAGGGCGAGGTCGGACTGCGTACGCTGTTCGCGCGCTACCCCGACCTGCGCCTCACACCCGGCGCTCGCCGCCGCGGGACCCGGGTGCTGCGGGGGTATGCGGTGCTCCCCGCCGCACTCGGCTCACCCGTCAGTGGATCGCGTGCGCGCCGTGAGTCGGCAGGAAGTGCGGCGTCTCGTGGTCGGAGCGACCCGCCAGGATGAACAGCAGTCCGCCGAGGAGCAGGGGCAGCACCACGACGCCGCCGGAGCCCCGGAGCAGCAGGCCCCACTCGAACTGACCGGAGGCGACGGCATGCGCGATGCCGGTGCCGACGAGCTGGGCGACCCCGAGGATCAGGATCATCACGCCGGCCTCGAAGGCGCGGCGCAGTCCGAGTACCGCGAGAGGCGCCGCTGTGATGAGCAGCAGGACCGTCATGACCGGGCCGTTGACGTCACGGGTGAACACGTCCCACCGGCCGTCCACCAGGGCGAGCACGGAGAGCCCCGCGGTGATCACCAGCAACGCGGTGACCGCGACATCGGTGCGGCGCAGCGCGAGAACACTCATCGTCACGATGAACGCAAGCGCGATCACCGTCCCGAGGGCGGCCGCGCGGAACGGGAGATCCTGGAACGCGTACCCGGCGGCGAAGGCGCCGCCCAGCACCGCCACCACGATGAGGACCCCGAACGCCGCGTACTTGAGAACCTTCGCCGTCGTACCCATGATGATCACTCCTCATCACCGGGGGGCGACTCGCGGCCGGACGGGTGCCGCGCCGCGGCGGTCGTCCTACCTTCAGGTTACGCCCGTCGCCGCTCCGCCGACTCGTCTGGTCCGTCACGTCGTTCGGCCGAAACGACCCCCGGTTCGGGGTCGGGCGCATGGCGACGGATCGCGGTGGCGACGCTCGACTCCTCGGCGACCCACGCATACCGGCCATCGACCCGACTGCGCGGTCCGGGACGTCCGCCGCGGACGTAGACGGTGTTCGAGACTGTCCGATCCGTGCGTTCGGCGCGCCGTTCTCGCCGATTCGGCCCATAGTGGTGTCATGACCTCGCCGGCCCCCGACTCTGCCGTTGCGCCGGGTCGGGCGCCCAGCCTGTTCCGACACCACGACTTCCGTCAGGTCTGGATGGGCGACACCGTCTCGGTGTTCGGGGTGGAGATCGTCGGATTCGCGGTGCCGATCATCGCCGTGACGGCCCTGGCCGCGTCCGAGTTCCAGATGGGCCTGCTCGCGACGGCACAGATGATCGCCTTCCTCCTCATCGGCCTGCCCGCGGGCGCCTGGGTCGACCGGATGCGCAAGAAGCACGTGATCATCCGCGGCGACCTGCTGCGCGCGGCTCTCCTGCTCACCCTCCCCGCGGCGTGGATGCTCGACGTGCTGTCGATGGCACAGCTCTACGTCGTCGTGTTCCTCGTCGGCTGCATCACCGTGTTCTTCGACGTCGCGAACCAGTCCTACCTGCCGGAGATCGTGCCCCCCGAACAGATCTCGGAGGGCAACGCCAAGCTCAGCGCGAGCCAGCAGACCGCCCGGGTCGCCGGCCCGACGGTCGCCGCGTGGCTGGTCCGGGTCGTCGGCGGGCCGTGGGCCGTCGGCGCCACCGCGGTCTGCATGGGCCTGTCCGCGCTCTTCGTCAGCCGCGTGCGGACTCCCTCGGCCCGGCCGAACCCTGCCACCCGCGAGCCGCTCGTGCAGGAGATCCGCGCCGGGCTCGCGTTCGTCGTCCGCCACCCGCTGCTGGTCCGCATCGTCGCGTCCACCGGCCTGTCGAACTTCGCCAGCGCGGTGACCACGACCCTCTTCGTGCTGTTCGCCCTGCGCGAGCTGGGGATCAGCGAGACCGACCTCGGTCTGCTGTTCAGCGTCATGGCGGTCGGCGGGATCCTCGGTGCGGTGGGCTCGGACCGGCTGGCCCGAGTGGTCGGCGAGGGCCGGATCATCCCCTTCGCCCTCCTCGGCGCGTCCACCGCGATGGTCACCGTGCCGCTGTCGGCCTCGGTGGCCTCCCCGATGCCGGTCCTGCTGGTCGGCGGGTTCCTCAGCGGTGCGCTGATCGTCGTCTACAACGTCGCCCAGGTCAGCTTCCGTCAGCGCGTGTGTCCGCCCCGGCTGCTGGGTCGGATGAACGGCTCGATCCGGTTCCTCGTCTGGGGGCCCATCCCGGTCGCCGCCTTCCTCTCGGGAGTGCTCGGCGAGGCGTTCGGGGCGCTCACCACCATGTGGGTCGGCGCGCTCCTGGGGCTCCTGTCCTCCCTGCCCGTCCTGCTCTCGCCGCTGGCCCGGATGCGCAGGCTCCCGCGCTCGCTCGACGCTCTCGCGGGCGATCGGAGCCGCTGACGCCCCGCCTTCGCACACGGGGACGCGGACCTGACCGCAGGCCGCACCGGCACGCAGTGGCACCCTGGAGGGATGGACTGGGGCTTCGACAACACCTATGCCCGCGACCTCCCCTGGCTGGGGGCGGCCATGGCGCCCGTGCCGGTCGCCGAGCCGACGCTGCTCTACCTGGGTGCGGGCCTCGCCGAGGAGCTGGGGCTCGACCCGCGGTGGCTCGCCGGTCCGGACGGCGTGCGGGTCCTCGCCGGCAGCTCCGTTCCGGAGGGGGCCGAGCCGCTCGCCCAGGCCTACGCAGGGCACCAGTTCGGCTTCTTCAGCCCGCGGCTCGGAGACGGTCGCGCGCACCTGCTCGGTGAGGTCGTCGACCGCACCGGCCGGCGACGCGACATCGCGCTCAAGGGCTCCGGCCGGACCGTCTTCTCCCGCGGCGGTGACGGACGTGCCGCGATCGGACCGGTGCTCCGCGAGGTCATCGTCAGCGAGGCGATGGCCGCCCTGGGTGTCCCCACGACCCGTGCGCTTGCTGCCGCCGCGACAGGAGAGCAGGTGTGGCGCGACAACGGCCCGGAGCGCGGCGCCGTGCTCGCCCGCGTCGCCGACTCGCACCTGCGGGTCGGGACCCTGGAACTGGTCCGGACCCAGGGGTCGACGGACCAGCTGCGCGCCCTGGTCGACTACGTGCGCGCCCGGCACTACCCGCACCTCGAGCCCGGGGACGTCTGGGGGCTGTGGGACGAGATCGCCTCCCGCCAGGCCGAGCTCATCGCCCAGTGGATGTCGCTCGGCTTCATCCACGGGGTCATGAACACCGACAACATGGCCCTCTCCGGCGAGACGATCGACTACGGGCCGTGCGCCTTCGTGGACCGCTACGACCCGGACACCGTCTACAGCTCGATCGACACCGCGGGTCGCTATCGCTACTCCGCCCAGCCCTCCATCGCCGGCTGGAACCTCGCGCGCCTCGCCGAGTCGCTCCTCCCGCTCGCCGAGGGGGACCCGGATGCGGCGGTCGAGACCGCCACCGAGCTCGTGGGCGGCTTCGCCGGGAGGTATGCGGTGGCCTTCCGGGTGCGCATGGCCCGCAAGCTCGGGCTGGCGCACGTGACCGACGCCGATGAGGTCGACCGGCTCGTCGGCGCGCTGCTCGAGACCATGCGCCGCCGGTCCCTGGACTTCACCGGGACGTTCCGGGCGCTGTCGCGCTCGCTGCGCGAGGGCGGTGCGCCGGACGGCCTGGAGGACTGGGTGGACGCGTGGCGCCCGCTCATCGCTCGGCCCACGGAGACGGGGGAGGCGATGGACGCGGTGAACCCCGCATACATCCCCCGGAACCACCTGGTCGAGGAGGCCCTCGACGCTGCTCGAGAGGGCCACCTGGGGCCGTTCGAGGAGCTGGTCGGCGTGCTGCGCGAGCCATTCGTCGAGCGCCCCGGGCTGGAACGCTACGCGGAGCCGGCGCCGGAGCGGTTCGCCGCGACCTACGTGACGTTCTGCGGGACCTGAGTCACAGGACCTGGGAGAGGCGACCCATGACCCGCTCGCTGACGTGGGTGAGCGCGTGCATCTCGCCGTCGCTCATGCCGTCGAAGAGCAGCGAGCGGACGAGCTCGACATGAGCCGGTGCGGCCTGCTCGATGGCCGCGCGACCGACCGGGGTCACCGCGACGTAGGAGCCGCGGCCGTCCTCGGGGCAGCTGCTGCGCTCGATGTGACCGCGCGCCTCCATGCGCTTGAGGTGGTGCGAGAGTCGGCTGCGCTCCCACTGCAGGAGGTCGGCGAGCTCGGAGATCCGCGCCCGGCCGTCGGGTGCGTCGGTCAGCTGGACGAGAACGGCGAAGTCCGTGTAGGAGAGGTCCGAGGAGTCCTGCAGCGCCCTGGCGAGATGGGCGTGCAGCTGGGTGTTCATGCCGAGCAGCGCGCGCCAGGCGCGCTGCTGGTCGGGGGTCAGCCATTCCGTCATGTGTCCAGCATACGGAATAGTTGACACATCATCAAACGCTGGTGCACTATGTAGTTGACAGATCAACCACTTCGTCACTCCACCAGCGAAGACACCCCCCGAAAGGAACTCTCATGAGCACCGAGGCCATCACCACCACCACCCTCGACAGCCTCCAGGGCACCTGGACCATCGACACCTCGCACTCGAGCGTCGGCTTCGTCGCCCGCCACGCGATGGTGACCAAGGTCCGCGGCGCCTTCAACGAGTACTCCGGCACCGCCGTCGTCGGCGAGTCCCTCGCGGACTCCCGCGTCGAGGTCGAGATCGACACCAACAGCGTCGACACCCGCAGCGCCGACCGCGACGCCCACCTGCGCAGCAACGACTTCTTCGGCACCGAGGACCACGCGAAGATCACCTTCGTCTCCACGTCGGTGGCCAAGACCGGTGACGACTCCTTCGACCTCACCGGAGATCTCACCATCAAGGGCACGACCAAGTCGGTCACCATCCCCTTCACCTTCGACGGTGCCGCGACCGACCCGTTCGGCAACGCCCGCGCGGGCTTCTCCGGCTCGACCGTCGTCAACCGCAAGGACTTCGGCCTCACCTGGAACGCCGCTCTCGAGACCGGTGGCGTCCTCGTCAGCGAGAAGGTCACCCTCGAGTTCGACATCTCCGCGATCAAGACCGCCTGATCCCACCCCGATCAGGACGCTGACCGCCTCGCCGGTCCTCCTCCGCAGCGCCCGGGCCCGAACGGCCCGGGCGCTGTGCTGTCTGCTGGGGCGGTGGGTGGGGTGTCGACCGGGAGGGTCCGGATCGGGAGTGCGAGGCCACTGAGCTCACCCTGTCTGCGCAGGTCACAGGGTTGGGCACGACACAATGGGGCCATCAGAGAGCGGCTGTCGGGCCGGTGGGTGGAGGGACCGGCGTTCGCACCCGCAGCGAGTCCCAGGAGGCACCATGCAGATCACCGACAAGGTCTTCGTCGTCACCGGCGGTGGCAAGGACATCGGCCGCGAGGTGGTGCTGCAGCTGCTCGAGCGCGGGGCACGCGTCGCCGCGATCGACCTGAGCCCCGACGCCCTCGAGCGGACCGCCGAGCTGGCCGGCGCCGAGGACCGGCTCACGCTGCACCCGATCGACGTCGGCGACCAGGACGCCGTGACCCGCGCCTTCGCCGAGATCGTGTCAGCGCACGGGCACCTCGACGGCCTGCTCAACGTCGCCGGCCTCATGCAGCGGCCCGTGCCGTTGCTCGACCTCGACATCGCGGAGATCGAGAGGGTCATGGCGGTCAACTTCTGGAGTGTCGTCTACACGACCAAGGCCGCCCTCCCGCATCTGACGACGCGACCCCAGGCCTGCGTGGTCAACGTCTCGAGCATCGGCGGGTTCACCCCGGTGCCCGGGCAGACGGCCTACGGAGCCAGCAAGGCGGCGGTCAAGCTGCTCACCGAGGGGCTCTATGCCGAGATGCGAGGGACGAACGTCGCGGTGACGATCGTCTTCCCCGGTGCGGTCGGCACCGATATTCCGGTCGACTCCGATGTCACCACCGCCGAGGCCGCCGAGGCGTGGTCCAGGACCGGCTCCTCGGTCGCGACGCCCTCCGCGCAGGACGCCGGTGCCCAGATCGTCGAGGCCGTGCAGAAGGGCCCGTACCGGATCACCATCGGCCGGGACGCCGCGCTGCTCGACCGGTTCTCCCGTCTGGCGCCGCAGCGCGCGACCGAGAGGGTCGCCACGAGGATGGCGAGCCTGCTGGGGACCCGGGGCTATTGAGACACCTGCCGGACCCTGGTGCGCCGAGGCGTGCACGGGCCTACCGTGGGGTATGGCCAGGTTGCCGCTCTTCCCCCTCGGGACGGTGCTCTTCCCCGGCTCGCCCCTGCCCTTGCAGGTCTTCGAGCCGCGCTACGTCCAGCTGTTGCGCGACCTCGCCGAGCGACTGCCCCGTGAACGGGTCTTCGGTGTCGTCTCCCTCCAGCGCGGGAACGAGGTCGGCGCCGACGGCCACCCCGTCCTCGCCCCGACCGGCACGACCGCGCGGCTGACGAGCATCCGCAGCGCCCAGGGCGGCCCCACCGGCGTCGTCCTCGTCATCGAGACGGTGGGGTCCGACCGGTTCCGGCTCGAGTCCTTCGAGGCTACTGAGACTCCCTACTACGTCGGCGAGGTCACCTGGCTGGAGGACGCCGCGGCCGACCCGGAGGAGCTGGCGCGGGCGGCGGCCGAGGCGACCCGCGCATACGAGGAGTTCGTCATCGCGGTCGGCATCGACGAGCCGGTCGCGGCGCCGCCGGCCCGACTCGCCTACGAGCTCGCGACGGCCGCGACCCTCCCGGTTTCCGACCGCCAGGCCGTCCTCGACGAGGGCGACCCCGTCCGGCGGCTGCGCCTGGTCACCCGACTGCTGCGCCGCGAGGCCCTCCTGGTCGGTGGGCTGCGCTTCGCGCCGACGGACCGACAGAACTTCGCGCCCCCGAGCCAGAACTGACTCCTCGAGAGTGGGTATGCGCCGGCCGGCTCTCGCCGCGACGCTCACCGTGTGCCTGGCCGCTGGGTGCTCCGCACCGTCCGACCCGTCCCCGTCGACCGCAGGACCCGTCACCAGGGAGACCTCGATGACCGATCCCGTCCCCACCACGTCGGCGACCACTGCCGCCACGGCCTCGACCGCGCCGACCGCTTCGGAGACGGAGCGGGCGACGCAACGGAGCGAGCCGTCGCTCATCGGCGACACGGACAACGCCTGGGCCTTCGCGCCCGTCGATGACCCCGGCGCCGTCGTCCTCGAAGGGTCGGTGACCAGCCAGCGGGCATGGTCGACCTCGAAGGTGCTCGTGGCCGCGGCCTTCCTCGAAGACGCCGTCGACGGCGACCCGACGCGTCTCGACGAGAAGCAGCGGGGGTGGATCTCGCGTGCGTTGAGCGAGTCGGACATGGACTCGCTGCTCGCGCTGCGTCGGGCGATCAGCGGTGACCGCGGTGAGCGGATGACCGCGATCCTGCGCTCGGTCGGTGACGAACGCACCGTCGCGCCGTCGGACCGGGAGGGGACGATGCAGTGGCGGGTGGATGACCAAGTGCTCTTCATGGCCGCGCTGGCGCGCGGTGAGGTGGTCTCGCCGGCGACCAGCGCATACCTCCTCGCGGCGATGCAGCCGGTCGAGTCGCAGCGCTGGGGTCTGGGCGGCGTGGGCGCGGCCGCAGTCAAGGGCGGCTGGCTGACACCGACGACCGAGACTCGGCAGATGGGCCTGCTGGACGGATATGCGGTGGCCGTCATCACCGATGCCGTCGGCCCCGCCGTGCTCCAGAGCGACGGCGACGAGGCCCACGTCGAGCAGCTCGACCGCCTCGCCGCAATGCTCGCCGAACGTCTCGGCGTCGAGTAGGGCGTGGGCGATGGCGCAGTGACGTCGCGGTGTGCCGATGCAGCGGGATGCCGCCGAGTGGCACACCCCTACGACAGCGGTGACGCAGCGGTGTGCCGGATCAGTCGCGGATCGGCTGCTTCGGCAGCTTCTTGACCCGACGTCGACGGCGCCGCCGGTCCGGGATGAGGTCGCGCATCTCGTCGAGCTTGCCGAAGCAGAGCAGCCGGTCGCCGTCCTCGAGCTTGCGGTTGCCGCGGGGGTTCGGCATCACAGTGGTGCCCCGGTGCAGGGTGAGCACGCTGATGTCGCGGTCACGCAGCCCGGACTCGCCCAGCGTCTTGCCGACGAGGTCCGCCCCGGCGTGCACGACGAGCTCGGCCACGCCATAGCCCGTCGAAACCGTCAGCCGCTGCCGGACGTCGATCTCGGGGAAGCCCACCTGGTCGGCGATGTAGTCGATCATCGCCCCGGCGATGTCGAGCCGGGTCGCCGACTCGATGCCCTCCAGCCCCGGTGAGGAGTTGACCTCCATGACGAGCGGACCGTCGCTGCCCTCGAGCATGTCGACACCGGCGATCCGCAGCCCCATGATCTGGGCCGAGCGGACCGCCACCTCCTCGTAGGCCGGGTCGAGGGTGACCGACTCGACCGACCCTCCGCGGTGGACGTTGGAGCGGAACTCGTCCCCCTGCGCCACCCGCCGCATCGCCGCGACGACCCGGTCGCCGACGACGATCGCGCGGATGTCGCGGCCGCGGCTCTCCTTGACGAACGCCTGGATGAGCACCTGTTGGTTCGTGCCGTGCAGCGTCTCGATGATGGCTTCGGCGATCTTCAGCTCCGGAGCGAGGATCACGCCGATCCCCTGGGTGCCCTCGAGCAGCTTGATGACGACGGGCGCCCCGCCGACCATCTCGATCGCGGGGATGACGTCGGCCCGGTTGCGCACGAACGCCGTGGCCGGCATCCCGATGTTGTGCCGGGACAGGATCTGGGTCGCGCGCAGCTTGTCCCGCGAGTTGGCGATGCCGTTGGCCGTGTTCGGGGTGTAGACGTCCATCTGCTCGAACTGGCGCACGACCGCCGTGCCGAAGTACGTCACCGAGTTGCCGATCCTCGGCAGCACTGCGTCGTACGTCGACAGCGGGCGGCCGCGGAAGTGCAGGTCGGGCTCCGGCCCGGACAGGTCGATCGCGAAGCGCAGCGTGTTGAGCACCTTGACCTGGTGTCCGCGGTCGAGTGCGGCGGCCCGCAGACGCTGCGTCGAGTAGGACCGGAGGGCACGCGAGAGGATCGCAAGCTTCATGAAGAACCTGACGGGGGAGTGGGCGAGCGGATGACAGGATGGGGCCGTGACTGCGCCGTCCAATGTACCGACCGAGGCGACCGTGGTCGGGTGGCGGGAGTGGGTCCGGATGAGCGCCCTGGGGGTGCCGTGGATCAAGGCCAAGGTCGACACCGGCGCCAAGACCTCCTCGCTGCACGCCTTCGACCTGCAGGAATACATGCGCGATGGTGAGCGCCGGCTGCGCTTCCACATCCACCCGTGGCAGGCGAGCGACGAGGACGCCGTCCCGGTCGACCTTCCCGTGCTGGACCGGCGCCCGGTGCGCAGCTCCTCGGGTCATGTCGAGGAGCGCTACGTCGTGCGGATGCGGATGACCCTGGCCCGCCGCCGGATCACCGCGGAGGTCACGCTCACCGACCGGGACGAGATGGGGTTCCGGATGCTCATCGGTCGCGAGGCCCTCGCCCAGGGCTTCCTCGTCGACGCGCGGCAGTCGTATGCGGGTTCCCGGCCCAAGCGGTCGACGCGGCGGAGGAACTGGGGCAGGGCCTGACGCGCGCCGCGGCGGATGTTTCTGCGGTGGGCTACGGCGCTTGTGCCCCCGCCGCGCCGTCCGTCGCGGGTGGGTCGAGTGCGAGCCGGGCGACCGCCTCTCCGTCGTCGTAGTCACCCGTGGGCACGAACCCCAGCCGCAGGTAGAACGGTTCGGGGCCGCCGCGGGCCTGGACCCAGCTCGTCCGCAGCGAGCGGTGTCCCTGCGCGCGCAGGTGCTCGACGAGCAGGCCCATGACGCGCTCGCCGATCCCCCGGCGCTGGTGCCGGCGGTCGATGAGCAGCCTCCAGAGGTACGGCTCGGCGACGGCCGGGTCGACGTCGGTCCACATGACGAATCCCGCCCGCTCACCGTCGGCCTCGACGCCGCGGAGCACGGCCGTGAGCGGCCGCCCGTCCTCCTCACCGAACATCGCGTCGCCGTAGGACTGACTGACGGGTGCGACGAACCGCTCCTGCGACCGGTGCGTCCGCACGCTCCGGTGCGCCCACTCGTTGTCGTCGGTGATCTCGACGAGCCGCACCTCGCGCGGGGCGGATCTCGGACGGTCCCGCCAGGCCCGCCAGCCCTCCGCGCTCATCGCGTAGACGAGGTTGTCGTCCCACGTCCCGCGCCACCAGAACGAGCGGGGAGCGAGCGACTCGAACTCGAGCCCGGTCCGTTCGAGCAGCCGGATCGAGTCCTCGTTGCGCGGCGAGAGCTGGGCGACGACGCGGTGGACGCCGAGCCGCTCCACGAGGTCGCCGACGATCGCGGAGAGGGCCTCCGTCGCATACCCCTTGCCCTGGTGCGCCCGCGCGAGGGTGAAGCCGATCTCGGCGACCCCGCCGTGCTCGTGCAGCTCGACGTAGACGTCGCCGACCAGCTGGCCGTCGTGCTCGATGCCGACCTGGTTGCCTCCCGGGACGATGTCCTCGCGGCCGACGTGCGCGGCCACGAGCTCCTCGGCCCGCTCCCGCGGGTAGGGCAGGTCCCAGTCCTGCAGCGCCGCGACGTCCGGGTCGTTGCGGTAGGCCGTCAGCGCGTCGGTGTCGGACTCGCGCACCGGCCGCAGCACGAGCCGATCGGTGCGGAGCGGGTATGCGGTGGTCGGCTCCTCGTCCTCCATCGCCCCATCCTGTGGCCGGCTGACGCGCGGGGCAACCGGATTCCGTCGCCTCGGAGCACGTGCGCGGTGGCAGGATGGGCGCGTGAGCCCCCGCCGGACCCCGCGCCCATCGTTCGGCATCGGGACGATCCGGGTGCGGCCGGGTCACAGCCGCGAGCTGGAGATCCCCATCACGACGCTGGTCACCGGGACGACCGTGAGCCTTCCGGTCCGGGTCATCCATGGTCGTGAGGACGGGCCGACCGTGTGGATCGACGCAGCGATCCACGGTGACGAGGTGGTCGGCGTCGAGGTTGTGCGCCAGGTGATGAGCAGGCTCTCGCCGCGCACCCTGCGCGGCACGCTCATCGCGGTGCCGATCGTCAACGTCTTCGGGTTCACCGCCGGCCGGCGGTACCTGCCGGACCGCCGCGACCTGAACCGCAGCTTTCCCGGGTCGGCGCGCGGGTCCCTCGCCGCCCGGATCGCGCACCTGATGATGACCGAGGTGGTGGACAAGTGCAGCGTCGGCATCGACCTGCACACCGGCTCCGACCGTCGCTCCAACCTGCCTCAGATCCGTTGCGACCTCGACGATCCCGAGACGCGTGCTCTCGCCGAGGCCTTCCACGCCCCCGTCATGTACCACGCCCGCCTTCGGGACGGGTCGCTCCGGTACGCCGCGCGCGAGCGGGGCGCCCGCGTGCTCCTCTACGAGGGCGGCGAGGCCTGGCGGCTCGACGAGTGGGCCATCGACGCTGCGGTCGACGGCGTGCTGCGGGTCCTGGCCCACCTCGACATGATCGACTCCGGCACCGCGCCCCCGGTCCCCGATGCGCCCTCGCTGGTGAGCCGGCGCAGCGGCTGGGTCCGGGCCACGACGACCGGCATCCTGCACGCCGAGGTCGAGCTCGGTGACATCGTGCGCGAGGGGGACCGGCTCGGCTCCCTGACCAACTCGTTCGGCCGCACGCTGCGCATCGTGCGGGCCGACCGCGACGGGATCGTCATCGGCCGCACCGAAGCCCCGCTCGTGAACCGCGGGGACGCCATCGTGCACGTCGCCGAGGTCGAGCGGCCGGCCGAGCCGCTGGACGAGGCAACGGCTGAGGTAACGCCTGAGGCCCTGACGATCACCGACCCACCGACCGAGAGCGACTCGGCCGCACCGGATTCCGCGGTGGCACACGCTGCCGCGCCAGAGCAACACGAGGAGCAGTGATGACCCAGAAGATGGGCCTGCGTGAGTACATCGACTCGCTCAAGGACGAGGGATACACCGTCGGCAACCGCGAGGGCGAGGACGCCATCCTGCTCCGGCCCGACGGGAGTGCCGTCGAGACCTGGCGGGAGGACTACCCGTACGACACGCTCATGGACCGTGAGGAGTACGAGCAGGAGAAGTACAAGCTCCAGGTCGAGCTCCTGAAGTTCCAGTACTGGAGCGAGGACGAGGGCCGCAAGCACGTGATCGTGTTCGAGGGGCGCGACGCGGCCGGCAAGGGCGGCACGATCAAGCGGTTCATGGAGCACCTCAACCCGCGGGCCGCCCGGGTCGTGGCCCTGACCAAGCCGTCGAACACCGAGCACGGCCAGTGGTACTTCCAGCGCTACATCCAGCGGCTGCCCACGAGCGGCGAGATGGTTCTGTTCGACCGGTCCTGGTACAACCGCGCCGGGGTCGAGCGGGTCATGGGGTTCTGCACGGACGACGAGTACGAGATCTTCATGGGCCAGGCGCCGACCTTCGAGCGAATGCTCATCGAGGCGGGGATCACGGTGACCAAGCTGTGGTTCTCCGTGACCCGCGACGAGCAGCGGACCCGCTTCGCGATCCGCCAGATCGACCCGGTCCGCCGCTGGAAGCTCTCTCCGATGGACCTCGAGAGCCTCGACAAGTGGGAGGCCTACACCGCCGCCAAGGAGGCGATGTTCGAACGGACCGACAAGAGATACGCCCCGTGGCTGTCGATCAAGAGCAACGACAAGAAGCGCGGCCGGATCAACGCCATGCGGGCCTACCTCAACCAGTTCGACTACGCCGGTCGCGACGACTCGGTCGTCTACCCGGCGGACGAAACCATCGTCCGGCGCGCGAAGACGGCTGTGGGCGACTGATCGCTCCCCCCGGGGAAGGTCGCTTTTCTTCCCCAGGAAGGAAAGGCGCGGTGTGGGAAGCAAAGGTCCTTTCCCAGAGCAACGGTTTGTCGCCCCGGGAAGAAAAGGATCTGGCGGCTCAGCGGGAGACGCGCTCGAGCAGTCGGCGCATCCGGCCGGGCCATGGTCCGAGCCGGGACGAGGGGGGCACGCTCCACACGCCGTGGCCGGTCCGGCCGAACGACGCGAGCAGGTGGTCGGCAGCCTGGACGCCGGTGACCGCCGCCCGCTCCATGAGCGCCACGGGCAGGTCGGCGCGCACGGCGTCGCCGGCCAGCACCAGACGCGGGTCCGGGGTCGTCACGCCGGGCCGGTCGGCCCACGGCTCGAGCCCGACGAGCACACAGTCGTCCCGCACGAGCCACTCCTCGTGCACGATCGTCATGCCATCGGTCTCCGGCCAGATCCTCGCCAGCTCGCGCCGCAGCGTCTCCCGGAGCTCCGCGTGGGTGGCCGGATCGGCGGCCGTGGGCACCGCATACGCGTGCACCTCGAGGACCGCGCCACCGGTGCGACGGGCGTACGAACGGGCGTGCCCCTCGAACAGGTGCACGGCCGAGACGTTGTCGACCGGGCCGTAGCCGCTCGTGCCGAGGAACGGCGGACG
>JBAUUB010000398.1:0-8185 GCA_049582485.1 Dermatophilaceae bacterium
GGTGTCTCCACCTTCACTGGAGCCGGCGTCGGGCACATCAGCCCCGCGGCCTGATCTGTCCTGGCCGTTGGAACAGTCGTCCACTCGTACTTTCGGCTGTTACGCCGGTCACGCGGGGTGCCTAGGCTGACCGCATGGTCCCCAACGTGCTCCGCTCGCTGTGGGCTGAGCCTCGACCTGCGGATCCCCCGGCCAGGGGGCCGCGGGACTGGGCCCTGGTTGCGGTGCTGATCTGCTGGTCCGCGCTGGAAACGGTGCTTGGTGAGGACCTGGCGCCCAGCCCGCTGCTGCTCATCTCCGCGCTCGGTGTCGTCGCCCCCCTGTTGTGGCGACGGGCGCACCCGTTCGTCGCGGTCGCGGTCGCCTTCGGGACGGTGACCATGGTCGACACCGTCAGAATCGTGACGGGTTCGCAAGGAGCCCTGCTGACAAGCGTCTCCGCGACGCTGATCCTTGCCTATTCCCTGTTCCGGTGGGGCTCCGGTCGGGAGGCCGCAGGCGGCCTCGGTGTCATCCTGGTCTGGCTGCCCATCACCCTTGTCGCCAACCCGGCCGGCCCGGCGGAGGCGGTCGCGGGATACGCATTCTTCTTGTTCGCCGCAGCGCTCGGCGCCGCGGTCCGGTACCGCGCGAGGATCCGAAGCCGCGACATCGAGGAGGCCAAGGCCCGAGAGCGCGAACAGCTGGCTCGCGAGCTGCACGACACTGTGGCCCACCATGTCTCGGGTATCGCCATCCAGGCTCAGGCGGGCCGGGCTATCGCGGCCGCCGACCCGGAGCGTGCCATCGAGGCCCTGGTCACCATCGAGGACGCCGCGACCCGCACCCTCACCGAGCTGCGTGCCATGGTGGGCGTGCTGCGAGACTCGCAGGGCACCGAGTTCGCGCCGCAGCCCGGCTTGGCCGAGGTCGAGCAGCTCGCCACCAATGGCCAAAGGCACCCTTGCGTCGAGGTGACCCTCGCCGGTGAGCTCGACGATCTCCCTCCGGCGGTCGAGGCCGCCGTCTACCGCCTGGCCCAGGAGTCGATCACCAACGCCAGGCGGCACGCCCGCCACGCCACCCGCGTCACCGTGGCCGTCACAGGAGACTCCGGCCAGGTCCGGCTGATCGTCGACGACGACGGCTCCTCCGGCGCGCCCGGTCGCGCCCCAGCCGGCTATGGCCTGGTGGGTATGCGCGAGCGCGCCACGCTGCTCGGCGGCACCTTTCACGCCGGCCCCACCGCCGGCCGTGGCTGGCGGGTCGAAGCGAACCTGCCCCGCACCGGGACGCCCCGATGAGCATCAAGGTTCTCATCGCCGACGACCAGCCCATCGTGCGCTCCGGACTGACGATGCTGCTCGACGCCCAACCCGACATCGACGTCATCGGCGCGGCCGCCGACGGGCGCGAGGCGGTGCGCCTGGCGCTCGAGCTGCGCCCAGACGTCGGCCTGTTCGACATCCGGATGCCGCTGATGGACGGCATCGAAGCCACCCGCCGACTCGCCGGCCCCGACGTCACCGACCCTTTGCCGATCGTGGTCATCACCACCTTCGACCTGGACGAGTACGTCCACGGCGCCCTCAAAGCCGGCGCACGCGGCTTCCTGCTCAAGGACGCCGGACCCGCACTCCTGACCCAGGCAATCCACGCCGCCGCCGAGGGAGACGCGCTGATCGCACCCAGCGTCACCGTCCGACTGCTCGCAGCGTTCGCGCATACACCGACCTCACGGCCTCGACAGCCGATAGAACCGCTCACCGCGCGCGAGGAGGAGGTTCTCGTGCCCGTAGCCAAAGGACGCACCAACAACGAGATCGCCAGCGAGCTCTACATCACCCCTAGTACCGTCAAAGCCCACCTCGCGAGCCTCATGAGAAAGCTCGGCGCGCGCAACCGCGTCGAGGTCGCCATGTGGGCCTACGAGACCGGCCGGCTGTAACAGGCTCGTCTTCACTCCTCACGGCTGGTCGCCCGCCTGGACTCCGGCCGGTTGCTGCGTTGGCACCATGAGGCTGCCTGACCGGGGCTGGGCGGGACTGGCTGCTGATCAGCTGAGCAGGTTCTGCGCGAGGACCGCCAGAGTCACGCTCACGAGGAACGTGACGGAGCACGTGAGTCGCAGCCGACCGTTCGAGGTGCCCGAGGCTGCCGCGCCGAGGACACCCCCGGCCGCCGCAAGCATGCTCACCTGCACCACGAACGCGGCGCCCACGAACGCCGCGGTCATGGCGACCGCTGTCCACAGCCAGATCACTCCGCCGAGTGCGAGAAGTGCTCCGGCGGCAGCGCCTGTCAATGCTCCTCGCACCACGCCGCCGGCCGGCACCCGGTCCGAGACCCACGCCAGCGCGATCACCTCGACGGCCAGGATGAGATAAGCGACAGGGATGCGGGCAAACAGTTCGTCGTCTGCCAGCAGTCCCGGTTCGCGGGTCTGGTCGAACAGCGGCGAGAACACCCCTGCGTTGTAGAACAGGTCCACGCCCACCGCCACCAGCCAGGCCCAGAAGACCGCCTCGGCTCGCCGACGTGGGCGGGCCGAGTCACCTCGCTGTACGTCAGAAGAGCCGGTAGCGGCCTGCACCTCACCTGTCTAACGCGCCGGCACGGTCTCCCACAAGGGTGAGCCACCGACGGTCGGCTGAGCGAAGTCCAGCCCGGCCCATCACCACCGCCGCGGACGACCGTGGGCGTGATCGTACCGAGACGAAGGGGGACCCGCCGATCCGATCGCGTGCGACATCTCAGTGCGACGACGGAGTGCACTCGAGGCCGCACCTGTCGGCTGCCTGTCGTGAGCGACGCCCTCACGTCATGAGGGAATTCGCATTTCGGAGAGCAGGTTTCGCACTCTCGTCTGAGAGCTGGAGAAGGGACTCGAACCCTCAACCACCTGTTTACAAGACAGGTGCGCTACCGATTGCGCCACTCCAGCGTGCCCCTGAGCGGGACCTCTGCAGTTTACCCAGCCCGGGCCGGGTGCTCGGACGCCCGACTCAGCCCTGCCGGCGCCGGCGATGGTCCCACCGGGCCCGACTCATCCGACGGCCGACCGGGTTCATCATGATGTCGCCCAGTGTGGTGCCGGTCGCGATGGCCAACAGCGTCGCCATGGCACCGAGCAGAGTGGTGATGCCCGCCTGGACCGACAGCGTTCCCGACGAGGGACCAGAGGAGATCACCATCTCGTACAGTCCGCGGAAGATCGTCAACCCGGGCAGCAGTCCGAAACTCGCCGGGATGATGACAGTCAGCGCAGGCGCGCCGGCTCGGGTCGCGATCAGTCCCCCGAGGACCCCGACGACGACCGCCGCCACGCCCACCGCGCTGGTCTGTCCGATGCCGACCACGTCCGTCATCGTCCGGTAGACCAGGACCGCGGCCGCGGACAGCAGCGCGATCGGCACGAGAAGACGGCGGCGGCTGTACACCGTCACCGAGGCGAACAGCCCGAGCACGAAGGCGCCCGCGACGGCGCTGCCGAGCGGCGCCCCGGACGTGCGCAGGTCGAGGACCTCGGGCGAGACGAACCCGGTGTCGAGCGCACTCGTCACCGTCAGCGTCAACGAGAGCGACCCGGCCACCCCGATGATCAGCCCCGAGGTGTTGAGCAGGACAGCGAGCATCCGGCCGGCGCCGGTGACCTGGTAGCCGGAGATCACGTCCTCGACCGCGGAGGCCATCGCCCGCCCGGGCAGGAGGACGACGATGCCGCCCGCGACCAAGTAGGCGAAGTCGGCGTTGGACAGCGGGAGCCAGTCCCGGATACCGGCGACATAGGCCAGCCAAGCGATGCTGGTGGCGATGAAGGCGCCGACCGCGACCTGGTAGAACTCGGGGAAGCCGTGGTTGCCGAGCATCTTGGTGCTGCGGTGCACCACCATCGCGGACCCGACCGCGATGAGCACGGCGACGAACCCGGCACCGAGCATGAAGGTCACCGCACCCGCGAACAGCCCGGTCGAGATCAGCACCATCCAGTCCGGGTAGTTGCGACGGTGGAGCTGGATGCGGCGCAGCCTGTCGCGGACCCGTTTTGCGTCGAACCCCTCCGCGACCACCTCCTCGACCAGGCGGTGGATCGCATCGAGCCGGGCGAAGTCCTGACGAACGCCCTGCACCACGCGGAGCCGAGTGATCGTCTGACCGTCACTGAGCACGCACTGCATGAGCAGCGACTGCAGCGTGATGTCGACATCCAGACGGCGCAGGCCGGCGGCGGCACCGACGGCGACGATGCTCGCCTCGACCTTGGAGGCGGCCGCACCGCAGCGCAGCATGAGGTCGCCGAGGCGCAGGGCGATGTCGATCGCCTCCCCTGCGGCCTGGGCCTCGCTCTCGGAGGCCGTGAGCTCCTTCGGGGACTCAGTCATCCGGTACGGGGTGTGCCGCAGCCGGTCGACGATCGGCATGGGCTGGGTCGGGGTGTCACCGTGCCACAGCCGGTCCCAGCCGCGGTCCTCCCGGTGCTCTCGCTCCACCCCGTCGGTGACGGCACCGGCCGAACCGGTGTCGGGCGCCGCGGGGACGTCTGCGGTCGCAGCCGGGTCGACCGTCGGATAGACAGCGCGGTCGGCCGTCGGGTCCGGCGGGACCCCGACGCCCGACCCGGGGCGCGGGTCGGCCTGGGGGTCCGCCTCCGGCTCCCTCACGGCAGTTCCGGCGGCCCGGGCGAGGGCCACCAGGTCGGTTGCAGCTCGGCTGACGTGGTGAGCCAGATGATCGAGCCGAGAGCGATCACGCCCAGGACGATGAGGAACACCTGCCGCGCCGTGTGGGTCGGCGTCACGCCCCGAACAAGGCTGCGCGTCCCTCGCCGCAGGCCGGCTCCGCCCGGCCCCCACCACGCGGCGAGCGCCCCACCGACCGCACCGGCGGCGAGTGGGAGTGGCCGGATCGGCTCGATGACTCCCCCGGTTCCGGCGGAGATGGCGAAGGCCACGGTGAACATCACGCCCACCGCGACGATGAGCGGGACGATCGAGAACACCAGCGAGCCCAGCAGCCCGAGCAGGAAATGCAGCGGACTCGCGGCGACCGCGAGCGGCACATCGGAGCGACGAACCCCTCGCTCGGTGCGTCGCAGGATCAGGCTCGTCACCGAGCGGTCGGCTGTCCGGGCGACGGCGCCGAGGGAGACGAGCAATCCGAACGTGAACAGCGGCGCCGCGGCGGCCAGCGCAGTGAGCATTCCGCCGATCGCGGCGATCTCGCCGCTGCGTCCGGGGCGTCCGATGCGGGGGTCCACCCCGGCCGGGCCTCCCATCGCCGCCTCCCAGTCGCTCACGTCGTTCGCGATCGGAGGGTATGCGGGGGCCGGAGCCCGGTCCCGGTCCATCGGGGGCGGTGGCGGGGGTGGGTCATCGGACGAACGCCGATCGTCCGGCGACGGAGGGTGGTCGATGACCTGGGTCCGGGCCGACCACCGGGTGCCGTCGGCGACCGGCTCGCCCGCCGCATACCGGCGCAGTGCCTCGACCACCTCGGTGCTGCTCGGCCGACTCTCGGGATTCGGGTCGAGTGCCGCCCGCAGGAGCGGCTGCAAGTCGGGGTCGGTGCCGCGTAGGTCGCTCTCGCCGCGGGCCACTCGCGCGAGCACGGCCTCCATGGGGCCGCGTCCGAACGGCGGCCTGCCGGTGGCGGCGAAGGCCAGCGTGGCTGCCCAGCCCCACCAGTCGGTCGCCTCGGAGACCTCCGCGCCTTCGACGATCTCCGGCGCCAGATAGCCGGGGGTTCCCATGACCAGCCCGGTCATGGTCAATCGGATGTCGTCCACGGCATGCGCGATGCCGAAGTCGATCAGAACCGGCTCGCCGTCGACGACGAGGACGTTGCCCGGCTTCAGGTCCCGGTGGATGACTCCGGCCTCGTGGATCGCGTCGAGCGCCCCGGCCAGGCCCTCCGCGAGGCGAGTCAGGTCGTCCCCGTCCAACGGACCGTGCTCGGCGACGTAGTCGTCGAGGGGCGGTCCAGGGACGTACTTCGTCACGAGATACGGCCGCTGGCCGTCGAGGTCGGCGTCGAGGACGGGTGCGACGTTGGGGTGGCGGACGATCTCGAGAGTCTCCACTTCGCGCGCCAGTCGGGCCCTTGCGTCGGGGTCGTGGGCGACGTGCGGACGCAGCACCTTGATGGCGACGGCGCGGCCCTGCCGGTCGAGGGCGAGGTGGACCACCCCCATTCCACCCTCGCCGAGCTGCTGGACGAGGCGGTACGGACCGAGCCGCGAATGCTCGGCCAGGGGCGGCTCGTTGCCGTCCATCACCTCGGTCTCCATGTCACCACGGTACGACCCGAGGGCGCCATCGACCGAGTTCTGCCTCACACAGGTCGACGCGTCGGAGCGCCGCGGGCCGCTCCGCCGGCCGACGTGGTCGTCCGACAGCCGGCTACTGGTTGATGTAGGAGGCCAGCTGGTCGCGCTCGGACTGCAGGTGCACGATGCGGTGCTTGACGACGTCGCCGATCGAGACGATGCCGATCAGGTGACCGTCCTCGACCACCGGGACATGCCGGATCCGGCGCTCGGTCATCGTCGACTCCAGGTCGTTGACGTTGTCGTGCCGTGAGCACGTGTGCACCTCGGTCGTCATGATGGCGCTCACCGGCCCGTCGAGGCAGGGCGCGCCCCTCGTGTGCAGGTGGCGCACGACGTCCCGCTCCGACACGATGCCGTCGACAGTGTCACCCTTCTCGGAGACGACGACCGCGCCGATCCGGTGCTCGTCGAGCAGGGCGAGCAGGTCCATGACGGTGCTATTCGGTCTGATGGTGATGACCCGGTCACCTTTGTGGCGCACGATCTCGGAGATCTTCATGGCTGCTCCTGACTCGTCGGCGGAGGGCACGTCGGCGTGTGCGTAGAACCCTAGTGTCCCCCACGGGGACTTGCCACCGATAGCGGCGCACGTCTCAACGCATGGCGAGCACCGCATACGGCATCGGCCCGGGCGCACACGTGACTCGCACAAAGTCTGGGCACCGAGTGCACATCGGAGTCCCGGACACGGCATACTGGTGAAACCGCTTACACAGACGTGAGCGGCTGCATCCTGATGCAACGGATCGTCCGGCACGTACCTGCCGGCTGAAGGAAAGGCAACGACGCCATGGCAACAGTCCGATTCGACAAGGCAACGCGCGTGTATCCAGGCGCGGACAGCCCGTCGGTCGACAAGCTCGACATCGACATCGCGGACGGGGAGTTCCTCGTCCTCGTCGGCCCCTCCGGATGTGGCAAGTCCACGTCCCTCCGGATGCTCGCCGGCCTCGAAGAGGTCAACGAGGGCAAGATCTGGATCGGTGACCGTGACGTCACCAACCTCTCCCCCAAGGACCGCGACGTGGCCATGGTCTTCCAGAACTACGCGCTGTACCCGCACATGACGGTCGCCGACAACATGGGCTTCGCGCTCAAGATCGCCGGCGTCGACAAGTCGGAGATCCGCAAGCGCGTCGAGGAGGCGGCCAAGATCCTCGACCTCGAGCCCTACCTCGAGCGCAAGCCGAAGGCCCTCTCCGGTGGCCAGCGTCAGCGCGTGGCCATGGGCCGCGCCATCGTTCGGTCCCCCCAGGTGTTCCTCATGGACGAGCCGCTGTCGAACCTCGACGCCAAGCTCCGCGTCCAGACGCGCACCCAGATCGCCTCGCTGCAGCGTCGTCTCGGCGTCACGACCGTCTACGTCACGCACGACCAGGTCGAGGCGATGACGATGGGCGACCGGATCGCACTGCTCAAGGACGGCATCCTGCAGCAGGTCGCAAGCCCGCGTGAGATGTACGACAAGCCGGCCAATGTCTTCGTGGCCGGGTTCATCGGTTCCCCCGCCATGAACCTCATCGCCTTCCCGGTCTCCGAGGACGGCATCGAGTTCGGCACCCACCGGCTCCCGATCGACCGTTCGAGGCTGGGCAAGGACGGCAGCCACGCGATCGTCGGGGTGCGTCCGGAGGACGTCGAGGTCCGCTCGGACAACGACGGGCTCGAGATCGAGGTCGATGTCGTCGAGGAGCTCGGCGCCGACGCCTATGTCTACGGCACCCCCACCGGACCGAACGTCCACCTCGAGGGCAGCGAGGAGGGCGGCGAGCGGCCGTTCATCGCGCGCGTGGACGGGCGTAATGTCCCACGCAAGGGTGACCGCATCTATGTCTACCCCAACCCCGAGCACCTGCACGTCTTCAACCAGGACACGGG
>JBAUUB010000399.1:0-3379 GCA_049582485.1 Dermatophilaceae bacterium
TCGGCATGATCTCAGTCGAATCACTCACCAAGACCTACGGCGGCTTCACCGCCGTCGACGACGTCACCTTCACCGCGGCCACCGGCCGCGTCACGGGCTTCCTCGGACCCAACGGGGCCGGCAAGTCCACGACCCTGCGGATCCTCGTGGGCCTGACCCCGGCCACCGCCGGGTCCGCCACCATCGACGGGCGCCGCTTCACGGACCTGCCCAACCCGGGCCGGGAGATCGGCGTCCTGCTCGACGCCTCCGCCCAGCACGCGGGGCGGACCGGCCGGGAGATCCTCACCGTCGCCCAGCGCACCATGGGGCTGCCCAAGTCCCGGGTGCAGGAGATGCTCGATCGGGTCAGCCTGACCGACCAGGAGGCGGACCGGCGGGTGCGCAACTACTCCCTCGGTATGCGGCAGAGACTCGGCATCGCGACCGCCCTTCTCGGCGACCCGCACGTCCTGATCCTGGACGAGCCCGCGAACGGCCTCGACCCCGCCGGCATCCGGTGGATGCGCGACCTCCTGCGCGGCTACGCCGACCGCGGCGGAACCGTCCTGCTCTCATCGCACCTCCTCCACGAGATCGAGGTGATCGCCGACGATCTCGTCGTCATCGGCAACGGTCGCATCGTCGCCCAGGGGACGAAGGCCGAGCTGCTCGAGTCGGTCGGCACCATCGCCCGCGCGAAGGACCCGGCGGCTCTCGGCGGCGCCCTGGAGGCCGCCGGCCTCGTCCACACCGTTCACCCCGACGGCGTCGTCCACACCGACGCGAGCACCGAGCAGGTCGGCGAGGTCGCCCTCGGCGCCGGCCTCGCTCTCACCGAGCTCCGTCACGCCGACGGAGCCGGGCTCGAGGAGATGTTCCTCGAGCTCACCGCAGAGACCCAGCGCGAAGGAGTCGCAGCATGAGCACCACCGTCCTCGAACCCGCAGTGGTCGGGCCCGCTTCCGGCAACACAGCCCCGGTCGCGCGGCCCCGGGCCGCATCGACACCGATCCCCCTGACTCGGATCGTCGGGGTCGAGCTGCGCAAGATGTTCGATACCCGCGCCGGCTTCTGGCTGATGGCGAGCATCGTCATCACCAGCCTCCTCGCCACCGCGGCGCTGATCGTCTTCGCACCGGACGACGAGCTCACCTTCGACAACTTCGCCGCCGCGATCGGGGCGCCGATGACGGTGATCCTGCCGATGGTCGGCATCCTCGCCGTGACGAGCGAGTGGAGCCAGCGCAGCGGCCTGACGACGTTCACGCTCATCCCACACCGCGGGCGGGTGCTCGGCGCCAAGTTCGTCGCCGCCCTCATCGTCGGGATCGTCGCGATGTTCATCGCGCTCGTGGTCGGAACCCTCGGCACGCTGCTGGGCAGCGTGGTCACCGGGCTCGACCCGGTCTGGAATGCCACGGTCACCGAGTTCGCCCTGATCGTCCTCGGCAGCGTCCTGGGCATGCTCTTCGGCTTCATGCTCGGCGTCGTGATCCGCAACTCGGCCGGCGCGATCGTGGCGTACTTCGTCTACACCCTCGTGCTGCCCCCGCTCCTCGGCCTGCTCGCGATGAACCAGCAGTGGTTCGCCGATCTGCAGCCATGGGTGGACTACAGCTTCGCCCAGACGGCCCTGTTCAACGGCTCGATGACGAGCGAGCAGTGGCAGCAGCTGGCCGTCTCCGGAACCCTGTGGTTCCTGATCCCCCTGGCTGTCGGCCTGGTCATCATCCGCCGCTCCGAGGTCAAGTGATCCACGCACGAACCGAGGCTGTATGCGGTTGCTGAGGCGCCGCATACAGTCCCGCCCGTCCGGGGCCGGTGTCATCGACGCCGGCCCCAGACGATGGGACGCGTGAGTTGGCAGGATGACGGGATGGCAACCCCGCAACTTCGCGATCTGATCCTTCTCGACAGCGTGGTGGAGGTTCGCTTGAGCCCGCGCGGTGATCGGGCCGCGATCCGGATCGAGCACGCGCGCTGGGACGAGAACCGCTACTGCCGTGATGTGGCGGTGGTCGATGTCGAGTCGGGTGTCCGGCGGCGGATGACCCGGTTCGCCGCGTGCGACCAGATCCGCTGGCTCTCCGACGATGTCCTGGCGGTCCTCAAGAGCGACGGGTCCCCCGACGCCAAGGCCCAGGTCTACGTCTACGAGGGGTTGGTCGGGGACGGATGGCAGGTCACCGAGGCCGAGCACGGGGTGGATTCGTTCGAGCCGTTCGCTGACGGGATCGTGTACCTGTCGCGCAAGTCTGACGACCCGGCACTCGAGGCGAGGGAGGACCGGTACGGCAGCTATGTGCACGTCGAAGAGGAGCCGGGCCGCACGGCCGTCTACTACCTCGACCTGGCGCGCCTGGCGGCGCACGAGCGGGCCGTCGCCCGAGCTGACAAGCCGGAACGCGAGCGGCTCGTGCGGCCCGAGGTGGAGCTGAGCGCACTCCTCGAGCAGCCGCTGGCGATCCAGGGCGTGGTCGCCTCCCCGGCCGGTGACGCGGTCTACGTCAACGCGATGCCGACCGACGACCTCACCAGGGCACGCGAGTCGAGCGTGCACCGGATCTCCTTCGACGCGGCGACGGCTGTCGAGGAGTTCCTACGCCGCGAGACCGCGCGTAGGCGGCACGACCGGGACGCCGGCATCGCGGATGAGTCCGCCGCACGCCGGGAGCAGCGAGACCGGTCGTATCTCGGCACCGCCCAGCGTCTGGTCCTGCCGGCCCGCGCCACGCTGGAGACCGTCAGCCCCGACGGGCGTGGGCTCCTGCTCCGGTTCCCGGGCAGGGACGCGCGGATGAGCACCAACGCCGAGCTGTGGGCCGGTGCGCGCGACGCCCTGCTGGCTGCGGGCACCGAGCAGGACGCCCGTCGAGTCCTGCGCGACGTCACGGCAGGGGTGGACCAGGCGTGCCTCATGCCCGTCTGGCACGACCTCGGCATCGACGTCGTGCATGCCGAGAGCACGCGGTGCGCCCTGCGCCGCCTCGACCCCGATGGCGTGGAGCCGCCGCAGCGGCTGGACACCGGCGAGGTGTACTGTCAGCTGGCCTTCCACACCACGCGACGCGGCCAGGTCGGCTTCATCGGCGGCAGCGCCACCGCATACCCCGAAGCATGGGCCCTGACCGAGCAGGGACCACGCCGGCTGACCGACCTCGGTACCCAGCTCGAGGGTTGGGACCTCGGCGAGGTCCGCACCATCACCTGGACCAGCAAGGACGGCACGGAGATCGAGGGCGTCCTGCGCACGCCGCCGGGCTTCGACCCCTCCCGCCGCTACCCCCTGGCGTTCGTCGTCCATGGCGGGCCGACGTGGTTCGACTCGGAGCAGCTGCTGCCGACGACCCTCCACCGGTACTACCCGGAGATCCACCTGGCAGCCGAAGGCGTCATC
>JBAUUB010000400.1:0-1658 GCA_049582485.1 Dermatophilaceae bacterium
CGGGTGGCTGAACGTGTTCGTCGTGACCATGGGCACGACGAGCCCGGTATCGCGCAGAGCGGGGATGAACCGGGAGAGGATGTCCTCGCGCTCGGCGTCGCTCGCGCCGAAGGGGATCAGGTCGTCGTCGTGGAACGTCAGGCCCCAGGCGCCGAGCTCGGCCAGCCGGTGCACCGCCTCGACCGGATCCAGCGGCGGGCGGCTCGCGTCGCCGAACTGGTCCCGCGCGGCCCAGCCCACCGTCCACAGCCCGAAGGAGAACCGGTCCGCCGGGGTCGGTGTCGGGATCAGCATGTCAGCCCTCCGCTCCGTCGCCGCTCGATGAGGTGAAGGCGGCGTCGAAGGCGGCAGCGGGCGCCTCGAAGTTCAGCGCACGAACGAACTCGAGCGCCTCAGGCGCACCGATGAGCCGGTCCATCCCCGCGTCCTCCCACTCGATCGAGATGGGACCGTCGTAGCCGATGGAGTTCAGAGCCCGGAAGGCGTCCTCCCACGGCACATCGCCATGGCCGGTGGACACGAAGTCCCAGCCGCGGCGGGCATCGGCCCAGGGCAGATGCGACGAGAGCCGCCCGTTGCGGCCGTTCGTGAGGCGGACCCGCGTGTCCTTGCAGTCGACGTGGTAGATCCGGTCCTGGAAGTCCCAGATGAAGCTCACGGGGTCGACCTGCTGCCACACCATATGGCTCGGGTCCCAGTTCAGCCCGAAGGCCTCGCGGTGGCCGATCGCCTCCAAAGTGGCCACGGTCGACCAGTAGTCGTAGGCGATCTCGCTCGGGTGCACCTCGTGTGCGAAGCGCACCCCGACCTCGTCGAAGACGTCGAGGATCGGGTTCCACCGGTCGGCGAACTCCCGGTAGCCGGCCTCGATGACCTCGCCGGAGACCGGCGGGAACATCGCGACGTACTTCCAGATCGGCGACCCGGTGAAGCCGATGACCGTCCGCACGCCAAGTCGCGCGGCGGCGCGGGCGGTGTCCTTCATGTGCTCGGCCGCCCGCTGCCGGACGCCCTCGGGGTCTCCGTCCCCCCACACCGACGCCGACAGGATGGCGCGGTGCCGGTGGTCGATCGGGTCGTCGCAGACGGCCTGGCCCCCGAGGTGGTTCGAGATCGCCCAGACGTCGAGGCCGTGCCGTTCGAGGATCTCCCTGCGACCCTCGACGTATCCGTCCTCGGTCAGGGCCCGGTCGACCTCGAAGTGGTCTCCCCAGCAGGCGATCTCCAGTCCGTCGTATCCCCACTCACCGGCGAGGCGACAGACCTCCTCGAACGGAAGGTCGGCCCACTGGCCGGTGAAGAGCGTCACGGGACGGGTCACGAGGTGCCTCCTTGTTGTCGTGCTTCGGCTGTTGTTGTGCTCGGGTTCGTTCTCAGGTGTTCCATCTGACGCAGGACCATCCCACGGTGGGTGCCGGCTGGTAGGCGGGCCGTTCCCGAGGCGCCGCCCACCAGCGCGGGTTCAGGGCCGCGTCAGCCGCGGAGTGCCGCCATGTTGTCGTAGCTCACCTTGGCCAGGTCGAGGGACTGCCCCGGGTTGGCCGAACCACCGGGTGCGGTGTCCTGCTCCCACATCGGGTTGTGCCAACCGCGAGCGCCCATGTTCTTGAAGAAGCCGGCGAAGTCGATGTCGCCCTGCCCGAACGGCGTCATGACGT
>JBAUUB010000401.1:0-9008 GCA_049582485.1 Dermatophilaceae bacterium
TGCGACCGGGCAGCCCCCCCGACCAGAACGGCGCGCTGCGCGGTCACCCCCTGCTCGCGGATGCGGTCCAGGGCGAAGGCGAGGGAGCACGCCACCCCCTCGACGGCCGCGCGCGCCAGGTGGGCGGGCGTCATGGTGTCCAGGCGCAGCCCGTGCAGGGCTCCGGTGGCCCTCGGCTCGTTCGGGGTTCGCTCCCCCTCGAGGTAGGGGACGAGAACCAGGCCGTCGCCGCCGGGAGGGCACTCGGCGGCGAGGTCGTCCAGGCGCGCGTGGTCGACACCGAGCAGCCGGGCCGTCGCATCCAACACCCGAGCGGCGTTCAGGGTGCAGGCGAGCGGCAGGAACCTGCCCGTCGCATCGGCGAACCCGCTGACCAGCCCCGTCGGGTCCTCGACCGGGTCCGTCGTCACCGCCGTGACGACGCCCGAGGTGCCCACGGAGACGACGACGTCGCCCGTCGCGGCGCCGAGACCGAGCGCCGCGGCCGCGTTGTCGCCACAGCCCGGCCCGAGAAGGGCTCCATCGACGGTCCGGCCCGCGGCGGTGGACGGTCCGAGCACGGTGGGAAGCGTCGGCGCATGTCCGAGTGCGCGCGTGATCAGGTCGTCGTCATACCGCCCGGTCCCCGGGCTCCAGTACCCGGTGCCGGAGGCGTCGGACCTGTCGGTGACAAGGTCCGGCAGACCCTCGCCGGTGCCGAGCCGCCAGGTCAGCCAGTCGTGTGGGAGCGCCACGGCCGCGGTGCGAGCGGCGTGCTGCGGCTCGTGCTCGCGCATCCAGGCCAGCTTGGTCACCGTGAAGGACGCCACCGGCACCGAGCCCACGCGATGCACCCATTCGTCCGCCCCGTCGTCGGCATCACCGCCGCCGAGCATCGCGATGAGCTGCTCGGCCTGGGGTGCCGAACGGGTGTCGTTCCAGAGCAACGCATCTCGAACCACGGCCCCGTGCTCGTCGATGGCCACCATCCCGTGCTGCTGACCCGCCACGCTCACGGCCGCGACGTCCTCCAGCCCTCCCGCCGCCTCGGCAGCCGACTCGAGGGCCTGCCACCAGGCGGCCGGATCGACCTCGGTGCCCTCAGGATGCGGGGCCCGGCCCGCGCGCACCACCCTGCCGTCCGCCGCGTCGACGACGACGACCTTGCAGGACTGGGTGGACGAGTCGACTCCTGCCACCAGTGGCATGTGCGCGCCTCCCTGCCCGCTCGGGCGGGGTCGTCCGCCGTGATCACCGTTCCGTCAGATCCTAGTCGTGGGGCGGGTGTCGCGTTCCTGGGCGAGGCGTCGGGCGAGGCCCTCCAGGATGAGCTCGAGCCCGATGTCGAACTCGTCGCCGAAGTCGTATCCGGGCCGGAGCGCATGCTCGAGGGTGAACTCCTTGAAATGGGTCAGCTGTCCCTCCGGCAGCTGCTCGAGCATCTGGGCCGCGAGATCGGCCAGATCCTCCTCGCCGCTGAAGGGTAGACCCTGCTCCTGCACCACGAACCCGTAGAGATGCGCGTCGAGCACAGCGAACGCGTGCCCGGTGAGGGCGAGCGAGAATCCCGCCTCACGCAGGCAGCCGATGACGGCGTCGTGATGCAGGAGCGTGGCGAACCCTGAGTTGCGCCGCGAGTCCATCAGGCCGACCGCCCACGGGTGCCGGGTCATGACGCGCCGGCCGGATCGGGACCGCTCCCGCATCTCGGTCATCCAGTCCGCGCCGACAGCCGGGGAGTGGAACTCCCCGAACACCAGGTCGACCATCCCGTCGAGCATGTCGTCCTTGTTGCGGACGTGGTTGTAGAGCGACATCGCCTCGACGTCCAACCGCTTCGCCACGGCTCGCATCGACATCGCCGACAGACCTTCGGCATCGGCGAGCTCGACGGCGGCCCGCACGATCGCCTCCCGGCTCAGCGCCTGTGCTCGAGGAGACCTCGGACGACCGACCACGGATTCTCCCCTCTCACGACACTTGCCAAGACGTACGTCGTAAGTGTAACGTCTGCGTCATTACTTACGACGTAAGCCATCAACCAGAGGAGAAGATCATGCGAGCAGTCGTCCAGACCACCTACGGCGGGACCGACCGTCTGCGGTACGAGGAGCACCCCGAGCCCACCCCAGGCCCTGAGGAGGTTCTCGTCGAGGTGCGCGCCGCCGGCGTCGACCGCGGCACGTGGCACCTGATGACCGGGCGCCCCTATGCGGCCCGGATCGTCGTCGGCCTGCGCCGACCGAAGAGCCCTGTGGTCGGTCGTGACGTGGCGGGTGTCGTCATCGCCGTCGGCGACCGGGTGACGAGGGCCGCCGTCGGGGACGAGGTCATGGGGACTGCGTCCGGCTCGTTCGCCGAACGGGCCGTCGTGCCCGAGGCGCGCCTCGCCCACAAGCCCGCCTCGGCCTCGTTCGCGGAGGCCGCCGTCCTGCCGATCTCCGGCGGCACCGCTCTGCAGGCTCTGCGTGACGTCGGTCGGCTGCGACCCGGGCAGCGGGTCTTGGTCATCGGCGCGTCCGGCGGAGTCGGCAGCTATGCCGTGCAGATCGCCACCGCCATGGGAGCAGAGGTCACGGCAGTGGCCAGTCGCCACAAGGCCGACCTCGTCCGGTCGCTCGGCGCGGTCGACGTCATCGACTACGCCGCCGAGGAGGTCGACGCGCGTGGCCCCCGCTTCAACCTCGTCCTCGATCTCGCGGGAAACCGTCCGATCGCCGTCCTCCGCCGGGCGCTCACCCCGACCGGCACCCTCGTGATCGCCGGCGGCGACACCGGCGGGCGCTGGCTCGGCGGAACCCAGCGCCAGCTCTTCGCCATCGCCCGCTCCCTCTTCACCACCCAGCGCCTCACGGGCCTCCTCAGCCGGGAGGACGGGAAGGACTACGCCGAGCTCGCTGAGCTCGTTGACTCCAGGCGAGTCCGACCCGCGCTCGAGCGGACCTATCCCCTGCACGAGGCCGCCAAGGCCATCGACCACCTCGCCGCCGGGCATGTCCGCGGCAAGGTCGCCCTCACCGTCTGAGTCACGACACCGTCTGACCGACAACACCGCCGAACCCATAGCACCGTCTGACCACCCACCACCATCACCAAGGAGCAGTCCCATGACCATCACCGACCTGAAGTCACCGACAACGGCGCCCGGACCCGCCACTCCCGACCGCACGGCGCCCGGAACCACGTCACAGAAGACCGCAGCCCGGGTCGCCGCCGCCGGCTATCTCGCGATCTTCGTCCTTGCGATCATCGCCAACTTCGTGGCGCTCGGTCCGGTCCTGAATCCCGGTGACGCCACGGCCACGGCTCAGGCGCTCGAAGGGTCCCAGGCCGGCATGCGCGTCGGCGCGATCGCCTTCCTCGTCGTGTTCCTCCTCGACTTCGCGGTCGCATGGGCGCTGCACGTGCTCTTTCGACGGGTCCACGCCGACCTGTCCCTACTCGCAGCCTGGTTCCGACTCGGCTACACCGTGATGCTGGGGACCGCCCTGGTCTTCCTCTTCGCGGCCCTGCTGCTCGTGGGCGACCCCACGCTCGCCGGCTCAGGCAGCGACGGCCAGGTCCTCCTCGCCCTTCGGGCGTTCGACTTCACCTGGGTCGCCGGCCTGGCCGCGTTCGGCCTCCACCTCGTCCTCCTCGGCCGCCTGCTCCTGCTCACCGATGGGGGATCGAGGGTGCTCGCCTCCATCCTTATGGTCGCGGGCGGCGCCTACGTCGTGGACACCGTCGCGCGCCTTGCGCTGGCGGACTACCAGGCATGGTCCACCCAGTTCCTCATGCTCGTCGCCATCCCCTCGATCGTCGGAGAGCTCTGGCTGACGCTCTGGCTGCTGCGCGTCGCCACCGGGCGTCGCACCGCACCGGTTCCGGTGGCCGCGCGATGAACGCCGCCGACAAGCGAGCCGAAGCCCTTCTGGTCCAGCAGCAGTGGCATGGCTGGGCATCACCGATCGGACTGGGGATAGGCCTGGTCTGCGTGGGAGGCTTCTTCATCCTTCTCGCCTACGGGCTGTCCGTCCTGGCATCGATCTGAGTCGCCCTTGAATATCGTGTGAATGGACCGGTGCCCTGACACCGGTCCACTCACACGTTCTTCAGCCGACTCAGGCGCCGCCGCCGGGCCTGGCCTCAGCCTGTGAAGCGCCCCTCGATCTCGTAGTGCACCTCGACATCGAGCGAGTCGCGGCCGCGGTCCGCGTTGAGCTCCCACAGCTCGAAGAAGCCGTCGGTCTGTCGCCGGAAGTCCAGCTCGATGTCGTCGTTGTCGACCTCGCGGGAGGTCTCGCCCCAGCCGTCGGCCAGCATGACGTCCCCGAGCGTCAGGGCGCCGACCTCCGCGGTGATGTCGACCGTGGCGGCCTCCCCGACGGCGAACGTGCCGGAGCTCGTCCGGTCGATGTCCTGGTCGATCTCGAGCTCGAGAAGGCCGTCGTCGATCTCGACCTCGAAGCGGTACTCCACCGGACCGCGGTGGTACTCGATGTCGATCTTGTCCGACTCGACCTCCTGCTCGCGGAGCTGCCAGCCCTCCGTGACCCCGATGTTCACGAGCTCGAGCGAGTTCGGGCCGGTGACCCGGAAGTCGACCTCGCCGGCCACGCCGACGCCCCACGGACCGTCGCGCAGCTCGCCGTACGGTCCGCCGACGTCGGCCGCCGTGCCGAACATCTCGTCGCCCATCTCGACCGCGGCCGACGAGGTGGCCGTCGCTCCGCCCGTGCCGTCGCCGGAGCCGCTGCCGTCCGTGCCACCCCCGCTCGACGGCGAGAGTGTGGCCGCGGGATCGGTCGTGGCTGTCACGCCCTGGGACGACCCACCGCAGGCGGCGAGCGAGAGCGCGGCTGCGGGAAGCAGGGCGATGGCGGTGATGCGTCGCATGATGACGGTGTCCCCTCTGTCATGGGCCGGGCTCTCCCGTCCCTTCTTCCTTAACTGTGGTCCTCGAACATGAGACCTCGATGAGACCCGGGTGAGGATCACGGGCCCTGAGCGGCGGGACTTCTCATCTGCGTCCCGCCCGAGTCGGAGGTATGCGCTGGTCGCCTCGTGCGCAACGAGGCGAGGCAGACGATGGCCAGGACCACGGCCAGGCAGGTCGTCGCGACCATGACGGCGACGATGATGCGGGCGTCGGGAGCCTGGGCGACCACCACCCGGAGGGGCGCGTCGGCGACGTCCGGGGCCAGCCGGGCCAGGGCATACACGGAGGTGATCGTCAGCACTGCCGCCACGGCGAGGACAGCCCGTCCGCCCCTGCCTGCGGGCCGGCCGGCGTGCAGGCGGCGGACCGGGCGGATCGCCGTGAGGGTGACCGCCAGGTGGGCGACCGCAAGCAGCGCGAACAGGTGCTTGCCCCAGCGCTGCAGGGCGTCGGAGCGGGAGGTCACCGGGGTGACCTCCTCGTCGAGGAGGATCTGGCGAACGTTGAACCCCACCTGTGGCAGGGGCGACTCGTCGGACCAGTCGTTGCCGTTCGCGAGCAGCACCAGCCCGAGGCCCAGTTCCGGCATGACCCAGATGTAGGAGCGGTAGGCCATGGCAGACCCGTCGTGCTCGATGAATCGGTATGCGGCGCTCGGGCCGCTCATCCACGCCGACTGCGGCGGATGGATGAAGAGACCGCCTCCGTATCGCGCGTCGACATCGGGCGCCACCGGCTCCCCGGTGTGCAGGAAGGACAGGCTCTCCGGCGACAGCACCTGAGCGCCGCCGTAGCTGCCGTCGCTCACGTGCATGGCGAGCGCGTGGGCGACGTCCTCGGCGCTCGCGAACATCCGGTAGGAGCCGACGGTCGAGTCCGGGAGCGGTGGGACGTTCCGGCGGTATCCGGCGAAGAGCCAGTGGTAGTGCCCGTCGGCCAGGCCGGCATCGCGCGCGGTGGTCGGCTCGGTCGTCGATGTGGCCATGTCCAGGGGCCCGAACACCTCGTCGCGCAGGACCTGCTCGAAGGGCCGGTTCGCGGCGCGCTCGACGACGAGGGCGAGGGTGTCGTAGTTGGCGTTCGTATAGGTGAACTCCGCCTGGTCGCGCAGATCCGCGCCGACCCGGTCGAGGTCGGCGCTGAGCGAGGCTGCCGGGTCTCCGGCCATGTCCTCGAGGTCGAGAGCCTCGCCCAGTCCGGAGCGATGAGCCATGAGGTCCCGGAGCGTGACGCCGTCACCGTGCGGCGCCAGCTCCGGGACATGTTCGCTGACGGGGTCGCCGAGGGCGAGGACACCGGCGTCGACGAGGCGCATCACCGCCACTGCCGTCAGCGACTTGCTCACGGATGCCAGGAGGAACGGGGTCTGCGGCGTGACCGGCTGCCCGTCGGGGCCGGCGGTGCCATAGCCGGCCGACCACGCGACCTCGCCGCCCGTGACGAGCGCGGCGGCCAGACCCGGCCAGCCGTGCTCCTCGCGCTGTCGGGCCAGATAGGCGTCAATCGTGCTGAGCGCGGTCTCGTCGACAGTGACGCCCGGTGGCTCGGACACCGTCGTCGCCGACGCGGCGGTGCCCATCAGGCAGCCGGAGACCCCGAGCCAGAGGGCCATCCCCATGACGACCGCCGGCCCCCCGTGGCGCGAACCGCGGGCGGTCATGACCGCCAGTGTCCTCCCCGGTCGCCCGGTTCGCCAGACGAGCGGTCGAGGCCCGGCCGTTCGGGGGAACGCCGAGATCGTGCCTGCGATGGGGCGCCGTCAGGGCAGCGGGGCCAGATCGAGCCACTCCCTGAGGTGGTGCGCAGTGAGGGTCTCGGACTCGGCGACCATCTGTGCCGGCGAGCCCTCGAACACGACCGAGCCGCCGTCGTGCCCGGCACCCGGGCCGATGTCGATGATGTGGTCGGCCTGGGCGACGACGGCGAGGTTGTGCTCGATGACGATGACGGTGTGCCCGGAGTCGACGAGTCCGTGCAGCATCCGGCACAGCTGCTCGGTGTCGGCGAGGTGCAGCCCCGAGGTCGGCTCGTCGAGGATGTAGGTGCTCGCGTCGCCGCCCATCGACGAGGCGAGCTTGAGGCGCTGGCGCTCGCCGCCGGAGAGGGTCGTCAGCGGCTGGCCGAGCGTGAGGTACCGCAGCCCGACGTCGAGCAGTCGGGCGAGGATCTTCGCCGCCGGGCCGGTGCGGAAGGTCTCCGCCGCCTCCGAGACCGACATGCCGAGCACCTCGTCGATGTTCTTGCCGTGCAGCCGGAACTCGAGCACCTCGGGCCGGAAGCGCTTGCCCTCGCACTCCTCGCACGTCGTCGCCACCGTCTCCATGAAGCCCAGTTCGGTGAAGATCTGCCCCGCGCCGTTGCACACCGGGCAGGCGCCCTCGGAGTTGGCCGAGAAGAGCGCCGCCGAGACGCCGTTCTCCTTGGCGAAGGCCTTGCGGATCGGCTCGAGCAGCCCGCTGTAGGTCGCGGGGTTCGACCGCCGCGAGCCCTTGATCGCCGACTGGTCGACGACGAGCACGCCGTCGCGACGGGCCAGCGACCCGTGCACGAGCGAGGTCTTGCCCGAGCCCGCGACCCCGGTCACCACGGTGAGCACCCCGGTCGGGATGTCGACGTCGACGTCCTTGAGGTTGTGCAGGTTCGCGCCGCGGATCTCGAGCGAGCCGGTCGCGGTGCGCGTCGAGTCACGCAGGCTCATCCGGTGGTCCAGGTAGTCGCCCGTCACCGTCCCGGAGGCCTTCAGGCCGCCCAGGTCCCCCGCATACACGATCTCGCCGCCGGCGGACCCGGCACCCGGCCCCATGTCGATGATGTGGTCAGCGGTCGCGATGACCTCGGGCTTGTGCTCGACGACGAGGACGGTGTTGCCCTTGTCGCGCAGCTGCCGGAGCAGGACGTTCATCCGGGCGATGTCGTGCGGGTGCAGGCCGACGGTCGGCTCGTCGAAGACATAGGTGATGTCGGTCAGCGCGGACCCGAGGTGGCGGACCATCTTGACCCGCTGGGCCTCACCGCCGGAGAGCGACCCGGACGGCCGGTTGATCGAGAGGTAGCCGAGCCCGATGTCGACCAGACCTTGCAGCATGGCGCGCAGGTTCGCGACGAGCGGAGCCACCCCTGGGTCGTCCAGACCGTCGACCCAGGTGAGCAGGTCGCTGACCTGCATCGCGCACACCTCCGGCAGGGTCCGCTCGTGAACCCGGGCGGTGCGGGCCGCCTCGTTCAGTCGCGTCCCGCCGCACTCCGGACAGTCGGTGAAGGTCGCGATGCGCTCGGCGAACGCCCGGATGTGGGCCTGCTTGGCCTCGGCGGCCTTGTCGACGAAGACCTGGCGAACCTTGGCGAGCAGGCCCATGTAGGTCGTGTTCATGCCGGCGAACTTCAGCTTCACCGGCTCCTGCTCCCAGAACCAGTGCCACTCCTCGTCGGTGTAGTCCTTGAGCGGCTTGTCGGGGTCGAGCCGGTCGGACTCGGCGTAGAACTTCCAGTACCACGTGTTGACGGTGAAGTTCGGAGCGAGGATGGCGCCCTCGTTCAGCGACTTGGACCGGTCGACGACCGCGTCGACGTCGATCGCGGAGACCTGTCCGCGGCCCTCGCAGACCGGGCACATCCCGCCGGTGATCTCGAAGGTCGCCTTCTGCGGTTTGCCCTCCTTGCCGGCCACGGTGAAGGCGCCCTTGCCGCTGACCGACGGCACGTTGAACGAGAAGGCATTGGAGGACCCGACATGCGGAACGGACAGGCGTGAGTAGAGGATTCGCAGCAGCGCCCCGACGTCGGTCACGGTGCCGACGGTCGAGCGGGCGTTGGCGGTCATCCGCTCCTGGTCGACGATGATCGCCGCGGTGATGCCGTGCAGGGAGTCGACCTCGGGGCGGGCCAGCGTCGGCATGAAGGTCTGGACGAACGTGGAGTACGTCTCGTTGATCAGCCGTTGGCTCTCGGCCGCGACGGTGCCGAACACGAGGCTGGACTTGCCCGAGCCGGAGACGCCGGTGAAGACGGTCAGCCGTCGCTTGGGGATGTCGATGTCGATGCCCTTGAGGTTGTTGACGTGCGCGCCGCGCACGGAGATGACCTCGTGGCTGTCAGGGCTGCGGTCGGG
>JBAUUB010000402.1:0-12476 GCA_049582485.1 Dermatophilaceae bacterium
CGCGGCCGAGCCGGTCCAGCAGGTCGCGCACCTCGGCCCGCAGGTCGCCGTCGAGCGGTCGGACGCCTTCGGGCGCGCCGAAGTACAACGTGTGCAGCTCGTGCACCCGGGCGAGCTCGGCAGGAGCCTCCGGATGGTCGTCGACGCGCAGGTCCGCCAGGATCCCGCACCGGTCGTAGCCGGCACCGGGCGCCATGGCCAGCAGCGCCGCGGACTGCCGGCCGCGTGAGTCGCCTCCGGCTGCGTCCCCGGCGAGCAGGGCGTCGAGGAGCCGGTGGTCGAGCGGTCGCCCGGCAGTCGTCAGCCACGCCCGCTCCATCTCCTGGACCACCTCGGGCCCGGTGAGGATGTTGCCCTGGATCGCGTATGCGGTGGTCCCGTCACCCCCGGTCAGCCCACCGGCCCAGGGCATGCAGTCCGACCCCGTGTGTGTCGCCGCCCCGTCACGGCCGACGATGCCCAGCTGCCGGTGCTCGCGACCGTCGTCCCCGGCCAGGGCGCCAGCGAGCGCGTCGGCCGTCATCGACCCCTCGGTGAGCGCGTCGAGGATCTCGCGGCGGTAGGCGAACCGGCCCCAGGCCTGGGTGGCGACCGCGCCGACCCCGACGCGCACCTCGGGCACGATCGAGCCCACCGCGAGGAACTTGCTGGCCACCGCCACACCCCAGGCGTCGCCGTCCCGGGCGACGATCGAGAACGTCATGGATTCCACACTAGGGGTGTGACAGGCGGCATTGACGGCCTTTGGTCGCGGGTGTATCCCGAAGGTGAGGAGGTGCATTCACATGACACTCACCACTCACCACATCGGTCGTCACAACACCGCTCGTGGCAGCATCACTCACGCCCCGATGCACCCGCTGCGCACCCTCACGGTCGTGCTCCTCGGCGCCGTCGCCGCGCTGTATGCGGTCGTCTTCGCGGTCCAGCTGCCGCACCTGAGCGAGCCGGACAACCCGGCACCGATCTACGCGGTGCTGGCGCTGGGCTACCTCGCCCTGGCCGTCACCGCCGCCCGGGTCGACACGCTTCGCCTGATCTGGGTTCTCGTTGGCATCCAGGTGCTGGTCGTCGCGCTGTTCGGCTGGTCGGTCGGGATGCTCTACCGCGAGGGTGACGAGGCGTTCATCCTCGACATGCAGTGGCTCGCAGGCGCGGTCACGTTGATCCAGGTGGTCCTGATCGGAGTCCTCGTCTATCGCGGGATGAGGGCCCGAGCAGTCAGCTGACAGCCGCGTCGGTGGCCCGCGGCATCGGGCCGACGACGACCTCGCGACCCTCGTCGGACCACTGCGAGGTTCCGCCCATGACGGAGTACGCCTCGACGCCGGCACGGCGCAGCACCTGGCTCATCGACTGGCTCCGGTTGCCGGTCGCGCAGATGACGTAGACCGGCTCGTCCGTCGGCAGCTCACCGGCGCGCTCGGCCACCTGGCGCATCGGCATCAGGATGGCGCCCGGCACATGCCCGGCGCGGTACTCCATCGGCTCCCGGACGTCGACGACCGTGCGGCCCTCGGCGTGTGCGGCGACGAAGTCGGCCTGGGACACCTCGAGGGGCCTGTCCTGCAGCGCCCGCATGGCGTCGACCTTGGCGTGGATCTCGGGCATGTCCAGGCCCTTGACCTGCTCGATCACCTGCTCGAGCGACGAGGCCGGCAGCGCGCCCGGCTGGTTGAAGACGAGAACACCCTCACGGAACACCATCAGGGTCGGGATCGAGGTGATGCCGGCGGCCCCGGCCAGGCCCTGCTCGGCCTCGGTGTCGACCTTGCCGAACACGATCTCCGGGTGCTTCTCGGAGGCCGCCTCGTAGACGGGGGCGAACTGGCGGCACGGGCCGCACCATGCCGCCCAGAAGTCGACGAGGACGATGTCCTCCTCGGTGACGGTCTTCTCGAACTCGGTCTGGGTGAGGTCGCGGGTGGCCATGGTGGTCCTTTCGGGCGCGCTTGTCTGTATACCCCCTAGGGTATCAGACCGCACACGCCGGCCGCGCCCGTTCCTCCTTCACGCGAGCCTTCCCGGTGTGCGCGACCGTTGCTCCGTCCCGCGACCGACATTGCCGGTGATCGACGGAGGTTCTGTCTCGCGGGGGAGGTTCTGTCGCGCGGGCGCACGTGCGGGCCCTGGTGCGGTCACTCACCCGATGTGCTCGAGCAGCGCCGCCCGGAACTCGTCGGGACGCTCCAGGTGGGCCGAGTGGCCGACACCCTCGAGGGCGATCTCGCGGTACGCGCCACCCGCCTGCGCGTACGCCTCCAGAACGTCGCGGGTCTGGGTGACCATGGGCTGCGGCGGGGCGACCTCCTCGCCCGGCCAGCCGGGCACGACACCGTGCTTGCCGAGGGTGTTCAGGTCGAAGAACGACTCGTCGCCGACGATCGCGTCCGCGGTGCCGTGCACCCAGAGCACCGGCGGCTTCGGATCGACGTCGACGATCCCGCTGACGTCGAAGTGCACCGGGCTCATCGTGTTGAGCACGCCCCGGTCGCCGGCCGCGAACCCCGGCCAGGAGTCGGAGGCCCGTGCGTCCCCCGGGTAGTTGTCCTCGCCGGTAGCGGTCGAGAGCATCGAGGTCACCCAGAGGTCCTCGTGATCGCTCGAGAACCCGGGCGCCACATAGGTGCCGCGGTAGACCTGCACGGGGCACGTCGGCACCTCGTCGGACCGGTCCCCGGCCGCGAGGCGGGCGACGAAGTCGGGGTTGGCGCCACCGCCGCCGGTGCCGGCGCCGTCGTCGGTGAGGAGGGAGCCGTCCCTGCGGGTTCCGCCGAAGCCGTACGGCGAGACCGGGGAGACGAGGGTGAGCGAGGCGATGAGCTCCGGCCGGTCGAGGAGCAGCTGCATGGCGACCCCGCCGCCCATCGACCACCCGACGACGTGAGCCCGGTCGATGCCCATGGCGTCGAGGACCGCGGCGACGTCGTCCGAGAAGTCCCGCACGCCACGGGTGGCGTCGACCGGCAGCGTCTCGCTGTCGCCGAACCCGCGCAGGTCGATCGCGACCGAGCGCGCGGGCAGCTCGACCATCGTCGGCTGCCAGAACAGCGCGGACGAGACGTTGCCGTGGATGAACACGACGGGAGTGGCGGGCTCGTCGAGACCCGTCCGTTCGAGCACGTGAGCGTCGTATCGGTCGGTGCGGACGCGGGTGGCGGTGATGCCGGGGAAGACGGTCATGCGGGGACCTCCTGAAGGGACTGGATCGCCCGGGCGACGGCGTCGACGCCGGACCCGAGCAGGATGGTGTAGTGGTTGGTGCCGGGAACCTCCTCGACGCGCATCCCGGGCAGCCGCCCGGTCCACGTCGCGAGCCAGTCGGCGTCGTAGAGCGGCGCCGGCTCGTCGAAGAGCCCCCGGGGACTGGTCAGCAGCACGCGCGGCAGACCACGGCGCTCCAGTCCGAGCACGGCGTCGGCGTACCCGTCCCGGCCGTCGAGCTCGACGAGGTTGGTGAGCACCGCATCCGGGTGGGCACTCGGTCGCAGCGCGCCGTCGATCTGCTGCAGGTCGTAGTCGACGTAGTCCTCGACGACCTCGTTCCAGTACGGCCCGAAGGCCGGATGGCCCCGCCAGAAGTCCCGGTATGCGTCGGTCGACTCGAACGTCAGGCGCAGCCGCTCGATGGCGGGGCCGAGCAGGTCCTCCGGGCGCGCGTCGGGGGGCGGTGGACGCAGCGGGAGGCCGCCGTCGACGAGCACCAGCGCGGCGACCCGGTCGGGGTGCCGCTCGGCGAGGCGGGTGGCGACGAAGGCACCCATCGAGTGGCCCACGACGAGCACCCTGCCGATCCCGAGATCGTCGAGGGCGCGGGCCGTGTCGTCGGCATGCTGAACGAGGCTGTACGGCGGAGGAAGGTCGCGCGAGCGGCCGCGGCCGCGCGAGTCGAGCGCGAGGAGGGGGACGTCGACGCGGGGGGCGAGCCCCGCATACGACCGGTGGTTGGCGGTGATCCCGCTCAGGCCGAGGACAGGGTGGCCGGCGGCATCCTCATGCCAGAGGGTGCCCGCGAGGGCACCGCCCTCGACGGCCGCGCTGACCGGTCGCTCACTCATCGCGCGGTCCACCCACCGTCCATCGTGTAGCTCGCGCCGGTGACCATCCCCGCGTCGTCCGAGGCGAGCCAGCACGCCAGCGACGCGACCTCGGCCGGCTCGATGAGCCGCTTGACGGCGGACTCGGTGAGCATGACGCGCTCGACGACCTCCGACTCGGGGATCCCGTGCACGACGGCCTGGTCGGTGATCTGCTTCTCCACCAACGGGGTTCGCACATAGGCGGGGTTGATGCAGTTGCTCGTCACCCCGTGGGGCCCGCCCTCGAGCGCAGTGACCTTCGAGAGGCCCTCGAGGCCGTGCTTGGCGGAGACGTAGGCCGACTTGAACGCCGAGGCGCGCAGTCCGTGCACGCTCGAGACGTTGATGACCCGGCCCCAGCCCCGCACGTACATCGAGGGCAGCGCGGCGCGGATGAGGAGGAACGGAGCCTCGAGCATGATCCGGTGGATCCGGCGGAAGACGGCCGGATCGTACTCGTGGATCGGGCGCACCTGCTGCAGCCCGGCGTTGTTGACGAGGATGTCGGCGTTCAGGGTCAGGTCGTCCAGGGCGGCGGTGTCGTCGAGGTCGACCACCCACGTCTCCCCTCCGATCGCGTCGGCCACGGCGGACGCGGCGTCCGCGTCGCGGTCGGCGACCGTGACCCGCGCGCCCCGCTCGGCGAACGCCTCACAGATCGCGCGACCGATGCCGCTCGCGCCACCGGTCACGATCGCGTGCCGGCCGTCCAGCGTGCTCATCCCTGCTCCTTCTCTGTGTCGGAAACACCTCTGGTCCCCGTGCCGAGACCGCGCTGGATGAAGCGCATCATCTCGTCGAGGACCTCGTCCGGCACCTCGCCGGCCGATCCCTCCCAGAGGATCCACCGCATACCGATCAGCTCGCCGATGCCCATCAGCGCCCAGGCGGTCACCTGCGGGTCGACGCCCGCGTCGATGTCGCCGGATGCACGGGCGGTCTCCAGACCGCTCACGTAGCCCTCGACGATGCGGGAGTAGTGCCGTCGCATCGCCTCCGGGGCGACGAACTCGGCCTCGCGGACGATGCGGTAGATCGCCGGGTGCGCAGCGGTGAAGCGGAAGAACTCGCGGAAGCCCTCCCGCTCGGACTCGATGCGGTTGGCGCCGCGCTGGGCGCCGGTGCTCATCGCCTGGCGGACCCGGCGGTTGAGGTCGTCGACGAGCTCGACGAAGACCTCGTGCTTGGTCGGGTAGTACAGGTAGAAGGTGCCCTGCCCGACACCGGCCCGGTCGGTGATCCGGGACACCGAGGCGCCCTGGTAGCCGTGCTCGAGGAACACCGCCTCGGCGGCCTCGAGGATGCGCCGCTTCGTCTCCTGGCCGCGGGCGGTCCGCGGCTCGGCGCTCACCGTCGCTCCCGCGTCGCGGCCGACACGTAGGCCTCGGCCAGCTCGCGACGGAGCGGCTTGTCGGACGAGGACCGGGGTATGCGGTCGAGGACGACGATCTCGCGCGGCACCTTGAACCGGGCGAGCCGGTCCTCGACGTGCCGCTCGAGGGCGGGGATGTCGAGGCGCGCGCCGGGCCGCGGAACGACCCACGCGGCCGCGCGCTCACCCCACTGCTCGTCCGGGACACCGGCGACGACCGCCTCCGAGACGTCCGGGTGGGTGAGCAGAACGGCCTCGACCTCGACGGGCGCCACCATCTCCCCACCCGAGATGAAGAGGTCCTTGATCCGGTCGACGATGCGGACCCGGCCGTCGGCGTCGCGCTCGGCGAGGTCCCCGGTGCGCAGCCAGCCGTCGACGAAGGCCGCCGCCGTCGCCGCCTCGTCGCCCAGGTACCCGGCCATGACGTTCGGGCCGCGCACGAGCAGCTCTCCGGTGCCGGGTCCGGTCTCGACGCGACCCTGGTCCGTCAGCAGGGCGACCTCGACGAACGGGTAGGGGAAGCCGACGCTGCCGGCGTGGCTGCGGGCCTCGGCCAGGGGCAGGCAGGTGACGTTCGGGCCGGCCTCGCTCAGCCCGTAGCCCTGGGTCAGCGGGACGCCGCGGTCGTGCCACATCCGAACCAGCGGCACCGGGGCGGGGCCCCCGCCGACGACGGCGACCCGCAGGCTGCCCAGGTCGGTGTGCAGGAACTCCGGGTGCTGGGCCATCAGAAGGTAGTTGGTGGGCACACCCATCATCGACGTCACACCGTGCTCCTCGATGAGCCGCAGCGCGCGCCCGGCCTCGAACCGCCGCTCGAGGACGAGTGTTCCCCCGACCCGGAGGGTGAGCAGGGGCTGCACGTTCCACCCGCCGACGTGGTACTGCGGCATGACGGCGAGGACGACGTCGGACTCGGAGAACGAGAGCACCCGGCCGAGCGACTCGTTGGTCCAATGGCAGTTGGCGTGGGTGAGGACGACGGCCTTGCTCCGGCCGGTGGTGCCCGAGGTGAGGACGAGCAGGAGGGGGTCGTCGTCGCGGACCGGGCCTTCGGTGGGCCGCGGCTCCTGTGGGTGCGGCAGCGAGGCCTCGACACCGACCTCGCCGAGCTCGCAGGACGGTATGCGGTGGCCCGGCCGGTCCCGCTCCAACCGGTCGAGCGCCGCCCGGGCGAGCGGCGCATACGCGGGCTCGGCGACGAACAGATCCGGGTCGACGAGGGACAGCTGCTCGGCGATCTCGCCCGGGGTGAGCCGCCAGGAGATCGGCGCGAGGACGAGACCCGCCTTGGCGCAGGCGAAAAAGAGGACGATGTGGTCGACGCTGTTGCCCGAGAGGGTGGCGATGACCGCGCCGCGACCGTAGCCCGCCGACACCATCCGGTCCGCGAGGGCCGCCGCCCGGTCCTCGAGCTGACGGTAGGTCGTGCGCACGCCGCGGTCGATGATCGCCGTGCGGGACCCGTCGATGCGGGCCCGGTCGGTCGTCCAGCGGCCGAGGGCGAGCAGGCCGTCAGTGCGCATGGGTGGATTCTCCACTGCCGCGAACCCGCTGCGCGATGCCCGCGATTCCGCCGGGGAGGAACATGACGATCAGGACGAAGATCGAGCCGAGGATGAAGATCGGCTCCGAGAGCGGGATCCGGAGCACCGCGGGCAGGGACGCGATGAGGTCCGAGGACGCGAGGTCGCTGAGCCGCTTGTCGAGCAGCGTGTAGACCAGGCCACCGACGATCGCGCCCCAACGGAACCCGACCCCGCCGAGGACGACGATGACCAGGAGCGTGAGGGTGAAGTCCGCCGACGTGACCCGCGGGGTCGTGCCCGACTGGAGCAGGACCATGCCCATCCCCGCGACCGCGGCCAGCATGCCGGCCGCGGTGAAGATGAACAGCCGCACCGTGTAGGGGCGCAGGCCGAGGACGCGGACGCGGAGCTCGTTCTCCCGCGCGGCCGCGGCCACGTGCCCGACGCGGCTGCTCTCGATCCACAGCGTGGCGAGGTACACGAGGACGAGCAGCGCGAGGGCGATCCAGTACAGGTTGTCCGAGTTGCGCACGCCGATCAGGAAGTCCGGCACCATGGCCGAGGTCACCGACACGCCCTCCTCGCCGCCGGTCAGCCCGCCGGTGTTGCGCCGGACCAGCACGTTCACGGCCTGGGCGAAGGCCAAGGTCACCATGGCGAAGCTGATACCGGTCACGCGCAGGGCGAGAGCTCCGACGCCGGAGGCGATGACGAAGGCTCCCACGAGCGTGACGAGGACGGCGACCAGGAGTGCCACGCCGCTCGGCAGCTCCGCCGGGAGCAGCTCGCGCAGCACGATGGCCAGCCCGTAGGCCCCGGCGCCGAAGAAGAGCGCGTGGCCGAACGACAGCATTCCGGCCAGACCGAAGATCAGGTGGTAGCTGAGGGCGAGGGCGGCGATGAGGAACCCGTAGGCCAGCACCTGGAGCGTGCCGGGAGTGTAGGTCGGCCCCGGCAGCACCCCGGGGACGGAGAGGTTCAGCAGGGGCAGCAGCGCTGCGAAGACGACGAGCAGCACACCCAGGGCGGGGACGAGGAACCGGTGGCCGGTGAGGCGGGACATCAGGCAGCCCTCCCGAGGAGTCCGCTGGGTCGCACGAGCAGCACGGCCGCCAGCGCCAGCACGATGATGAGGTCCCCGGTGCCGCCGAGGTAGAAGTTCGCGAGCTGCTGGAGCACCGCGATCAGCACCGAGGCGATGGCCGCTCCGGTGAGCGAACCGAGGCCGCCGATGACGGTGACGATGAAGGCGTAGATCAGCAGCGAGGTGCCCTGCTGTGCCGAGACGTTGCCGTAGTAGACGCTGGCGAGGACCCCGCCGAGGCCAGCAGCCGCCCCGCCGATGGCGAAGACGATGGTGAATGCGGTGCGCACGTCGATGCCGAGCGCCGTGACCATCGTGCGGTTCTCGACCCCTGCGCGGATGACGAGCCCGTAGCGGGTGAACCGCAGGAACAGCACGATCGCGACGAGCACCAGCACCGCGACCCCGATGAGCAGCCAGATGTGGTTCGGCACCCGCGCGCCGGCGACCTCGGTCGTCTGGCGCAGCCACGGCACCTTCGTCGTGACGATCGGGTCGCTGCCCCAGATGCCCTCGAACAGCGCGACGGCGGCCAGGCCGATGCCGACGGTGACGAGGACCTGTTCGATGTGGCGGTTGTAGAGCCGCCGGATGAAGACGAGCTCGGTGAGGATCGCGAACGCGGCTCCGACGAGCATCCCGACCGCCATGGAGACGAGCAGGCCGCCCCAGGTGCCGTCACCGACGCGGCGCCCGACCTCCCATCCCAGCAGGCCGCCGAGGGAGAGGAAGGCGCCGTGCGCGAAGTTGAGCACGTGCATCAGGCCGTAGATGAGCGAGAGTCCGCTGGCGACGAGGAAGTACAGGGCACCGAGGCCGACTCCCGTGATGAGGAGGAGGACGAGGGTGCTCATGCGGCCACCCCGAGGTGTCGGTGCACCAGGTCCGGGTCCTCGAGGAACTCGAGCGCCGGGCCGCGGTGGACCACGCGCCCGCCGGAGAGGACGACCACCTCGTGGGCGATCTCGCGCACCACCTGGAGGTTCTGCTCGACGAGGAGCATCGGGGTTCGTTCCGCTGCGGTGCGCAGCACGCGCGTCACCTCTCCGACGAGTCGTGGGGACAGGCCCTTGGTCGGCTCGTCGACCAGGAGGAGCCGGTTGTCGTTCATCAGCGCCCGAGCCAGGGACACCATCTGCTGCTGGCCCCCGGAGAGGGTCCCGGCTCGCTGCCGAGCGCGCTCGCGGAGCTCGGGGAAGAGCTCGTCGACGAGACCGCGGTTCGGAGCCGCCTGACGCGCCGCGAGCGTGAGGTTCTCCTCGACGGTGAGCGAGGCGAACACCTCACGGTCCTCGGGGACGTAGGCGATCCCCTGGCGCACGATCCGGTCGGTGCGCAGCCGGTCGATGGGGCGCCCGTCGAACTCGACCGTCCCGTTCCGCTCGATGATCCCGAGGATCGCCTTGATCGTCGAGGACTTGCCCACCCCGTTGCGGCCGAGCAGCGCGGTGACCCCGGTGGCGGCCACGTCCAGCGAGACGTCCTCGACGACCTGCTGGCCGCCGACACTGGCGCGCAGGCCCTCGACGTGGAGCAGGGTGCTCACACCGCCTCCCCGAGGTAGGCGCTCTGCACCGTCGGGTCGGCCATGACCGCCTCCGGGGTGTCGGCGGCGATGAGCTCCCCGTGGTGCAGGACGGCCACCCGGTCCACCAGACCGAGCAGGACCTCCATGTGGTGCTCGACCATGAGCACGGTGCGTCCTCCCTGGTGCAGCCTGCGGATGACCTCGACCAGCCCGGGAACGTCCCCCGATCCCACGCCGGCCATCGGCTCGTCGAGGAGGATGACCCGTGGCTCGGTGGCCAGGAGCATGGCGATCTCGAGCTTGCGCTTGTCTCCGTGGCTGAGCACGCCGGCGGTCGTGCGCGCGTGGTGGTCCAGTCCGACCTCGGCGAGGCGCTCACGCGCCACCCCGGTCGCGTCGTCGCCCGGGCGCGGGAAGCGGAACGGGCTCGTGGCGGCGCCGATCCGGGCCTGGGCGGCCAGCCGGACGTTCTCGAGGGCGGTCAAGGCCGCGAAGACGCTGGAGGTCTGGAAGGTGCGGCCGAGCCCGACCCGCGCCCGCCCGTGGATGGAGGTTCGCGTCACGTCCGAGCCCTCGAGCAGCACGCGGCCGCTCGTCGGCGTCATGACACCCGAGACGATGTTGAACAGCGTCGTTTTGCCAGCCCCGTTGGGGCCGATGACGCCGAGCATCTGCGACTCGGGGACGGTCAGGTCGATGTCGCGCAGGATCGTCGCGCCACCGATCTGCAGTCCGATGCCCTCCAGGGCGAGCGCGGGACGGTCGGTCACGTCGGTCAGCCGGCTGCCGGCGGGGCGACGGTCTCGGCGTCGACGGTCGTGACGAGCTCCGGGGTGAAGGAGCCGTCGTCACCGGCGACCAGGCGCGCCTGGAACATCGGCTGGATCACGGCGTGGTCCTCGGCACGGATCTCGACCTGGCCCTTGACCGAGTCGAACGTCGCTCCCTCGAGAGCGCCGACCATCGCGTCGACGTCGGTGCCGCCGCCCTCGGTGAGGGCGTGCGCGACCATCTGAGCGGCGAGGAAGCCGTCGGGCGAGAACAGGTCGGCCTGGGCGCCGTTGGCCTCGAGGTGCTCGATCATCGCCGTCTCGGCCTCGGTTCCACCGGCACCGCCGAAGTAGTGGTTGAGGAAGTTGAGCTGCTCGCTGGCCTCGCCGTACGCCTGGTACGAGGCGACGTCGCCGAGACCGGTGACGACGGTCGTCGCGTCGAACACGCCCTGCTGGCCGAGGGCCTCCCACATCGCTGCGGTGGTCGCACCCGCCCAGGCGACGAAGACCAGGTCCGGTGCGGCGTCGACGATCTGGGTCGCGAACGGCGTGAACTCGGTCGCGTCCTCGGCGACGAGAACCGAGGACACCTCGGCACCGGCGCCGCCGAGGACGGCCTCGACACCGGCGACGTTGCCCTGTCCGAACGCGTTGTCCTGGGCGAAGACGAGCACCGACTTGCCGGCGATGTCGTCGAGGAAGGTTCCGGCGGTGGCGACGTCCTGGTAGGTCTGGCGGCCAGACCGGAACGTGTACTCGTTGACGCCGGTGAGGGCGTCGGTCGCGGCCGGCCCGGAGATGTAGAGCACCTGGTTCTGCGCGGCCTGCTCGGCGAGCTGGGCGGCGATTCCGGAGGATGCCGAGCCGGCGATGATGCTCACGTCCTGGCCGACGAGGTCCTTGAACTGGCTCACCGCCGTGTCCGGGTTGCCCTGGTCGTCGACCCACTCGAAGGTCACGTCGAAGCCGTCGAGCTCCCCGTCGCCCTCGGTCACGTAGTCCCAGCCGGCCTCGAAGCCGGCCTGATAGGCCTCGCCGTACGCCCCGAGCGGTCCGGTCAGGGAGGTGAGCATCCCCACCGTGAGCTCGGTCGCCTCGGCGCCCTCCGTGGCAGTCGTGTCGGTGCCCGCGTCCCCATCGGAGGAGTCGGTCGGGCTGGGTGCACACGCCGAGAGCGTCAGGGCCGAGGCGGCCAGGATCGCTGCGGCGAGCTTCGAGTGTGTCCGCATGTCGTGCCTTTCAGAACCGGGAAGCAATGAACCTGACAGGTGATTCAGGTGTCAGGAACGTATGCCGCCCGGGGCACCCCCGTCAAGTGACACCCATCACGCGATGCTGGTCAGCGCGGCCGTCAGGGCAACAGCGCGCCCTTCATGAGCTGCGACTTGTAGACCGACGAGACGACGACGCCGTCGAACCACTCCGTCAGTCGGGCCGCCTCGGCCTCCAGTGCCGCCATGCCCTCCGGACCGGGGTCCGATCGCAGCACCACCCGCACCGATCCGTCGTCGTCCTGGACCCACCCGCCCACGACACGCCCGCACCACCACGCGGTGGTCCCGATGTTGCCGTTGGTGTCCACGAGGTAGGGCACGTCGGCGGGGTCGAGGTAGAAGTCCCGCTCCTTCCACCCCATCGCGGTCGGGTCCAGGACCGGGAGCAGCGCTGCCCATGGCCCCGGGTCCGGCTCGGCGTCCGTGTCACCGGCCGCGACCCAGGCGGTCCGGTCGTCCTCGAGCCGCACCGCCACGGCCCCCAGGTCCGAGAGGGCCCGCCGCACTGCGGACCGGGTGGCGCCGAGCCACCACACGATGTCGTTCTCGGTGCCCGGGCCGAAGGTACGCAGCCAGCGGGAGACGAGCACCGCATACCCCTCGGCCTCGGGAAGTCGCTCCGGCGAGCCCCCCAACCAGGCCTCGGTCGCGATCCAGCGCGGCCGTGAGGTCCGCCAGTGGCCCGCGTTGTCCGCGCGCATGATCCGGCCCTCGGCGCCGAGCACGGTCAGGACGCGCGGCGCGATGTTGATCGTGCCGCCGTAGGTCTTGTCGGTGCTGAAGGTGAGCTGCCCGGCCAGCTCCGGGACCTGCTCGCGCAGCTCGGTGGCCGAG
>JBAUUB010000403.1:0-12883 GCA_049582485.1 Dermatophilaceae bacterium
CCATCGACCTGCTCGAGCAGTCCGCCGACGCCTTTGAGCAGGTGCGTGACGAGGAGGGTCAGGCACTTGTCAGCGGCCAGCTCGCCGCGGTGCACATGCTGGCCGGCCGGATGGAGGAGGCCAAGATCCACTCAGAGGCGGCTCTCGCGGTCTTCACCGCCAACGGACACCTGCTGCGCCAGGGCATCGTGCTGGGCAACCTCAACAGCATCGCCCTGGACACCGGGCGCCTCGACGAGGCGCTCGTCGCCGCCGTCCGGGCGGTGGAGCTGAGCGAGAGGGTGGAGGACTTCGAGGGCGTCGTCTCGTCCCTGCAGCGCCTCGGTGAAGCCGAGCGCCTCACCGGTGCCGGCACGACCGCCCGCGAACACCTCGAGCGCGCGGTTCAGCTGGGGCGTCAGCACTCGCTGCACTACTTCGTCTGCCACGCGCTGGCGTCGCTGAGCGCCCTGGCGCTCGATGAGTCCCGCCCCGCCGACGCCCTGACCCTCGCCGAGGAGGCGCGCGCGGCAGCCACCCTAAGCGACATCCCCCTCGCGATCGCGAAATCGGACACCGCCCTCGGACTCGCCGCCCTGGCCACCGGTGATACACAGACCGCGGTAGACGCCCTCACCGCGGCCACGGACCGGACCCGGCAGCTCGAGGTGGCCACCGAGACGGTCCAGAACGAGGCACTGCTCGCCGAGGCGTTCCTCCAAGCCGGTCGCGTGGACGAGGCGCGGGCCCTGGCCCGCAAAGCCTTCGTCGCGATGGGACCGAACGGCCCCGAACCGTGTGGAGAGCCGCACCCCGGCCGCGCCCTGATCGCCTGCCACCGCGTCCTGGACGCCCTCGGCGACCCGTGGGCGCGGGAGGTGCCCGAGGTCGCGGCCCGCTTCCTGACCCAGCGATCAGCCCTCGTCCAGGACACCGCCGTGCGAGAACGGTTCCTTCAGATCGCGGACTGCCGTGCACTAGCACAACTCATGCCGACCACCACAAATCTCACCCCACCCCACCGCCCTCCCACGCCAGAGGAGCCACGAGCACCGTCAGGAAAGAGCCCGCAAGGCGGCCGGACGACCTGAGGACCGCCAGACGGCCGGACGACCTGAGGACCGCCAGACGGCCGGACGCAACGCAACGCTCTCTCGACGATCAAGCGCAGTCGGCTTCCCGCGGAGTGACTGAAGATGACAACAAGCTCACCCCAGTCTGTGCGAGAAGCGACTAGACCCCGCAGCGCACGGTTCGCGTGAGGGCGAGAGCGGCGGTGAAAGGCACGGGGGCCAGAGGCCGATACGCTGCCCGGCATGGAGCGCTTCGAACCGCGGGCGGTGACGCACATGCTGGTCGTGGCCGATGCGACCGTCAGCCGCGACTGGTACGTCGATGTGCTCGACGCCTCGGTTCACGGCGAGTACGGCGGTACGTCGGTGGTGCTGGATCTGCACGGGAACTGGCTTCTGCTCGTGACCGGGGGCGGGCCGGGCCCGGACAAGCCCAGCGTCACGATGGCTGTCCCCGCTGATCCGGATCTGGTCAGCGCTCAGATCATCTTCCGGGTCGACGATTGTCGACTGACCTACGAGCTGCTCGCGGAACGGGGTGCACAGTTCCTGGCCGCACCTGTCGATCGTGGGGGTGAGATCAGGGCTTTCTTCCGGGACCCGGATGGCCACCTCTTCGAGATCTCGCAGTTGACGTGATCGGCGAAGTGCACGGGGAACGGATCGGTCGTGAGGCGCAGCGCACATCACTCGACCTGACGAAGGCAGTTCAGCCGTGCCGGCGCTCCGTATCCGGCTCTGCTCGCAAGGCCATAGGCGGCGGGTGAGAGGCGCCCCGGGAGGACGGCCACGTGAGGACGCTGACGGTGTGAGTGATCACGTCTCGGTGGTCCTGGCGATTACTAGAGTGGAGGCCGTCTGCAGGGTCCTCGGCTGTATGCCGCCTGCCCGCATCCTCGAAAGGGTGTCGACATGAAGATCGTCGTCCTCGGCGGAACCGGCCTGATCGGCTCCCGGTTGGTCGCCCGGCTGGCCGCCCGAGGCCACCAGGTCCTCGCTGCGTCGCGGGCCACTGGTGTCGACGCCGTGACCGGCGCGGGTCTGGCCGAGGTCCTCGCGGGCGCGGACTCGGTCGTGGACGTCACCAACGCGCCGACCTCGTCCGCGGATGACATCGGGGCCTTCTTCCGGACCGCGACCGCCAACGTCCTGGCCGCCGAGGGCCGTGCCGGCGTTGCGCACCATGTGACGCTCTCGGTGGTCGGTGCCGACCGGGTCCCCGACAGTGGCTACTTCCGCGGCAAGGCGGTCCAGGAACGCCTCGTCCAAGCGTCGGGTCGGCCCTACACGATTGTTCGCTCGACCCAGTTCTTCGAGTTTCTGCACGTGATTGCGGACTCCGCGACGACCGGGCACGAGGTCCATCTGAGTCCGGTTCTGTTCCGGCCGGTGGCCGCCGCGGACCTCGTCGAGGTCCTCGAACGAGTTGCGACCAGCGTCCCGACGAACGGCGTCGTGGAGGTGGCCGGCCCCGAGCAGGTGCCGATCGCTGAACTGGTGGGTCGAGCGCTCGCCCGGGCTGCCGACCCCCGCGTCGTCGTCGCCGACCCGCGCGCGACCTACTTCGAAGCCGAGCTCCACGAAGGGCAGCTGCTGCCCGGCCCCGAAGCGGTCATCACCACCACGACGTTCGAGCACTGGTCGACCACCAGCAGCGACGAGCTCGAGTCAAGTGATGCCGAGTAGCACGCCAATGCACCTACAGGCGGGACCGGTATGTCAGTCCGCGTGATTGTGCCCAGTCGACGGCGCCCGACGACGATCCCAACACAGAGCCGGACTGCGCGCACACGCTCCCTGGCCCGACAACGTCAGCCGCCCAGTCCCGTCTCCACTGGGCGATGACAGCTCAGCGCCCAACTGCCGGCGGATTGGCGCATCTGGGCTGCGGGCGGTTTCGGGTTTCGGCGTCGCCGCGGGTTCGTCCACGGTTGGGTGGCGGCCGCGGCCACGGGCCGTGATCGACCGCTGATGTAGGGTTCGACGCGAATGCCGCGAGCCGCCGCCCGCGGCTCTGATGCTCCAACGGGGCGTTCGCCGACCACGACGATGGGACCGTCCAGTGACCCGTAAGGCGATCCTCTTTCACGGGACGTCAGCGCATCCGGACGTGGTGTGGCTGCCGTGGCTGCGAAGGCGGCTGACGGAGCGCGGCTACGCCGTCGATGCGCCGCACTATCCCAGCCTCAACGTCGAACCCATCGCCACCTTCCTGCCGCAGGTGCTGGCCAACCACAGCTTCGATGCCAACACCGTGCTCGTCGGCCACTCGGGCGGGGCGGCACTGCTGCTCGCGATCCTCGAGCACATCGACACCACGGTCGATCAGGCCATCCTCGTCGCCGGCTACTGCACGCCACCCAACGACGAGGACGAACCCGTCCTCCAGGACAGCTACGACTGGGCGGCGATCCGGACCAACGTCCGCGACCTGTACTTCATCAACTCCCGTGAGGATCCGTACGGCTGTAACGACACGCAAGGCCGCGCGATGTTCGAACGGCTCGGCGGCACCCAGATCGTCCGCGACGACGGCCACTTCGGAGACATCGACCAGCCATACGAGTCGTTCGAGCTCCTCGACAGGCTAATCGACTGACCCCCCTAGCTGGCGGTCGATCTCGCACCGCCACCTCAACCCAGTGTGCGCACCCAACACAGCGTCCGTCACCCGGCGCTGTGAAGTTGTCGGGGCGTGCGCTCTTTGAAGGGCCCGCAGGTGAGATTCTCGGCGTACCACGTCGAACGAATCGGCGAGGTTCGTGCTGATCCCCGAAGAATAGGCGGCTCAGGGGTGGGGGGCTTCGTCTCTTCTAGCGTCCCGGCACTGGCGCTCGTGGTCGTGCACGGCCCCAGGGCGGTAGCAGGCACGGCGCAGCGACCACCGGCGCACCCGGCGCCCATTGACCTCCACCCACACCCCCGACGGATGCCAGATACGCCACCCCTGGAGCGCCACAGCGCGCGCCCATTCCACCTCGTCAGCGTCGGCCGCCGGGTCATAGTCCCGAGTCGTGTACTGCCAACCGGCCTCCATGACGAGAGGGTATGCGGGCCCACTGACGGCGGACTCGTCGTTCGGCGCGCGCCTTGACGTCGAGCGGGGTAGCGTCGTCCGGTCGGATCATTCCCCCGATCCGCGGATGAGGCGCGACACCCCCGCACACCCGGCAGGCTCCGGTTGAGTGCGGGGGTGTCGCTCATTCACCAGACGACGACGATCAGCCGGACACAGTCTTCGTCGCGGAGCTTCGGACATCCGCCGATTCGGCTATTCCTGCTGGGTGAGGATGAGCGCGGTGTAGGGGCCAAGGCCGATGCTCGTCGTGCAGGGCAGCCCGTCGCGTGCACCGGGATCCGCGTGCGTGTCGTGGCCCGGGTGGTCGCCGTAGTCGTCGCAGTAGAGGCGGGAGTCGGAGTTGACCCGGACCTGCCATGATCCGCCGCGGGGCAGTCCGAGGTCGTAATTGTCGTAGCTGCGGTTGGCGAAGTTGAGGACGACCACCACGTCGTCACCGGGCCCGCCGTCGTGCCATCGGTGGAAGGCGATGACCTTGTCGGTGTCGTTGACATGGAAGACGTTGACGTTGCCGCCGCGAAGGCCGCGCGAGTCGTCCCACCAGTTGCGGCGCAGCCGGGCGAGGTCGCGGTAGAGCCGGACGATCCCGGCGAAGCGGTCCTTCTTGCTCCAGTCGATCGGGTCGGTGTCGTGGAACCATTCGTCCTCGAGCAGCTCCTGGCCCTGGAACAGCATCGGGATGCCGGGCGTGGTGAACACGAGCACCGCGCCCAGGGTCGAGCGCTTGCGCGAGAACCAGCTCCCCGGGTTCTCCGGCCAGATGTCGGAGGGCACGCGGGCGCGGCCGTTGGCCACCTCGTCGTGCGACTCGGTGTAGATCACCCGGCCGGTGACGCCGGAGTCGTCGCGGCGGGCGATCGCATCGCGCACCGCCCACATGCTGCGATGCGCGTCGTCGCGGCCGATGATCGCCGCGCGCACCGGGTGCACGAAGGCGGCAGACCACTGGCTGTCGAAGCCGGCACCTCCGGCCTCGGGCGCGCGGGTGATCCACGGCTCGTCCTGGAGGTCCTCGGCGATCGAGATCTTCCACGGGAAGCGGGTCCCGATCTCCTGGTTGATCTCGCGCATCAGGTCCCCGCCGTGGATGAGACGCTGGCCCGGGTCGTGCGGGTTGCCGTACACCGTGCGGATGAAGAGCGTCATGTCGAACCGCAGCCCGTCGGCGTGGAACTCATCCAGGCAGAACATGGCGTTGTCCCGCAGGAACCGGCGGACCTCGGGCCGGCCGTAGTCGGGCCTGGTCTCACCCCACGGCGTCCACGAGCGCCAGTCGTTGTAGAAGTAGATCCCGCCCTTGTCGTTCTCGTGCCAGCCGTCGAACTGCCACAGGTCGAGATCGGAGGGTCCGAGGTGGTTGTAGACCACGTCAACGATCACCGCGAGGCCGTACCCGTGCGCAGCCTTGACGAAGGCCTTGAGGGCCTGCGGCGACCCGTAGGCGGACTCGACGGCGAAGATGTCGGCCGGGTTGTAGCCCCAGGAGTGGTCGCCGGGGAACTCGCCGATGGGCATGATCTGGATGGCGTTGACCCCGAGCTCGACCAGATGCCTCAGGCGCGCCTCAGCGGTACTCAGGTCACCCGGTGGCCCGCCGGGTGTGTCGTTGAACGTGCCGACATGCATCTCGTAGATGACCAGCTCGTGCCAGGGCGGCATGCGGAAGCCCTCATCGCCACTCCAGTCAAAGCTCGGGTCGACGATGATGGCGTTGCCGTTGGAGTGATCCACATCGCGCGCGTAGGGATCCTTGCGCCACAGCTCACCCGAGGGCCCCTCGATGACGAACTTGTACTCGTCCCCGGCCTTGACCCCGCCGTTGCTGCCGTCGAGGGCTCCGTCGATGTCCACGGACCAGTAGCCGCCCTGCTCCCGCGCCAGCCGATGGCGATCCCTGGACCAGTCGTTGAAGTCACCGGCAACCGCCACCGACCGGGCATTGGGAGCCCAGACCCGGAAAGTCACACCACCGGGGTGAAGCATCGCGCCCATGCCTGGACGAGAGGACGGTGTGAGTCCCCGCTCAGGCGATACCGGTGTTTCCTGCATCTGACTCAACTGGTGCCCCTTCCCTGGAGGTCGCTCCCTCGCCAGCATCACCGACAGCACCGTCATCGGCAAGGACCAGGCCTTGGCGAGCGACCGCCCGCACGCGGCGAAGCGGCGCATCTCCGCTGCTCGGGTCCCTGATGCGGAGAGGCAGGCGCGCTCGAAATGAATCGGCTAGAGGCGGCCGCACCGAGACCGCGGCGGACTAGGGCGTGTTGATCAAGGGGTTCGTGGTGTTGGTCGGCCAGTGTTGACGTTGTGACGCGTCGCGAGATTTCTGATGAGGTGTGGGCTGTGCTGGAGCCGATGCTGCCGGCGGGCAAGACGCCGGGGAGGCCGTGGACGGATCACCGTGGAGCGCTCGAGGGCATGGTGTGGAAGTACCGCACCGGGGCGCCGTGGCGGGATGTGCCCGAGCGGTTCGGGAAGTGGAACTCGATCTATAAGAGGTTCAACCGGTGGGCCGCTGACGGCACCTGGGAGGGACTGCTCGCCGAGGTACACAAGTTCGCCGACGCCGCCGGTGAGGTCGAGTGGGTGGTCGCCATCGACTCCACGATCGCGCGGGTGCATCAGCATGGTGCGACCCTGACGCGAGGCACAGGGGGCAGAGTGGAATCACAAGAATCCGTCGTGGTGGGAGCCGCCTGATCATGGGATCGGCCGCTCCCGGGGCGGCCTGACCTGCAAGGTCCACCTGGTCGCCGACGGCAAGGGCCGGCCGTTGTCGTGGGCGGTGACGGCCGGCAACATCAACGACACGACCATGTTGAGCACCGTCCTGGACGGCATCCGCGTCCCCCGCGTCGGGCCGGGCCGGCCGCGGACCCGCCCGGATCGGGTGCTGGCCGACAAGGGCTACCCGTCCAAGGCGAACCGGGCCTGGCTGCGCGCCCGCGGGATCGCCGCGACGATCCCGGAGCGAGAGGACCAGATCGGGCACCGCCGCAAGAGGCCCGGCCGTCCGATCGACTTCGGCGCCGAGCAGCAGCAGCGCTACCGCGCCCGCAACGTCGTCGAACGCTGCTTCAACAAGCTCAAGCAGTGGCGCGGCATCGCGATGCGCACCGACAAACTCGCCCGCAACTACCGAGCCGCGATCGCCCTGGCCGCCACCCTGATCTGGCTACGCAGCACATTGATCAACACGGCCTAGTGGCCGCGCTTCTCCCGCAAGAGCTCGACGGCTCGAGGACCGACACCGTGTACCGCGAGAAGTTCGTGAAGGTCATCCGGGAGATCATTCAATGACGTATACCCAGCATCGAGAAGTCCGCCCGTAGCCGGACGGCCAACCTTGACCCCATCGAACATCGGACCCCGCCCCTGAGGACGGGGCATGTCATCCTTCATGACTCCTCCCTCTGACGGATTCGTCTCGCGTGATGCAACGCGATGCAGTGTGCCAGCGGGTGGGCATCCAACACCACCCCATCACATCTGCGTCATCCACTCCCAGCAGTACGAAGTGGTGAACGCCGTGCGACGACGACGGTTCGCAGCCTGCGCGATGACGCGGGTCATCAAGTAGCGCAGTTGCGATCAACAGCCGGCGGAAGGGCGCACGTCGGCGGCGAGCGGCATCACCGGAGCCCGAGCGCATATCGACGGTGACCTATGGACGATCAGTGCATGGGGTTCCATGGTCAGTGACCGACCCGACGACGCTGCCGGGACTGCCGCGGACGACTGGGCGGGCGCGGCACCGCAGCACGGGGCTGTGTTGTGCGCGTCCTCGCTCAGGGACCCGTGCACCTATCCCAGGCCCCGCTCGGCGAGCCAGGCTTGGGCCCGCCTCTGCGACGCTCGGCTCAGCCATGCGTCCTGCACCAGCTCGATCAGTTCGTCGCGCGGCACCTCTTCGAGCCGGCTCGCCCGCACCAGCACCGACGGGTGTCCATCAAAGTGCGGCGTGGTGAAGAACGGGTTAGCCGAATCTTGGACGAGGGCTTGCTTGTCGTCCTCACCGCCGACCCAGATCACGATGACGTCGTCGTAGAGCTCACCCGTCTCCGGGTCGAATGCGTCCGTGCGCGAGTTACGGAAGAAGACGAACGACCTGCCGCCCACCTGATAGACCGGGTTGTCCTTGGCGTGCACGACGGTTACGTGCGGCATAGCGAGGGCGGCGTCATGCACGTCCTGCGCGCTGGCCCTGCGAGGCCTCATTCATTCAGTATGGCGCCACGCCACGTCCTTCGCGGATAGAAGCCAAGGGCGCTGTTGGCCAGAACGGTCGCCCGGGCGGCCGTCCGAAGTGTGGAGCGGAGCTGCTGTGACCTCATGGTCGATCGCGCCACGCCGAATCTGCCGTCGCGGGACTTCGACACCACCGCCGCGTTCTTCGCCGGCGTGGGCTTTGGCAGCGCGTACCGCGACCCGGGGTGGATGATCCTGCGCCGAGGCGAGGTGACCCTGGAGTTCTTTCCCTTCCCGGAGCTCGATCCGGCCACCAGTGCGTTCTCCTGTTGTCTTCGACTCGATGACGTGACTGCCTTCTTCGAGGAGTGTCGAGCAGCGGGCATTCCCGAGTCGAGGCGGGGATGGCCACGCGTCCACCGGCCTGCCGTTGAGGACTCTGGCCTACGCATCGGTGCACTGGTCGACCCCGACTGCACACTCTTGAGGTTGATCCAAACCCGTAGGCAACCGTTGCCTCGGTCGATAGCGGCGGAAGGCGGCACTCTCGAGCGGGTCCTTGACGGCCATCAGTGTTGATGGCCGTGTCAGGCGGCGTTGAGGTAGGCCTCGGCGAGCCACGCTGCTACCTCGTCGTCGATCTCAGCAACCTCGTTCAGTTCAATGTGGTGCATCCACACATCGGGGGCGGGATGCACAATCTCCTTGAAGCGGTCGGAGACGACTTCGTGTGGCAGGGCAATCGACAGCACAGCCGGGACGGCGTTGGAGATGTACTGACCCGGACGCCACACGAAGGCAAAGGCTTTACGCAGCCTGAAGGCGACCTGGCTCTTCGTGACCCTCACGGACGACTCGCCAAGGACGGACACTGCCTGCTCCACAGCCTGATAGATCGCCAAAGTCACGGGGAACCCCTCGAACAGATCTTCAGGCCCGAGAACCGAGGCTGCGCCCATCTTCGAAGAGTAGTTCGCCGCCGCCGGTGTAGGTCGCAGCGGCGGCAAGGGTGTGAGGGAGCGCCGCCCGGCGGGTGATCTCGAGGGCGGATCGGTCAGAGTTGAAGAATCCTGGCCGAGTCGAGATAGGCCGCGGCCACGCCCGCCGGATCGTGCAGATCTGCTGGGTTCTCCACGACGGCTCGCGCTCGTGTCCGTACCGCGGCACCTGGATCCGTCGAGATCAGATCGACGCATAGCCCAAGCCACCACGGCGCTGGCATCGTGGTCGTCCAGGCCGTCCAGTGCGAGGCCGTTGTGCAGCAGCTTCGCTGCCTCGAGGAACACCTCGCGGGCCATGTCGAGGTCCACCTCGGGGCGGGCCAACGCGACCGCGTCCGCGGTCGCCAGGAACTGCTGGAACGGTGGCTGAACGGCGCTCGACGGCATGACTGCAGGGTTGCAGGCGATGCGCGGTGCCGACAAGCGGATTGCGCCCCGCCCCTCGATCCCTCCACCACATCGAAGGACACCAATGACCTGAGCCGCCCCTGGGCCCATTGCGACCAGCCGCAGCGCCAGACTCACTGCGCGAGCATCAGTTCACGCCCAGCCGCCGGCGGAATGGGGGCCCCATCTGCGGGCCTGACAGGAAACGCTGAGGTCGGATGCGGGGAGATGCCGCGAGGGAGGAGGCAGCCGTGCCGCCGGGGTGCGCTGCTGGAGAGACCGGTGTTGATGTTTACGTAGGGTGGTGGGCTCGCGGTCGGGCTGGTCGAGGGGGTTGGCATGGATGTGCAGGAGTATCTGCGCGAGTTGGCGCAGGTGAACCGCAGTGGTTTCGGCTTCCTGGTTGCTTACGGCTCGACCTGGCTCGCCGCTGGCGTGCTGGGGTGGCGCTTCGGGGAACGGGTCGGCACCTATGCGGCGCTGTTCCAGGGCATGGTGGGCCTGCCGCTCGGACTTCTGCTGACGGCGGCCGCCGCGGACGGCCCGCGTCCCCAGGACGCGAGCTTGAACTCGCTGTCGATCTACCTGAGCATGGGCCAGTTGCTCATCCTGCCGCTGGTCATCGTCCTGGTGACCTTGGAGCGGTACACCGTCGCGGTCGGGGCACTCGCGGTGACGTTGGCGGTGCACTTCGTGCCCTACTCCTGGCTCTATTCCACTTCGATCTACATCGTGGTGGCGGCCGTCGTGGCAGTGGGAACCGCCGTCCTGATCGCCCGGGAGAGACCCGACAGGGCCACCGGTGCCAGAATCTGTGCCCTCACCGGCGCCGCCCTCATCCTCGGTGGCCTCGCCGCGTTCAGCAGCTGAGGCATCCGCCAACTGCGCGTCCGTTGTTGCCATGGGAGGCTCCGGTGGACGGTCGACCCGGCAACGGACCGTGATGACGAACGGAGTACGACCTCAAGCGGTTCAGAGCCCTCCACCGTGTGGACAACGCCGGCGGTGTGGGGCAGTGTCGTGGGGACGGTTCACCCGAGGTTGTCGGACTATCTGACCCCTCGCAATGGTTGACGAATGAGTCTGACTCATACGTACGAAGGAGCGTCCTTGATGGCCACCATCGTTGTCGTTGGCGGGACCGGGTACACCGGTGGAAATGTCGTGCGGGAGGCGGCGACTCGAGGGCACGATGTGGTCTCGGTCAGCCGGTCCGCACCTGAGGATCCGGTGGAGGGGGTGCGCTACGAGGTCGGCAGCGTCTCCGACGTCGCCGCCCGTGTCGTCCAGGGCGCCGATGCCGTTGTGGCTGCGCTCTCCCCGCGCGGGGACATGGCCGGCCACCTCGTCGAGGTGTACGGCGAGCTGGCGCGACTGTCGGCCCAGGCCGGGGCGCGCTACCTGCAGGTCGGCGGCTTCAGTTCGCTGCGCCCAGCGCCGGGCCAGCCCCGGGTCGTCGAAGGAGAGATCCCTGAGCAGTATCGCGCCGAGGCGTTGGAGGGCGAGGCAACTCGAGTTCTGCTCGCCGAGCACGCGCCCGAGGGACTGGGCTGGCTCTTCATCAGCCCCGCCGGCGGTTACGGTGCCTTTGCTCCCGGCGCGCGCACCGGCTCCTACCGGGTCGGCGGTGAGATCGCCCTGTTCGACGCCGACGGCGGCTCGAACATCTCGGGTGCCGACTTCGCTCTCGCGATCGTCGACGAGATCGAGAGCCCCCGCCACCACCGGGAGCACATCGGCATCGCCTACTGAAGGACGGTCACCACGAGTATCCGGGCACCAGCACGCACGTCGCGGTCACTGCGCAGCATCCACCTGGCCGAGAGGTCGGCATCCGGCGGGGTGACGCAGGTCGTGCGGCGATGTCGCCTTACAGGCTGGTTCGTTCGCAGACCTCTCCTGAGGCCGGTTGGGTCTGGACTCCGAGCGCGTCCCAGGTGACGAGGATGCACGTGCGCCGGCCCAGGAAGCGGGCCGGGTAGCGTGCGGTGGCCGAATCCGCGTCCAGGGTGAACCCGTCGGAGTAGACCGGGGGCACCCCGCGCCACACCCTGTCCAGCTCATCGTCCTGCGCCCACCGGTGGAGATCCGCCAGGACGGTTCCCTTGAAGCCCTGCTGAGCCTCTTCGGCGAGCGCTGCCTGCCGTGCGGTGGCGCCGAGCCCGGGCAGCGCCGCCGCGCAGACAGCCACGACGGCTACGGTGATCCCGCGCAGTATCCACCGGCGCTTCCCCACCGTGCGGCCCGCGACCGCGTCGCCCACCCAGCCCGCCAGCACCGCCGCGCCCGCGCCGAGCACCGCCCCCGCGACGTTGGCGATGATGTCGGCGACGTCGGCTGCGCCCAGGCCGGTCACCGCCTGAATGATCTCGATGGCGACGCTCAACCCGGCCAGAGCGGCGATAACGCGCAGCGGGCGCCGGGTGATCACCGTCCAGAGGAACACTGCCGGCACGAACAGGGCGATGTTCAGCAGCACCTGGGTACTGCGCAACGGATCGGCGGTGGCGCGCCACCAGCCGTTCGGGGACCAGCTGCCCAGCCCCGACCATCCCGGCACGACCAGCGGTGTCCCGGACACGACGTCCTCAACGATGAGGACACCCTCACGGAAGAGGGTGAAGACGAGAACCCCCGCCACAGACAACACTGAGGCGAAGACCAACCAGGCCGGACGGTCCAGCCACCCCTGGCGGACGGCGACGGCGGTGACGACGACAGAGCCGACGACGCCGACCGCCAACGCGGGCAGCACCCCGGTGCGCACGAAGAACCCGAGCAACTCCGCAATCTCGCTCACGCTGCCAGTGGCCCCCTTACGCTCGTCGCCCGATCCCTCTCCTGCTCCGGCACAGTAGTGGTCGCCGAACCGTCACCGTTGCCCGGCTCACCTGCCGCGCATCCACCCGGAGGGATGACGCGCGTCAAGGGCCAAGTTCCCTCCCGTGCCATTTCGCGGTGCACGGGAAGCGGGTACTCCGGTCCCGTAGCATCGATGCGAGCGGTCGAGCGATGTCGGTGGAGGATGGGGGTCTCGGTGCAGGCTGTGATCCAGGACAGGTACGGCGATCCGGACGTCTTGCGGGTGGGCGAGCTGCCGGAGCCGGTCCCTGCCGATGACGAGGTTCTGCTGCGAGTGCGGACGGTGTCCTTGAATGGCTCGGACCGGGAGAACC
>JBAUUB010000404.1:0-4610 GCA_049582485.1 Dermatophilaceae bacterium
AGTCAGGATCTCGACAAGAGCGTCTCGCTTGCCCGGCACTGCACCGAGAGTGCCTACGGTGACGAAGGTCATGAGCTCACTGTGCACGGGCTGGATGACAGCCGCGCGCTGAGCGCCACGGATACACTCGCGCGTGCCGTGCGAATGTTCGCCCGGAAGGTGGGCCAGCGATGGTGATGCGGACTGGTCAGTCAGGGTCCCCTCGGCTCAAGCCCAGGGTTGCGATCAGGTCTTCATGCAGTTGCATCCACACGAGGTGGCAAGAGTCGACCGCGATGCCGTCGACCCAGTGGTGCTCACCGTGGATCACCCGGGTCAGGGCGGCGTCATAGCGACCTGCGTATCCTCCGAACCTGTCGACCACGCCGGCCAGCTCGGTGTCAACGAGGCCATCCTTCGCCCAAGAGCGACGAGAGTGTCAATGACCCGATCGTCCCATCGGAAGTCGGTGTGATCGTTCGCTGCCATCGCGTTGCCCGGCACCGGGCGGGTCTGCCACCGAGTCACCGCCGTGAGGAAGCGGGCGTTGAGCGGGAGGAACCTCTCGTGGACATCTGCAACAACGGACCGGGCGCCGCGCTCCTCGAGTTCTGCGGAGAGCCGGCGCTCGTTCTCGATCCTCCCGGCCTCGGTCAGGGACCATCCGGACGTGTCGGCGAAGCTGGACCGGCGCGCCCACCCGAATGCCTCAAGGTCGAACAGGTTCTCCTGCACCTCGCCACGATCGGGGCCAAAATGAGAGGCCACCCGGGCAGCATCGGCGAAGCCGCAGAGTCGCACCGCATGGAGGACCAAGGTCGCCGGGTCGGACTCCGCTGCGGGCACAACCGACATCATGCCGCCCACCAGCCACCGCGACATTCCGGGATCGGTGCCGCAGCGAGATCCGGACCTTTCCGACACTGCGTCACAGTGCCGGCAAGCCGGGCTACAGGAACCCACGGGCGCTGCGCTCGGAGCTTGTTACTCCGCCGGCGCAGCGTTCCAAGTCGTGGGAGATCCCACGATCGCTTGTGCCTGTAGGTCGTCACCACTGACCGTCGTCGGCCGGAGTGAAGGTCGTCAGCCGCTCCCGGGCATGGAGATAGCCGGCTTCGATGATCCGCTCGTACATCGCACTGGCCTGCGTGCCGAACTCAGCAAGCTCGGGGCGCAGGCAGAGGTCGGCGTCCAGACGCATCTGTTCGACCGTCGCGAGGCTGGCCAAGAGCATGCTGTGCAGCAGCACGTCGAGTAGTCCCGGCGGCGCGTTCCGACGGCGATGCCGGTCACGTGAGCGGACGAGGCGACCGAGGGCCTCACGCCACGGAGAGGGAAAATCGCCGGTCATGTGGGTCAGTGGCTGAGACGCAGCGACGTCGACGGCGATGACCCGACCCGGGAGCCGTTCCCGTGCCACGCGCACGGGCAGGTTGTCGATGAGCACACCGTCGACGAGCAGCTCGCCGTCCTGGACGAAGGGATCGACGACGCCGGGCACCGAGCCGCTGGCGCGCAGCGCGGCCCAGGCGGGTCCTCGCGTGTGGAGCTGCACCGACCTCCGGGTCAGGTTGCTCGAGACAGCCACGAAGGGGATCCAGAGGTCCTCGATCTGCACATCGCCGCACTGATTCCTCAGTGCCCGGCTGAGCCGTTCACCGCCCTTCAGGGAGAAGAGAGGCAGCGTGTAGCCGTCCATCGGACGTGCTCGATGGAAGAGGGCGGCTGCGCCACGCATGGCATCGTCGCTGCACCCCGCCGCGACCAGGAAGGCCGACATGGCGCCCGCACTGGTCCCGGCGACGAGGTCAATGGGAACTCCTTGTTCGCGCATGGCCCGGACCACGCCGAGTTGCGCGAAGCATCGCGCCCCACCGCCGGACAGCACGAGGGAGACGCCACGCCCGGCGATGGACCGCGCTAGGCGCTCGACGTCGTCGGTTCGATCCATCCGGATGTGGACATGCTCGTCGACGGCCCGGGCGTCCAACCAGCGTGCCGTCCCTCGCGGGGGGTGGGAGCCGTCACGATGCAGGAGCGCAAGGAGTCGTCGCGCTTGCAGGGCGGTGTCCGGAGGCAAGAGATGCTCCTCCAGCGAGCTCGGAAGCGGATCCCCGTCCGCGTCAGCGACGACGATCACCTGGTCGGCCTGGCCGACCACGTATCTGCTCCAGCCGCTCGGTTCCGCTTCAGCGACAAGCAGGAGGAAGCGGTGGGCGACGGCCTGCGCCTCAAGCCAGGCTGCTACGCGGGTCCAGGCAGGGTGCGAGTCGGGGCGGAGACGCATCTCGTGGCCGACGCCGATCCCGCTGAGGTGGTCGCTGCGGAGCTGGAGCGTGGGTCCGAAGCGGGAGAGAGCCTTGGTGAGTCGATCCGCGAAGATGCCCACCTGAACGTGGCGCGTGGCCGGGACGAGAGCCATGGTGCGACCAGCGACCTGCCGCCGATCCGGTGGGCCCGCTCGTCGCATCAGCCGCCGGGCCAGAGTACGCAGGACCGCATCGAGCACCTGCGGCACCGCTGCGAGAAGCCTGGAGAAGTCGTCCATCGAGAACCGGACCAGTTCGGAGTCCCGGAGCGCGTAGACGGTGGCAGACCGCGACTCACCCGTGAGCAACGCCAGCTCGCCGAGCGCCTCCCCGCGTTCCACCTCCGCAAGAAGATACTCCGGACAGTCATCGACGGCTGGCTCGACCACTGCCAGACGCCCACCTGTCACGACGTACCACGCGTCGCCTGGATCCCCCCGCCGGAACAGGACCTCCCCTCGACGCAGACTCACCCAGCTCCCCTGCCGCTCGATTGCTGCCAGGACGCCGCCATCGAGCGGACCGAGCAGAGCAGGCAGGACCTCGAGCAGCTGTTGCCGTTGCAGACGCCGTCTTGCCAGCCGAGCGACAGTCTCGAGCAGTTCGGGCGACTCTTCGCAGAGCACATCGAAATCCCGGTGGGACAGGCGCAGGATCCGCCCCGCTGACACAGCTACCACAGTCGCCGTGGAGACACCCCCGACCACGACCTGGATCTCGCCGAACGTCTCTCCCGGGCCGATGGTGTCGATCACGGCCTCCGCGTCGTTGCCACGGCGCAGCCGCACCTCGAATACTCCCGACACGACGATGAAGAGCACCTCGGACTCCTCACCCTGGCGAAGCGCCACGTGACCCGAGGGCACCGTGGTGTCGGCCATGACGTGGAGCAGCCGGTCGCGGATGGCTTCGCCGAGCCACCCGAAGACCTCCGAGCGGGCGAGGATCTGCGCGGCCGTGCACTGCTCTCCAGCGCCGAGGCTTGGGTCGTGGTTCACCCGAAGCTGCTCCTCAGTTCCGCTCGGACCAACCGTTCCGCCAGCAGTCGGCCCAGGTTGAAGTGGAGCTGGAGGGCGAGATCAGGGTCGGACGTGCCGAGCTCCTGGAGGAAGTGCCTGCGCAGGACGAGCAACTGGCAGTCGCTGACCGACCGGACCGACGCCGTGCGCCTGCCGTCGTCGCGGAAGAAGGCAAGCTCTCCGAAGAGATCACCGCGCCCCAGGACCGCGATCCGGCGGCCTGACGTCGAGAGCACCTCAAGAGTTCCATCGAGGACGACGTACATCTCGCGCTCGCCATAGCCGGCCTTCGTCACCAGGGTGTCGCCACTCACCTTCAACATGAACCCCTTGGCCGTCAGCTTCCGCACACCCGTCGCGCCGAGGCCGTCCAGAACCGAACTCACGTCGGCACCGCGCAGAAGGCCGTCTTCGACCTCCCGCCACACTTGCTCCCCCTCGAGCTCAATCGCCGACCTGTCGGAGTCGAGGAGTCGGCCCAATGACGCGATGTCGACGGGGCGTCTCCTGCCAGCACCCTCGCCGTAGTAGCGCGAAACGAGAGAGGCCACCGGCGACCCGACCGATTTCAAGTACGCGGCGTCGGACGGGATGCCGACCAAAGCCACGTGCAGTCCGTCCACCGTCGGCACCAATGGCGCCGAATACGGCCGGAAGCCGAGCTTGCGATAGTGCTGGACGAGACCGGGCGCGCAGTAGCAGAAACCGAGATCCACGCCGGCAGACGCCCCGCGCTCATAGACCTCCCGAACAAGGGCCGGGAGGAGAAGTCGGCCACGAAGGCTCGGCTTGATCATCAGCCGGCCCAACTCGGAGACCACCATGCCGTCGATGCCCGGGAAGCTCTCCAACGAAAGCACGTTGAACTCATGGCTCGGGATCTGACCCGCCTGCCAGATCCGGAGTCGCACCGTACCGCTGATGTCGTTGATCGAGCCGGTGTAGAGATGAATCGACGAGACTGACTCGTCATCGTCATCACACACGACCTTGCCCACGTGATCGGCCCCGCCCAGCTCGCGGCCCAACTCCTCGACATACACCTTGTAGCGGAAGGCATACACCGCCTCGCGCTCCTCGCGGGTTATCGCCTCGCGCACAACGTCCAGTCTCGACAGACGTGACTCGAACACACATCCTCCTCAACCGGAGCGCCGCCGCGACCCGCCCTGTGCGCAGGAACCGTGCCACGATCCTGGTGACGTTGCGGTCCGTCAGCCGCTGACAGGCAGACAGCGTCGCTTCGTGACCTGGTCACGAGTGAACCAGACGACGAATGAACAAGGGACGCGGAACGCTGAAG
>JBAUUB010000405.1:0-7042 GCA_049582485.1 Dermatophilaceae bacterium
GTCGAGGACCGGCGCGAGCACTTCGTCTCGTCGGCGCACGAGCGCGGCCAGCTCCAGCAGGTCACGGTCGGCTTCGACGACGACGGCCGCCTGCTCGGGCTCGACGTGAGGTTCTGGCACGACAACGGCGCCTACACGCCCTACGGCATCATCGTGCCGATCATCACGGCCACCCAGCTGCTCGGGCCCTACAAGCCCGGCGCCTACCGCGTCGAGTTCTTCTCGATGTATACCAACACCGTGCTCGTCACGCCCTACCGCGGAGCGGGCCGTCCCCAGGGCTGCTTCGCGATGGAGCGGACGATGGACGCCATCGCGAAGTACCTCGGCATCGACCGGGCCGAGGTGCGCTCGCGCAACTTCATCCAGCCCGACGAGATGCCCTACGACCACGGCCTGATGTTCCAGGACGGCCGGCCTCTCAAGTACGACTCGGGCGACTTCCCCGCGTCGCTGGCCAAGCTCAAGGAGCTGGTCGGATGGGACGACTTCGCGGACTACCGCGACCAGGCCGAGGCCGAGGGCCGCACGGTCGGGCTCGGCATCGGCTGCTACGTCGAGGGCACCGGCGTCGGGCCCTACGAGGGCGGTCACATCCAGATCGAGACGAACGGCCGGGTCAACGTCGCCACCGGGCTGACCACCCAGGGCCAGGGTCACCAGACCTCTCTCGCACAGATCGTCGCCGACGAGCTCGGCGTGCCGATCGAGAACGTCTACGTCACCACGGGCGACACCCGCAGGATGGCGTATGCGGTGGGCACCTTCGCCTCACGCGCTGCGGTCATGAGCGGCAACGCGGTCGCGCTCGCCGCCAAGGTCGTGCGCGCCAAGGCGCTGCGGATCGCCGCGGACGCCCTCGAGGTCGCTCCCGAGGACCTGCAGATCGAGGACGGCGTCGTCTCCGTCAAGGGCGCCCCGGGTTCGTCCATCGACCTCGGCACGATCGCGGTCATGTCGAACCCGCTGCGGTACGCCTTCGACGAGGCTGCGAAGAAGGCGACCCAGTTCGCCGGCACCTTCGATGTGGAGAAGCCGCCGATCGGTGACGACGACGAGCCGGGTCTCGAGGGCCAGGACTTCTACTCCCCCACCCAGGCGACGTTCGCCAACGGGATGCATGCGGCCATCGTCGAGACCGACCCGGTCACCGCCGAGATCCGGATCCTGCGCTACTGCGTGGTCCACGACTGCGGCAACATGATCAACCCGCTCATCGTCGAGGGTCAGGTCCACGGCGGCGTCGCCCAGGGCGTCGGCGGAGCGCTGTACGAGCGGATGGTCTACGACGAGTCCGGCCAGCTGCTCAACGCCTCGTTCATGGACTTCCTCATGCCGTACGCCTCGGAGGTCCCGTTCATCGAGACCGACCACCTCGAAACCCCGAGCCCCCTCAACCCGTTGGGCATCAAGGGCGCCGGTGAGGCCGGCACCATCCCGGTGACGGCGGTCATCGCCTCAGCGCTCGAGGATGCCGAGGGCTTCCCCATCACCTCGATGCCCATCAGCCCGCCCGAGCTGTGGGCCCTGCGCAGACAGCACGCCCGAAAGGACGCCTCATGAAGATCTCCGGAAGCAACACCCTCACCGCGCCGGTCGACCAGGTGTGGGGAGCGATACTCGACCCCGCGGTCCTGGCCCGGACCCTTCCCGGCTGCGAGAGGCTGACGACCATCGGAGCCGACGAGTACGCCATGCGGGTCACCGCCGGCGTCGCTGCGATCAAGGGCACCTATGACGGGCAGGTGGCCATCACGGACAAGGCGGAGCCCGCCGAGGACTCCTCTGGCTCGCTGCGGATGAAGGCCAGCGGCAGCGGCGCCCCGGGGACGATCGACGCGGTCGTCGACGTCCGACTGGCGTCGCACGACGGTGGCGGCACGGTGCTCTCCTACGACGCCGACGCCACGGTCGGCGGCACGATCGGCGGGGTCGGCCAGCGGATGCTCGCCGGCGTGACCCGCAAGATGGCGGGCGAGTTCTTCACCGCGCTCGACAACGACATCGCGACCGGTGGAGCGGTGGCCGTCGCACCGGAGGCCGCCGTGGCCGCAGTCCCTGCCCTGTCGGGGGCGGCACCCACGCCGGGGGTCGGGGCGGTCTACCCGGGTCGGGCGCCGGCGCCCGGCGGCTTCGGCGTCGGCGACGCGAAGGGCTTCGTGCTGGGCACGATCCTCGGAGGTGCACTCGTCGCCGTCGGCGTCCTGCTCGGCTCACGGCTGGGGCGCCGGCGATGAGGGCGTTCACCGCGGCCGCCGTCCAGGTGGCTCCGCGCACCGAGCCACTGACCCCCCAGTCGGTCCAGGCGAACATCGAGCACGCGATCATGTGGGCCCGGCGCTGCCACGAGGCGACGAAGGCCGAGCTCATCGTGCTCCCCGAGACGGTGACGACCGGCTTCACACCGGACTGCTCGACCGAGGACCTGTGGGACCTGGTGACCGAGCTCCCCGAGCGTGGGGACGCGACGGACACCCTCGTCGCCCCATTCGCCGACCTCGCGCGTGAGCTGGACGCGGTCGTCTGCGTCGGCACCTACGAACGCGGCCCGGAGCGTGGGATCGTCTACAACTCGGCGGTGCTCATCGACCGCGACGGCACCATCCTCGGGGTGTACCGCAAGACGCACCCCTTCTGCAGCGAGGCCGTCTCGGGGGGCGGCTGGGTGACGCCGGGCGACACGGTGGCGGTCTGCGACACCGACCTCGGCCGGATCGGGATGATCATCTGCTTCGACGGCGACTACCCCGAGCTGTCCCGCATCCAGGCCGTCCGCGGAGCCGAGGTCATCCTGCGCCCGACCGCCCTGCTCCGCTCAGCGGATATCTTCGAGCTCACCTCGCGGGCACGCGCCTACGACAACCACGTCTTCATCGTCGCTCCCAACGCGACCGGCATCGACCCTGCGGGCGTGCACTTCTTCGGCAACAGCCACATCGTCACCCCGATCGGGCACATCGTCGCCAAGGCCGCCTCGCACGAGGGCTGGGTCTCGGCCCGACTCGACCCTGACGAGGCTCTCGCGTCGCTCACGCCGGGGTCGAACGTGCCGCAGGCCTTCGACCATCTCCGCGATCGCAACCTCGACCTCATCCGCAACCACCGTGACGATCTCGAGGCTCCGGCGAAGACGTCCTTCCCGCACTGACCTCCCGCCCGCCGGGCCAGGGTGTGCCGGATCGGCGGGATACCGCTGATCCGGCCCACCGGCGACGGATCGCCGATCTTCACAGAGCCTTCACGGAGACGGGTCGGGGACCTTCACGGGTCACGCGTTGAATCGATTGCATCAGCAGATCGATCTACGAGGAGGACCCGATGAAGACCATGACACGCAACATCCTGATCGTCGTCTCGGCGGCATCGCTCGTCGGACTCGCGGCGACGGCCCAGGCGGTCGGAGCGGCGCAGACCACGACACCCGCCTCGACGGTGGCCGTCGCCACCACGGTGGAGCCCGGGCTGGCCGAGCAGCTGCGCTTCACCCGCGAGGAGGAGCGGATGGCGCGGGACCTGTATGCGGCACTCGCCCGCGAGCACGACGGGGCCCGGCCGATGAGCCGGATCACCACGAGCGAGCAGCGCCACTTCGACCAGGTCGGCCTGCTGCTCGAGCGCCACGGCGTCGCCGACCCGTCCGCGGGTCTCGAGGCCGGAAGCTACGCCTTCCCCGAGCTCCAGAGTCTCTACGACGGATGGCTGGCGGACGGACGCGAGAGCCTCCAGGCGGCCTACCAGGTCGGCATCGAGCTCGAGGAGCAGGACATCGCCGACCTCGAGGCGCTGATCGAGGAAACCGACCCGGCCGACGTCCGCACCGTGCTCGAACGTCTGCTCGCCGGCTCCCGGCACCACCTGGCCGCCTTCACGATGGCCGCCGACGGCACCCTCCCCGACGGGATGGCGGACGGCGACGGCATGCAGTACGGCCCCGGCCGCCAGAACGGCCCCGGCATGGCCGGCCCGCAGTCCGGCCAGGGTGGCGGCAAGGGCCGCGGACCCGGCACCGGGCAGATGCTCCGCCAGGCCCCGGGCGACGAGGACGGCGTGCGTCCCTGGGGTGGACCCGGCGCAGGTCTGCACGACTGCTGGCTGCGTGACAACACCAGCAGCGACACCACCGGGTGACGTGACGCCCACGACGTCGCACCGGTGACAGAAGACCGGGGGCCCTACGCTCGGAGGGTCCCCGGTCGCCCCTGTTCGCACGGGAAGAAGGAACTCAGGCACCATGGCCCGCCGCATCCTCGTCGTCGATGACGAGCCGTCGATCCGCGAGCTGCTCCGCGCGTACCTCGAGGCGGACGGGTTCGAGGTGGTGCTGGCGGGCACCGGCGCCGACGCGCTCCACGAGGCGACGGAGACTGGGTCCCCGCCCGACCTCGTGCTCCTCGACATCGGTCTGCCGGACCTCGACGGCCTCGAGGTGCTGCGGATCCTGCGCCGCACCTCGGACGTCTACGTCATCCTGGTCACGGCCCGCGCCGAGGAGGTGGACCGCATCATCGGACTCACCGGCGGGGCTGACGACTACGTCACCAAGCCGTTCAGTCCTCGTGAGGTCGTCGCCCGGGTGCGCACGGTGCTGCGACGTGCGCGGACCGAGGACATGCAGGAACCCGCCGACAGCGGTCGGCCGGGTCCGCTCACCTTCACCGGCCTCACCATCGACGAGACCCGCCGCGAGATCACGCGCGGCGGGTCACCGGTGGCTCTCTCCGCCCTCGAGTTCGACCTCCTGCGGGCGCTCGCGCGGTCGCCGGGACGCGTCTTCTCCCGTGCCCAGCTGCTGGAAGAGGTCTGGGGCTATGACTTCTACGGCGACGAGCGTGTCGTCGACGTGCACGTGCGGAGCATCCGGCAGGCTCTCGGCGATGACGCCGGCGACCCCGAGCTCATCGCCACCGTTCGCGGTGTGGGCTACAAGTTCATCGGGGAGCCGACCCGATCGGCATCGGATCGTGGCGGGGGTCGCGCGTGAACCGGCTCGTCGTGAGGCTGGTCATCAGCCACCTGCTCGTCGCGGCGGTGGGGGCGGCCGCGACCTTCCTCCTGGTCCGGCTCGTGGCGCCACAGGCACTGGACCGCCGGATGGGCGGCCTCGGTGGCGGTCCGGGTGCGGGCCGGATGATGCGCGAGCAGTTCATCGCCGCCGTGGACTCGGCCCTGCTCGTCGGGGTCGGGGTCGGCGCACTGGCGGCGGCCGTGATCGGGGCGGCGGCCGCATACCGACTGGCCCGTCCGCTCGAGCGGCTGAGCACCGCGACCCGCGAGATGGCCTCGGGCAGCTACGACGTCGATGTGCCCGCGCCCGGGACCCGCGAGCTCGACGACCTCGCCGAGGGCGTGCGCACGCTGGGCGCGTCGCTGCGTGAGACCGAGGAGCGGCGGGTCCGGCTGTTGGGCGAGGTCGCCCACGAGATGCGCACCCCCCTGACCGTCGTCGACGGCTACGTCGAGGGGATGATCGACGGGATCCTCCCGGCGGACGACGAGACCCTCGCCCTGGTCTCCGGTGAGATGCGACGACTGCGGCGACTGGCCGACGATCTCTCGTCACTCTCCCGCGCGGAGGAGGGTCGCCTCGACCTGACTGTCAGTGCAGCGGACCTCGCCGACGTCGTCCGCCAGGCCGCTGAGCGGCTGCGTCCGCAGGCGGAGGACGCCGGCGTCGAGCTGGTGGTGACGGTTCCCGGCGCCCCGGTGCGCGTGGAGGTCGACGCCGACCGGATCGCCCAGGTCATCACCAACCTCGTCGGCAACGCGCTGCGGGCGACCCCGGCCGGAGGTCGCGTGACGATCTCGCTCGACCCCGCCGGGGACACCCTGCTCACCCGCGTCTCGGACACCGGCGAAGGACTGGACCCGACAGACGTGGAGCGGGTGTTCGAACGCTTCTACCGCGTGCCGGGTCGACGACGGCCCGAGCAGGGTTCCGGTGACCAGGGCTCCGGGATCGGTCTGACGGTCTCGCGCCGGATCGCCGTAGCCCACGGGGGCACGCTGACCGCGAGCTCCCCGGGTCGCGGACAGGGGGCGACCTTCGCCCTGGCTCTTCCGCGAACCCACTCTCCACGCGCCTGACGGGCCGGTGTCCCCGGGCATAGGGTTGAGGCGGAGACACGACGGTGTGTCCCATCGCTCGGTGGTGGAAGGATCCCGATGGCGCGCAACGATGACGTGGTGAGCAAGATCGGCCGCGAGGAGTCCTGGAGCCTGTTGCGATCGACGTCCTTCGGCCGCATCGGGTACCGCCTTCGTGGCCGGACCCGGATCACCCCGGTCAACTACGTCGTCGACGGGTCACGGATCGTCTTCCGCACCGCCGAGGGGTCGAAGTTCTTCGCCCTCAAGATCGAGGACGACGTCGCGCTCCAGACCGACCACTACGACGAGGACCACGCCTGGAGCGTGCTGGCGCACGGCATCGCGCGCGAGATCACCGACGAGCCCGGCACCGCCGACGTCGTCGCCCGGCTCACCCCCTGGGTCCCGACGACCAAGGACCACGTCTTCGCCATCGACGTCGACAAGATCCGCGGGCGCCGGTTCGTCCTCGACCGGTCGACGGACTGGGCGATCTGACTCGACTGTCAGCCTGACCGCCCCTGACGCGCCCCTGCGTCGCGCCGACCGGCGGTCCGCGGGGTGACGATTCCTCCGTGACGCGACCTTTGTTGTTGCGCGCGACCGCAATATCGGTCGCCCGAGGGAACAGCCGCCGCGCGAGGGAGGAATCGTCGCGCCCGGGAGCGACGGTCGCACCGCCCAGCGACAGCGTCCTGGCGAGGTCTGCCGGAGGAGGCGCCGCTCGTTGGCAAGGACTGCCAACGATCGGCGGGCGGGCCGACGGTTTGATGGACGCATGACGACAGTGACGGCCGACCAGGCCACTGACCCGAGCACGAGCGAGCACCGGCGGATCCGCATCGGGATCGACACCGGCGGAACCTTCACCGACGTCGTCGCCGTCGACGAGCACTCCGGGGAGATGGCCACCACCAAGACCCCCTCCACCCCCCGCGACCCCGCCGTCGGCTTC
>JBAUUB010000406.1:0-1689 GCA_049582485.1 Dermatophilaceae bacterium
GGTCCGGACCGGTCTGCAGTCCCAGCCGCTCGACGTCCACCTCGACCACCCCTGCGTCGATCTCGGAGACCAGGCTCTGGGTGCCCGGCCGGACCTCGGCGAGGTAGCGCGGGAAGGTCAGCCCACCGCCGCCCAGGTGGTAGGCCTGCACGGCCTCCCCCTGCGGCCATCCGGTGTCGACGGCGGACGCGATGGCCTGCATGTAGGCGAACTCGAGGTGGGTCGGGTCGTCCAGATCCACGTAGGAGTGACGCAGCGTGTCGAGCACCAGCACCCGGCCGCCGTCACGCTCGGGGTCGGCCTCGACGCGGGCGCAGTGGTAAGTCGTCTCGACGTCGCAGCCGCCGGGGGCCACCGTCGCCCCAAGGCCCCCGAGCGCGACCACCAGCGCCGGTGCGACAGCCTCATGACGACCGCGCACCCGAAGGTCGACGAGGACTGCCGCCAGGAGCAGGGCCACACCGAGGCCGACCAGGATGACGCTGACCGGCACCGCCGAGATCAGGACGAAACCGGTCACCACCGTGCCGGCGATCGCCCCGGCGGTGCCGATGCCGGACAGTCGTCCCACCACGGTGCCCGTCTCGTGCAGGTCGGTGAGCTGCAGCTTGGTCACCATCGGCGTGACGGCCGACAGCAGCGCTCCGGGCACCACGATCGACAGGGCCGCCACCGGCAGCAGCAGCGAGCCGGTCCCCACCTCCGCGGCGGTGCGGACGCTCATCGGGGTCAAGGCGACGGCGACCCCCGAGACCGCCAGGAGCGGCCCCAGGGTCCGCCGAGGCGGGACCTTGTCGGCGGCCCTCCCGCCCAGCCAGGAGCCTGCGGCGATGGCGCTGAGCGCCAGGCCGATCACCAGGGTGCTGGTCTCCAGGGTCAGGCCGAGGTAGGGCGCGAGGAGCCGCAGAGCGACGAGCTCGACCACCAGCACGGCGGCCGAGGAGCCGAAGACCAGCACCGCAGCCTCGCGGGGACCCAGCGTGTGGTGACCGGTCGAGGCACGGGAGCCGTCGGTGCCGGGACGGTCGCCGGCAGGGGTTCTCGAGTCCATCGTCACGACCCGAGCATCGCAGAGCCGGCCGCCTGCCCCGGGGTCGCGGGCTCACGGACCCGCAACGGTCCACGCAGCAAACCCGTCAGGAGCAGGGTGGTCGCACCGACGGCCATCACCGCACCGACGACATCCGTCGGGTAGTGCACACCCAGGTAGACCCGGGACAGCCCGACGACCAGGACGGCCAGCACCCCCACAGCGGTGACCGCCCACCGGGTCACGGCTGCGGCATAGCGACAGGCCCACACCAGAGCCAGGGCGAGCCCCGTCGCGAGCGCGGTGTGCCCGCTGGGATAGCTCGCCCCCACCGGTTCGGCGACGAGCGGCTCGACCTGGAGCACGTCGGCCATCGCGACCGAGGGCCGCTCGCGGCCGAAGACCGGCTTCAGCGCCATGACGCTCGCCCAGCCGACCGCCACGACCAGCACCAGCCGGACGGCCCCCGACAGCCGGTGCGTCCGGAGGGCCAGCACACCCGCCGCGAGCGCCACCCCGGTGAGCATGACGGGCGCGGAGGCCAGGAACGTCACTGTCCGCATGACCGGGGTGAGCGCGTCGGTCCGCAGCCGGGCCACCGCCTCGACGCCTGCGCGGTCCCAGGCGGTCACGACCGGCACCGTCATCGCGACCACGCC
>JBAUUB010000407.1:0-6318 GCA_049582485.1 Dermatophilaceae bacterium
GGCCCACCACCAGGGTGGCAGCACGCGGCGCCCCGCCCCGCGCGAGGAGCCTCGACAGGTCGTGCCGCGCCGCTCCCGGCCGGGTGACCGGCCCTACCTCGCCAGCCGCGACGACCGCTTCCTCCTCATGGGCGCGATCAACGTCATCGGCCGCGACGAGGAGAACGACATCATCTTCGACGACCCCGGGATCTCGCGGCGGCACTCCGAGATCCGGGTGACGACCGACGGCCCGCACCTCACCGCCACGGTGCGAGACCTGGGCAGCACGAACGGGACCTTCGTCAACGGCGAGCGCGTCTCCAACCAGCGGCTCGAGGACGGCGACCGCGTCACCTTCGGCCGCACGACAGTCGTCTACCACGCGGGACGAGCATGACGGGGGCCGCTCATGTCTGAGCTCACCGTCACCGTCCTGCGACTCGGGCTCCTCGCCGCGCTGTGGTTCTTCGTGTTCTCGATCGTCACCGTCCTGCGCTCCGACCTCTACGGCACGCGCATCGTCACCCGCCGCGAGGCACGTCGGGACGCCCGGCGCGCACGCCCCGCCGCCCGGGCCGCCACGGCCCAGCCGGCCCAGGTGGCCTCCCAGCGCAAGCCGCGACGCGGGAACGGCCGGACCATCGCATACCTCGCCGTCACCGCCGGGCCGCTGAACGGCACGACCCTGCCGCTGCGCGAGCAGGGCACCCTCGTCGGCCGCAACCCCGAGTGCGCCCTCGTCCTCGACGACGACTACGCGAGCGGGCGGCACGCGAAGATCTACCGCGAGGGCGAGCAGTGGTTCGTCGAGGACCTCGGCAGCACGAACGGCACCTTCCTGATGAGCAACGGCACCCAGCAGCGCCTCACGGCGGTGACGCCTGTCGGCCCCGGCACCACCCTGCGGTTCGGCAAGACGGTCGTCGAGCTGCGGAGCTAGCCCATGCCGACGGCCTTCAACTACGCCGCACGCTCCGATGTCGGGATGGTGCGCAAGAACAACCAGGACAGCGGCTATGCCGGTCCCCACCTGCTCATCGTCGCGGACGGCATGGGCGGCCACGCGGGAGGCGACCTCGCGAGCGCCACGGTCATCGCCGAGCTGTTCGAGCTCGACGACGACGCCTACACGGGGGGTGAGACGGCGAGCCTGCTGACCGAGCGGATCGCCCGGGCCAATGCCGAGCTGGGCCGGCTCATCACGGACGACGGCAAGCTCGAGGGAATGGGCACGACCGTCACCGCCATCCTGCGCAGCCGCAGCAACCTCGCCCTCGCGCACATCGGCGACTCGCGCGCCTACCTGTTCCGTGACGACGAGCTGACCCAGATCACCCGCGACCACTCCTTCGTGCAGACCCTCATCGACGAAGGCCGCATCACCGAGGACGAGGCCGCGACCCACCCGCACCGGTCCTTCGTCACCCGCGTGCTCACCGGCCATGAGGGTGACGACCCCGACGTCGTGGTGCGCAAGGCGCGCGAGGGCGACCGCTACCTGCTGTGCTCGGACGGGCTGACCGGATTCGTCGCGATCGACACGATCCGCGACGTCCTCGCCGAGCGCGATGAGCCGGGAGTCACCGCTGACCGGCTGGTCCAGCTGAGCCTGCGGGCGGGCGCCCCCGACAACGTCACGGTCGTCATCGCCGACGTCGTCGACGTGACCACGAGCTCACCGCCGACACAGCCGCAGATCGTCGGGGCGGCGTCGATGCGCCGCCGCAAGGGGACCCGGCCCATCCCGATCACGCCGGCCCAGAAGGCCGCCGCGCTGGCGGCCGCCGCATCGCGTGGCGACGAGGACGAGGACGACGACGCCCACGAGCCGCTCCAGCTCGCCGAGCAGGGGCCGCGCTCACCGCTCGGCTCGGTCCTCATCATCGTCGCGGCCCTCGTGCTGGCCCTGACCGCGGCGGTCGGTGGGATCATCGGCGGGTACCAGTGGAGCCAGCGGCAGTACTTCGTCGGCGCCTACGAGGGCAACGTGACCGTCTTCCAGGGCGTGCCGATGTCCGTCGGGTCGTTCTCGCTGTCGAACCCGCAGTACATCAGCGAGGTCAAGCTCGCCGACCTGCCCGCGTTCCAGCGCAGCCGGGTGACCGAGAACGTCTCCTTCGCGAGTCCGCAGGCGGCCGACGCGCTGGTCGACGATCTGCGCATCCGGGCCGCCGAGTGCCGTCGGCTGCGACTGGACGGTGTCGCCTGCGGCACCGGCCCGGAGTCGACGCCATCGCCGACCCGCACGACGCCGACCCGCACCCCCACGGTGAGTCCGTCGACGCCCACCCGGCCTGCACCCACCCTGACGACCGCGACGGCGGCGGGCACATGATCTCCATCGCCTCCCTGGGTCCCCGCAGCGGGCGCAACGTCGAGCTGCTCCTGCTCGTCGGCGCGGTCGGGCTCGTCATGCTCGCCTACGTGAACGTCGAGGTCGGCGCCAACGAGTCGCTGCCGCCCAACCTCCTCGCCCAGGGCGCGGGCCTGCTGACGATCGCGGTTGCGTTCCACCTCGTGCTGCGCTGGAAGGCGGCCTACGCGGACCCGCTCATCCTGCCGATCGCAACGCTGCTCAACGGGCTCGGCATCGTCATGCTCCACCGGATCGACATCGCCCGCTCGAACGCGTTCACCGAGGGTCTGGCGCTGCGCCAGCTGACCTGGAGTGCGCTCGCGGTCGCTATCGCCGCCGCGGTGATCATCCTGCTTCCTGACCACCGTCTGCTCCGGCGCTACACCTACATCGCGGGGCTCGCGGCCGTCGTCCTGCTGCTGCTGCCCCTGCTGCCGTTCATCGGCCGCGAGGTCCTCGGCGCCCGGATCTGGATCTCGATCGGGCCGTTCTCCTTCCAGCCCGGCGAGGTCGCCAAGATCGCCCTCGCGATCTTCTTCGCCGGTTACCTCGTCACCGCCCGGGACGCGCTCTCGGTCTCCGGCCGCAAGGTGCTCGGCCTGACCCTCCCGCGGGGCAAGGACCTCGGCCCGATCCTCGTCGCCTGGGTGCTCAGCCTCGGCATCCTCGTCTTCCAGCGCGACCTCGGGTCCTCCCTCCTGTTCTTCGGCCTGTTCGTCGCGATGCTGTACGTCGCCACCGAGCGGGTCTCCTGGATCGCGATCGGCCTGACCCTGCTCGCGGCCGGGACCTACGTCGCCTACGGGCTGTTCAGCCACGTCCAGGCGCGCGTGACGCTCTGGCTCGACCCGTTCGCGCCGGGCCAGTCCGACCAGGTCGCCAAGGGGCTGATGGGCATGGCCGCCGGCGGTCTGCTGGGCACCGGACTGGGCCGTGGCCGGCCCACCGAGACCTACCTCGCGGAGAGCGACTTCATCTTCCCCAGCTTCGGGGAGGAGCTCGGCCTGATCGGGCTGTTCGCGATCATTCTGCTGTATGCGCTGCTCGTCCAGCGCGGTCTGCGCACCGCCGTCGGGGTCAGGGACGGGTTCGGCAAGCTGCTCGCGGCCGGCCTCTCGTTCTCCATCGCGCTGCAGTGCTTCGTCGTGATCGGCGGCGTCACGCGGGTCATCCCGCTGACCGGGCTGACGACCCCGTTCCTGTCCGCCGGCGGGTCCTCCCTGCTCGCGAACTGGACGATCATCGCCCTCCTCCTGCGGATCAGTGACCAGGCGCGGCGGCCGGTCGACGAGACCCCGGCGGCGAAACCGTCGGGGTCCGCCGAGCAGACCGAGATGGTGCGCCCGGCATGAACGCACCGATCCGCAAGCTCGGCTTCGTCATCGCCCTGCTCTTCACCTCGTTGCTCGTGAGCACGACGATCATCCAGGGCTTCCAGGCCCAGGCCATCAACGCCCGTCCGGAGAACCGTCGCACCCTGCTCGCGACCTATGGCGCCGACCGCGGCGACATCGTCATCGCGGACACCTCGGTCGCGCTGTCGCGCGAGACGGACAACCAGTACCAGCGCATCCGCGTCTATCCCGAGGGGCCGCGGTATGCGCACGTCACCGGGTACTTCTCGTTCCTCTACGGCCCGGGCGGCGGGATCGAGCTCACCGCCAACTCGCTGCTCAACGGGTCCTCGGACCAGCTGTTCTACCGACGCATCTCCGACGTCATCGCCGGCCAGCGGCCGAGCGGGGTCAACGTCGAGCTGACGATCGACCCGGCCGCCCAGATCGCGGCCGAGTCCGCGCTCGGGGACCAGAACGGTGCGGCCATCGCGCTCGACCCCAGCACCGGCGCGATCCTCGCGATGGTCAGCCGGCCGACCTACGACCCGAACGTGCTCGCCAGCCACGACATGGCCGCGGTCGAGGCGGCGTGGACCGAGCTGAACGCCGACCCGGACCAACCGCTGCTGAACCGGACCATCTCGCAGACCTATCCTCCCGGCTCGACGTTCAAGGTGGTCACGGCGGCCGCGGCCCTCTCCACGGGGCGCTACACCCTCGAGTCCGAGCTCGACGCGCCCGAGGTGCTCGACCTGCCGCAGACCGACGCCGACCTGCCGAACTACGGCGGATCGATCTGCGACCCGTCCGGGGTGCAGTCGATGATCGAAGCCCTCGCGATCTCGTGCAACACCGCCTTCGGCTCGCTCGGGCTCGAGCTGGGCGACGAGGTGATCCGGGAGCAGGCGGCCCGGTTCGGCATCGGCGACACCCTCCGGGTCCCGATGAACGTCGCGCGCTCGGTCTTCCCCACCGAGGAGCTGGACCCCCCGTCACTGGCCCAGTCGGCGATCGGCCAGCGTGACGTGCGGATGACGCCGCTGCAGGTCGCGATGGTGAGTGCGGCCATCGCCAACCGGGGCGTCGTCATGCAGCCCTACCTCATCGAGTCCATCGTCGGCAACGACCTCAGTGTGCTCGAGACCGCCTCACCCCAGGAGCTGTCCGAGGCGGTCGACCCCGATGTCGCCTCCCAGCTCAGCCTGATGATGCAACGGGTCGTCGAGACCGGGTCCGGCCAGTCCGCCCAGATCGACGGTGTCACCGTGGCCGGCAAGACCGGCACCGCCGAGGTCGGCGAGGGCCGCCGGGCACACGCCTGGTTCACCGGCTTCGCGCCCGCCGACGACCCGCAGGTCGCCGTGGCGGTCCTCGTCGAGAACGGCGGCGACACGACCAGCGAGGTGAGCGGCGGCCGGGTCGCCGGTCCGATGGCCCGCCAGATCATGGAGGCGGTGGTGCGGCCATGACCTCGAGAGTCGTGACCACGACTCCGGGTGCGCGCACGACCACGACAGCTGGTGCGCACATGACCCCGACCACGACTGCGCCCGTGCCACGCAGCCGGCCCTCGCACCCGGCGACCCGGGTGACCGGGGCGAGCAGCGCATACCCGATCCTGTATCCGTCCCCGCAGCGACCCGCGCTGCACCGACGCATCCTGCACCTGACCCCCGGAGGTTCCCCGTGAGCGCCCCTCTGCAGATCCTCGGCGGCCGCTACGAGATCGGTGAGCTGATCGGCCGCGGCGGCATGGCCGAGGTCCACAAGGGCCACGACACCCGCCTGGGGCGGCCCGTCGCGATCAAGCTGCTGCGCAGCGACCTCGCGCGCGACGCGACCTTCCTCACCCGGTTCAAGCGGGAGGCCCAGTCCGCCGCCGGGCTCAACCACGCCAGCATCGTCGCGGTCTACGACTCCGGCGACGAGCTCGTGACGGACCCCCAGGGCGGGCAGCACGACATCCCCTACATCGTCATGGAGTACGTCGACGGGCACACCCTGCGCACGGTCCTCACCGAGCAGGGCCCGATGGAGCCGGTCGAGGCGGCGCGGGTGACCGAGGGCGTGCTCGACGCACTGTCGTACTCGCACCGGATGGGCATCGTGCACCGCGACATCAAGCCGGCGAACGTGATGATCGCCGAGGACGGCACGGTCAAGGTGATGGACTTCGGGATCGCCCGGGCCATCGCCGACACGAGCGCGACCATGACGCAGACCCAGGCCGTCATGGGCACCGCGCAGTACCTCTCACCCGAACAGGCCCAGGGGCAGACCGTCGACGCCCGCTCCGACCTGTACTCGACCGGGTGCATGCTCTTCGAGCTGCTGACCGGACGCACGCCGTTCCAGGGGGACTCGCCGGTCGCGATCGCCTATCAGCACGTCGGTGAGCGGCCGCCCCTCGCCAGCGACTTCGCGCCGCACGAGATCGCGCCCGAGCTCGACGCCGTCATCCTGCACTCGCTGCGGAAGCGTCGCGAGGAGCGGTACCAGGACGCCACGTCGTTTCGCAGCGACCTGCAGTCGGCCCGGATGGGTCGGCCCGTCAGCGCCGCCGCCTGGACCGGCTTGACCGACTACCGCCAGGCCATCGGTGCCCCGCCCGTCGGCCGCAACGGGGCGACGGCCGCCGCGGCG
>JBAUUB010000408.1:0-28831 GCA_049582485.1 Dermatophilaceae bacterium
CCCCCGAGCGCACCCTGACCGAGCCGACCCCCACCGGCGCCCCGAACAGCACCGAGCCCACCAAGGCCCTCAACGTCAACTCCCGGCTGCGCCCCGAGTCCGACCCGACCCGCGAGTTCAAGCCCAAGCGGTCCGGCAAGCCCAACCCGATGGGCCACCTGACGCCCGAGCAGGTCGAGGAGATCGGCCGCGAGCTCGACGCGCTGCGCCAGGAGGTCATGGACAGCCGCGGTGAGCGCGACGCCGCCTACATCCGCAAGGTCATCAAGACCCAGCGCTACCTCGAGATGGGCAGCCGCGCCGCGCTGCTGTTCTCCGGCGTGAAGGTCAAGGGCGTCAAGCCGTTCTGGTGGATCGGGACGGCCGGTCTGTCGGTCGCGAAGATCCTCGAGAACATGGAGATCGGCCACAACGTCATGCACGGCCAGTGGGACTGGATGCGTGACCCGAAGATCCACAGCCAGGCGTGGGAGTGGGACAACGTCTCGCCCGCGAGCCAGTGGAAGCACAGCCACAACGAGCTGCACCACACGTTCACCAACGTCCTCGGCCGCGACAACGACCTCGGCTACGGCATCATCCGCGTCGACGAGGACCAGCGCTGGACGCTGTTCTGCCTCGGTCAGCCGATCTGGCACGTCGCCAACGCGGCGATGTTCGAGTACTCGATCGCCGCATACGACCTCGAGCTCGGCGGCTACCTCGCCAAGCGCAAGCGGATGACCGAGGAGGAGAAGGCCGAGTTCCGCGCCCAGGCCTCCGAGGTGCTTGCGAAGATCAGGCAGCAGGCGACCAAGGACTACCTGGTGCACCCCGTGCTCGCCTCACCGTTCGGTGGCGCGAAGTCGACGCTGACGGCCAACATCACGGCCAACCTGGTCCGCAACATCTGGACCAACACCGTCATCATCTGCGGCCACTTCCCCGAGGGCATCGAGACCTTCGAGAAGACCTCGATCGAGGGCGAGACCCGCGGCGAGTGGTACCTGCGCCAGATGCTCGGCTCGGGCAACATCGCCGGCAGCAAGTTCATGCACATCATGACCGGCAACCTGTCTCACCAGATCGAGCACCACCTGTTCCCGGACATGCCGAGCAACCGCTACGGCGAGATCTCCCCGCGGATCCGCGACCTGATGGAGCGCTACGAGCTCAAGTACGTCACCGGCTCGCTGCCCAAGCAGGTGTTCAGCGTCTACAAGAAGGTCGTCCAGCTCTCGCTGCCGAACAAGGTCGAGGGCCGGCGCCGCCGCGACACGGTCAAGCTCGCCGCCACTCGCGCGCTGCGCAAGAAGTCGCTGGGCGGACGCCCGCGCTGACGCTGCGGCGGTCGCGCCGCCCGGGGAGGTCCTGCCGCCCCAGGGTGGTGGTTCTGCAGCCGGAGGTGCTGTATCGCCTCTGGCTGCAGAACCGCCTCCGGGAGCCGTCCGATCGGTCCGCGGCAGCCGCTGCGGCCCCGCCCGCTCACCGACGGTCGGCGAGTATGCGCTGGACGGCCAGGCGCGCCGGGCTCCCCATCACGCAGCCACCGGGATGCGTGCCCGACCCGCACTGGTAGTAGCCGTCGATGGGGGTCGCGTAGCGGCTCCAGCCCGGGGCCGGGCGGAAGAAGTACATCTGCGGCGCGAGGAACTCGCCGGCGAAGATGTTGCCCTCGGTCAGCCCGGTATGCGTCTCGATGTCGACCGGCGTGACGACCTCGCGCTGGAGCACCAGGTCGCCGAAGCCGGGGAAGTGCTCCTCGAGCACCGCCTGCGCGGTGTCGCCGAAGCGCTCCCGCTCGCTCTCCCAGTCGCTCCCGCGCAGCTCGTACGGCGCGTACTGCACGAAGCAGGACATGACGTGCTTGCCTGCCGGGGCCATGTCGGGGTCCACGACGGACTGGATCGCGGCGTCGATGTAGGGGCGCTCGCTGTACCAGCCGTACTTGCTCGCGTCGAAGGCCCGCTCGACGTACTCGACGGTCGGGCCGATGTTGAGGAAGCCGCCGAAGTGGTCGACGGTGTCCGGCAGGGCGGGGAAGGTCGGCAGCGCGTCGAGCGCGAAGTTCACCTTGCTCGAGACCCCGCGGTACTTCGTCCTGCGCACGGCGTCGACGAGGTCGTCGGGCAGCTCACGCGGATCGACCAGCTGGGTGAAGGTGCGCCGGGCATCGAGCGCGGACACGACGACCGGCGCGGAGAACTCCGTGCCGTCCTGCAGCGCCACGCCGGTGGTCCGCCCGTCGCGGGTCAGCACCGCCTCGACCGGTGACTCGAGCCGGATCGTCGCGCCGAACGCCTGTGCGGCCCGCGCGAGCACCTGGGTGAACCCGCCGTTGCCGCCGCGGTGGAAGGCCCACGAGCCGAGGTGGCCGTCGTGCTCACCCATCTTGTGGAACAGCATGACGAGCCCGGAGCCGGGCGACATCGGCCCGACCTTGGAGCCGATGACGCCCGAGGAGATGGTGTATCCGGCGATGGCCGGGTGCTCGAAGTAGTCCTCGACGAAGTCCGCCGCGCTGCCGGTCAGCAGCCGCACCGCGTTGTGCATGACCCGCTTGTCGATCCCGCGCAGGTGCTTCAACAGCCACGCCACGTCGGCCTCATCCTGCGGGTCGGTGCCCCACAGGTCGGGCGGGGCGTTGTCGAACAGCGGCTGCACCGCCTGGACGACCTGGTCGACGTCGTGGCTGAAGCGCAGGTAGGCGTCGGCGTCGTGCCGGGAGTGCCGCCGGATCATCTGGACGTTCTGGTCGGTGTCGTCGCCGAACAGCAGGTAGTCCCCGTCCCCGGTCGGGTGGAACGAGGACGGCATCATCAGCGGCATGAAGCCGTGCTCGACCAGATCGAGCTCGTGGATGATCTCCGGACGGAGCAGGCTGAGGGCGTACGAGAAGGTCGTGAACGAGAAGCCCGGCCGCAGCTCCTCGGTGATCGCCGCACCACCGACCAGGTGACGCTGCTCGAGGACGAGCGTGCGCATACCGGACTTCGCGAGGTATGCGGCGGCCGTCAGGCCGTTGTGCCCGCCTCCGACGACGATCGCGTCCCACTGCTCGGCGGCCAGGTCGCGGCTCTGGTTCTCGGTCATGGCAGTCTCACTCACGGCGGTCTCACTCACGGCAGGCCTGTCCTTCTCTGCGGGGCGAAGTGGGGGAGCGCCACGGCCGTGCACGCGACCGTCGCGGTGCGGTGCAGAACCGTGGTCTCGAGATGCAGCGCGGTGCCGGGCTCGGCGAGGTCGGGCCGGACCCGCGCGATCCCGATGTGGCGCTGCCGGACCGGCGAGTACATCACGCTCGTCGCGTAGCCGACCTGCTCGCCCGAGCCGTCGCGCAGCCACGACTCCCAGCCCAGCGGGTGCTCGTCCTTGGTCGGAAGCAGGCCGGCGTCGCGGTGCAGCCGGTCCCAGGCCCGCCAGTCGACGACGATGCCGGTCGTGGCCCATCGGCTCGAGCCGGTCTCGAGCTCGCGCCGGATCGCGTCGCTGCCGACGAACCGCCTCCCCTCACGGACCCCGCGCAGCATCCAGCCCATGCCGAGCTCGGTCGGCGTGACTCGCTGCTCGTCGCTCCAGGCCAGTGTCGAGTCGGTCCACTCCACGTCGATGAGCGGCAGGCCGGCCTCGATGCGGAGCATGTCGAGGGCCTCCTCGCCGAACGGCCGCAGCTGGTGCTCCCGGCCGGCCTCCAGGATCGCGTCGAGGACGTCGCGGCAGTGCCGCCGCGGCACGGTGACCTCATAGCCGAGGTCGCCGGTGAAGCCGGTCCGCGACAGCGTCACCTCGGCGCCCGCGATGGTCGCGCCCACGACCCCGAACCACCGCAGGTCGGCGACCGCCGGGGTCAGCGAGCCGAGGACCCGGGCCGAGCGCGGCCCCTGGACCGCGAGGATCCCGTAGTCGTCCGTCACGTCCTCGAGGTCGACCTTGAGCGCGCCGCGGTGCGCGGTCAGCCAGGCCAGCGCCGGCCGCGCGGAGGTCAGCAGCAGGTCCTCCGGCCCAGGCCGGAACAGCACGCCGTCCTCCATGACGAACCCGCGGTCGTCACACCAGAGGGTGTATGCGGCGCGCCCCTCGCGCAGGCCGCTCACGTCGCGTACGAGAACACCGGAGAGGAAGCGCTCGGCGTCCGGACCGCTGATTCGGTACTTGTAGAGCGGCGAGGTGTCGAAGATCCCGACCCCGTGCCGGACGGCGAAGTACTCGTGCTTGGGGGCGTGCGAGTAGCGCAACGCGGAGAGGTGGCCCTGCCAGTGCGTGTACAGGTGCTGGTCGTTCAGCTCGCTGAGCCGCTCGTGGAAAGGCGTCGTCGCCACCATGGCAGAGCAGCATATGGCAGGGCGTGGGCGGGACGTGCGTCGGCCCGTGAACCGGAGCGATGACAAGCCTGGGGAATGATGGGCGGATGAGCACAGCCACCCGCAGCCGCTACGCCGACCTCGTCCGCCTCCTCCTGCGCTACGGACGGTCCGACCTGGTCTCCGGTGTGCAGGCGGATGAGTTCGCCGTCGGTGCGGCCTCCGCAGGCGGGGCCGCCGCCGGGTCGGACGGGTCCGGGACCGCCGAACAGTTCGCCCGCGACCTCGAGGCGATGGGTCCGACGTACATCAAGATGGGCCAGCTCCTCTCGACGCGGTTCGACCTGCTGCCCGCCGCATACACCGAGGCGCTGACCCGACTGCAGGACACCGTGCAGCCGTTCCCCTTCGAGCAGGTGCGGGAGATCGTCGAGAGCGAGCTGGACGGGCGGATCCGCGACTTCTTCGCCGAGTTCGACGAGGAGCCGCTCGCGGCGGCCTCGCTCGGACAGGTGCACCGGGCGGTGACCCGCACCGGCCGCGATGTCGTCGTCAAGGTGCAGCGCCCCGACGTGCGCGAGACGGTGCGCGGCGACATGGAGGTGCTCGGAACCATCGCCGACACGGCCGACAAGCGCACGAGCGTGGGGAAGCAGTACGGCCTGGCCCAGCTGCTCGCCCAGTTCCGCCGATCCCTCGTCGGTGAGCTCGACTACCGGCGCGAGGCCAAGAACCTGCTGCGGTTCATCGAGCTGACCGAGGACTACGACCGGCTCGTGGTGCCCGAGCCCGTGCTGCAGCTGACGACCGGCCGCGTCCTGACGATGGAGCGCATCGACGGTCGCAAGGTGACCGACCTCGGTCCCCTCGCCCTGATGGAGCTCGACACCCGGCCGATCGTCGAGCAACTGTTCCGCTGCTATCTGCGGATGATCCTCGACGACGGGATCCTGCATGCCGACCCGCATCCCGGCAACCTGCTCATCACCGATGACGGGCGGCTCGCGCTGCTCGACCTGGGCATGGTCGCGTCGGTTCCCGCACGCATCCAGGAGCAGGTGATCAAGCTCCTGCTCGTGATCAGCGACGGCGACGGCGAGGAGACCGCTCGGATCCTCGCCGACATGGGCCATCCGGTCGACGGGTACGACGCCGCCGCCTTCCGCGACGACGTCGCGCACCTGGTCAGCGAGTCGGTGGCGAGCGGGGCCGACATGGAGGCCGGGACGGTGCTCGTCGAGCTGTCCCGTCTCTCCGGTGAGCACGGGCTGCGGCCCCCCGCCGAGATGTCGATGATCGGCAAGGCTCTGCTGAACCTGGACCAGGCCACCTCGCACCTCGACCCGGACTTCGCGCCGGCCGAGGCGATCCGCGACAACGTCAGCGAGATCTTCGCGAGCTCGCTGAAGACGTCACCCGGAGGACTGCTCACGGCCGCGATCGAGGCCAAGGAGTTCACCGCACAGCTGCCGAAGCGCGCCAACCGGATCCTCGACTCGCTCGCCCAGGGCGAGTTCACGCTGCACGTCGAGGCGATCGACGAGCACCGGCTGCACCTCGTGCTCCAGCGGATCGCCAACCGGCTGACGCTCGGCCTGATCATCGCGGCGACGATCATCGGGGCGGCCATGATGATGCGCGTCGACACCGACTCACGGATCTTCGGCTTCCCCGCCATCGCGATGGTGTTCTTCACCTTCGCGGTCGTCGCCGGCACCGCGCTCGGGATCCACATCGTGCTCACCGACCGCAAGGTGGCGCGCACGGCTCAGCACAGCTCCACCCCGCCCGGGTGAGGGGTCCGGGTCAGCGGCGGTCGAGCACCGCGATGAACAGGATCACGCCGGACAGGGCGACCATCCCAGGCGCGAGTGTCGGGGCGTACGTCACGGTGCCGTTGAGCACGAGCCAGAGCCGCTCGAGGAACGGCTGGGTCTCCCAGGTCTGGGCGTACTGTGCGAGGTCCTCCCCGTAGTCGAGGTTCTCGCTCAGGTGGATGAGTACGCCGATACCCCCGGTCAGGAGTGCCGCGAGCCCGGTGGCCTGGGCCACTCGGGTCGACCCACCGCGCGCGGTGAGGACCCCGACGACGGCGACGACCACGAGCACGATCCAGGGCAGGATCTGGATCACCTCGTCCCAGTGCCGGAGCATCGCCAGCTCGACCAGGCCTCCGACCGCGGTCGCCGAAGCCAGCAGCGCGAGCACGAGCCGGATCTTCCGGAGGGGCTGCGGCTCGGCCGGCTGGTGGGTCGGGACGGCGGTGCTGCGGTCGCTCATGGGTTCAGCCTGGCAGGTCGGTCGACATGGCGCCATCGACGCGCGAGATCCGCCTCCCACTGGATCCGTCGCCCGACTCGGTTTGACTCGACCCGCTTGGATGGCGCAGGGTTGAAGATTCGCACATGACCAGGGGGGTCAGCATCATCACCGAGGGCAACGACGCCTTGCGCCGTCGCCCTGGTCGACCGTTCTGACCCTAGGAGTGGACTCTTGTCCCGACCTCACCCTGCCCCTTCGCATCTCGAGCCGCGCCTCGACCAGCACGACGATGACTGGCTCGCGGAGCGGCTCAACCACCCCGAACCGGAGACCGAGAGCGCCCGTCGCTGGCGCGAGCAGGTGTCCGGTCTCGGAGTCGTGCACCGCGACCTGCAGTCGCCGTCCCTGACGATGCTCGTGCTCCTCGCGACGTTGGGGGTGCTGCTGTACCTGTCCTTCCTCGCCCGGCCCAGCAACGTCGGCGACCTGCTTCCGTGGCTCATCGTCATCGTCAGCGAGGGCATCATGATGTTCCTCGTCCTCGTGTCGCTCTGGACTCAGCTGTCGAGCACGCACGACCCGCGCGACTTCGCCTTCCACGCCGCCCAGCGTGACCTGTTCCTGCCGACGTCGTTCGACCTCGACCTCGACCGGGCCCTGGTGCTCGATGACCGGATGCAGCTGGACGGCCGTCCGGTCAGCGTCGACGTCTTCATCACGACCTACGGCGAACCGGTCGAGACGATCCGCCGCACGGTGCGTGCGGCGGCGGAGATCCGCGGGCAGCACGAGGTGTGGGTGCTCGACGACGGTCGCTCGGCCGAGGTCGAGCGGTTGGCGGCCGAGGAGGGCGTGCACTACCTGACCCGGCCCGGCAACAAGGGCGCCAAGGCGGGCAACATCAACCACGCCCTGCGCCACACCTCGGGGGAGTTCTTCGTCATCCTCGACGCCGACTTCGTCCCGAGCCCCGACTTCCTCGTCGAGACCCTCCCCTTCTTCGCCAAGGACTCCGTGGCGTTCGTCCAGACCCCACAGGTCTACGGCAACGTCGACAACTTCATCTCCCGCGGCGCCGGCTTCATGCAGACCGTGTTCTACTCCCTGATCCAGCCCGGCAAGAACCGGTTCAACTCGGCGTTCTGCGTCGGCACGAACGTGGCATTCCGTCGCAGCGCGGTCGAGGAGATCGGCGGGATCTACGACAAGTCCAAGTCCGAGGACATCTGGACCTCAATCCGGCTGCACCAGGAGGGCTGGCAGTCGGTGTACATCCCGACGATCCTCGCCATCGGCGACACCCCGGAGACGATCGAGGCCTACACGAAGCAACAGGTGCGTTGGGCCACGGGGGCGTTCGAGGTGTTCTTCCGCAACAACCCGCTCCGCGACCGCAAGCTCAGCGTCGACCAGCGACTGCAGTACTTCGCCACCTCGGTCTTCTACACCGGTGGCCTGGTGACGTTCCTGCTGCTCACCCTCCCAGCGCTCCAGATCTACCTCGGGCTGACGCCGATCAACCCGAGCCTGCCGCTCTGGCAGTGGGCGCTGTACTACTCCGGCTTCTACCTGATGCAGATCCTCGTCGCCGTCTACACCATCGGGTCCTTCCGCTGGGAGACCCTGGTCCTGGCGACCGCATCCTTCCCGCTCTACATCCGTGCGTTCTTCAACGCCCTCTTCGGCCGGGACCGCGCCTGGCACGTCACCGGCAAGGCCGGGCGGGCCCGGTCACCGTTCAACTTCATCGTCCCGCAGGCGCTCATGTGGGTGTTCCTCCTCGTCACCAGCGTCGTCGGGGTCTGGGTCTCGGAGTGGACCGCGACGTTCTCGATCGCGCTGGGCTGGAACATCCTCAACACCGTCGTTCTGACGATCTTCCTCGGACTGGCGGTCCAGGAGGCGGTGCGGCTGCGCCGCCACGCACGCCGGGCGCCCGAGGCGGAGCCCCGCCCCGAGGCGCGGTCCGCTGCCGACGCCCGGTCGGGGGCCGACTCCGAGCCCACGTCCGACTCAGAGCTCACCGACTCCGAGCTCACCCACTCCGAGCTCACCGACTCCGAGCTCACCCACTCCGAGCTCGACCCAGCCCAGCCGGCGGCCACGGCCGCCCCCACCCACGACTCGAGAGCCGCTCGACGGCACCGCACCAGGCGCGACCGCAACGCGGACCTGGCCACCTCCGTCTCCGGCCGCTGACCCACAACCCCCAAGGACTCCTGACATGAACCTTCGAACTCTTCTGACCTTCGTGGTCGGAGCCGCTCTGCTGACCGGCGTCGCCGGCTTCGGCCTCGTCCACGCCTACGAACGCGCCCACGCCCTCGAGGCGAGCTCCGCCGTCATCGAATCCGACACGGCTGTCGTCGGCACCGCCTTCTCGGGCGTCATCGAGGACGTCGCGGTTCGCACCGGCCAGCAGGTCAAGGCCGGCGACGAGCTCTTCCGGCTGCAGTCCCCGACCCTTCAGCAGGCTCGCGAGACCGTCTCGTTCAACGAGGAGGGTGTCGGCTACACGGTGGCCGAGGACGACACGATGATCTTCGTCGCCACCGCCGACGGCACCGTCGGGGCACTGCCCTACGGCGTCGGTTCCTTCGTGCCGGCCAACTCCGAGATCACGACGATCACCCTCGACGACAGCCTTCGGGTGCGGGCCAACGTGCCGATGACCGCCGGCCGGTATGCGCGGCTCTCCATGGACACTCCGGTCGAAGTCACTCTGCCGGCCGGCAGCACCGTCGAGGCCGAAGTCTACGAGCTGGTGTTCGAAGAGACCGACGCCGGGACGACCGCGGTGATCCGGTCCCGCGTCGACGCCGACGTGGAGACGACGGGTCTCGCGAGCGGGGCCCCGGTGACCGCGACCCTGCAGCTCGCCGACGACGGCGGTGTCGGCGCGTGGGCGGCGCAGCGGCTGACCGACCTGCTCAGCCCGAGGGAGTACCGCGCATGACCCGCCGACTCTCGACCCGCCGACTTTCGACCCGCCGACTCCCGGCCCCCCGAATCTTCTCAGCCACCGCCCTGCTCGTCGGGGCAGGGGTCCTGCTCTCGGGCTGCGGCTCGCCGGACCCGACAGCCACGAGCCCGGACGGGCAGACGTCGGCCGCGGGTGCGGCCGGTGACGCCCGTACCGACGTCGATCTCGGTGACATCCCGACGGTCACCGGGCCGTACGGCGGTCGAGTCGCCGTCGCCGACGGCGTCAACCCCCCGACGAACTCATGGGTCTCCCCGGCGGTCTTCGCGCCGGAGGACCGGCCGATCTTCACCGGCATCCTCAGCGCCCGGCTCGCGGCAGACACGGTGACCCTGGGCCTGCCCGTGCCCACGACCCAGGCCAAGGTCGTCATGGCGGCCCACCCGGACCACCTGCCCCTCGGGCTGGCCGCCGACGACTACGAGCTGGGACGCCTCGACGCGGTCTCGGCCCGGTTCGACTACTCGAAGGACGGCGCGTCCGTGGGTGAGCTCACCCTGGCGGAGGGCTGGCCCTACGCCCAGTACGTCGCCACCGCAGACCAGCGGGTGACCCTGCCGGACGGCGTCGAGGCCGATGGTGACGACCTGCGGCTCAGCGTCGGCGGGACGACATACCGGATCGTGCTGGGCGAGGGTGCCCGCGTCGATGGAGCGGCTCTCGAGCTCGCCGACGGCTCGAGCGTGCACGCCTTCGCGGAGCCTCCCGGCGCCGGCAGTGCCGAGCTGGCGGCGATCCGCGACGGCGCCGTCCTGCTCGAGTCCACCGAGGCCACCCCGGGCGTCGGCGCGGATGCCGCGACGACCACTCTGTCCTACCGGACCGCCGAGGGGTCCGGCACCGTCATCGGGGTCGCTCCGCGCAAGACGGTGAGCGGAACGGAGCAGCTGGCCACCGCATACCCCTCGGTCCTCGGGGACGTCCGCCTCGTCTCCGGCACCGAGGTCACGACGACGGTGCCCCTGCAGGAGCCGGTCTCCGAGCTCGACCTGAGCGGCCTGGACGACTCCGAGCGTGAGCGCGTCGAGGGCCTGCTCGAGGCCGACGTCGCTGCGCTGCGCTTCGACGCGCCGGACAGCTACCACGGCGGCAAGGAACTGCAGCGCGCAGCCAACCTCTACCTGCTGGCCGACCAGCTCGGCCGTGACGACCTGGCCGAGGACGTTCGCGAGCCGCTCGTGGAGCAGCTCGACCTCTGGTTCGACCCCGCGGGGTGCACGGGCCGCACCGAGCGGTGCTTCACCTATGACGACCACCTCGGCGGACTGGTCGGCCAGGCCCCTGCCTACGGCTCGGACGAGTTCAACGACCACCACTTCCACTACGGCCACATGCTCTATGCGGCGGGCGTCCTCGCGGCGGCCGAACCCGATCTGGTGGACCGGTGGCGCACCGTGGCCGACCTCGTGGCCCTGGACTACGGTGCGCCCACGGCGTCGAGCCAGTTCCCCCAGAACCGGGTCTTCGACGAGTGGCGGGGCCACTCGTGGGCGAGCGGACCTGCGCCGTTCGCGGACGGCAACAACCAGGAGTCCTCGTCCGAGGCGGTCAACGCCTGGGTGGGTCTGTCCCTGTGGGCTCAGGCCGCCGGTGACGCGGACCTCACCGAGCACGCCCTCTGGTTGCTCTCTCAGGAGACGACGAGCGCGCTCGACTACTGGATCGACCCCGAGGTCGACGAGAGCTTCGGCCAGCCGGTCGTCAGCCTGAACTGGCAGGGCAAGCGCGACTTCGCGACGTTCTTCAGTGCCGAGCCGTCGGCGATCGTGGGCATCCAGCTGATCCCGATGAACCCGACCCAGCTCGACTACCTGGCCACCCGTCCGGAGGCGGTCCAGGCGCTGAGCGACGCGGTGCCGGCGCAGGAGCCCAACGCGCCGCTCGCCGACTACGTCGTTCTCGGACGATCGCTCGTCGACCCCGAGGGGGCCGCCGAGGCGCTCGCCGCCTACGGACCGGACGACGTGGACGGAGGCACGTCGCTGTCCTACGCCACGGCCCTGGTGCTCAGCCAGGGCCGGTGACCCGTGCGCCGGACTCAGCCGGCGCGGGAGAAGATGACGACGCCGTAGGGACCCAAGGTCAGGACGCCGGACTGCTCGCACCCGTCCATCGCGGGGCCGTCAGCGGTGACGTCCCAGACCTCGTGGCTGCCGAAGTCCGGCGAGTAGAGCTCGGCGTCGGAGTTCAGCTCCACCGCCCACGGTCCCGGGGCGGGCAGTCCCACTGCGTACTCCGGGACCGGCTGGTCGGTGAGGTTGACCGCGACGATGACGTCGTCCCCGGGCCCGCCGTGGTGGAAGCGGTGGAACACCAGGATCTTGCGCTCGTCGTCGACCCGGAGCATCGTCAGCCCCGGACCACGCAGCCCGGCGGTGCGGCCCTCGCGGTTGCGGCGCAGGCTGATCAGGTGGCGGTGCAGCGCGACGATCCCGGTGTTGGCGTCGACCTTGGACCAGTCGAGCCACTCGTCGTCGCGGAAGTAGGAGTCCTCGAGCATCTCCTGACCCTGGAAGATCATCGGCACCCCGGGTGACGTCATGACGAGCGCCGAGCCGATGGCCGAGCGCTTCTTCGCCCACCACGAGTCGGCGTCCCCGGGATGGATCGACTCGGGGACCCTGGCCTTGCCGTTGGCGATCTCGTCGTGGCTCTCCGTGTAGAGCACGCGGCTCGTCCACGGCACGTCGAGGGGCCCGTGCACGGCCGAGGCGATGCCGTCGACATGGCGGTCGGCGTCGTCGGGCTCGATGATCCCCGCCCGCACGGTGTGGACGAAGTCGGCGTCCCACTGCGCGGAGAAGCCGGCGCCGCCCTCGGCGGTGGGCTTGACGATGGCGGACAGCCGCTGCAGGTCCTCGGCGATCGTGAACTTCCACGGCTGGCGGGAGTCGATCTCGTCGCGCAGCCACTGCAGGAACTCCCAGCCCTCGCGGATCTGGTTGCCCTCGTCGTGGGTGATCCCGTCGATGCTGCGGATGTAGTTGACCGCGTCGAAGCGCAGCCCGTCGACGTGGTACTGCTCGAGCCACTCCAGCACGCAGTCGCGCAGAAAGGCCCGGACCTCGGGCCGCCCGTAGTCGGGACGCGTGTCGCCCCACGGGGTGTTGGAGCGGTGGTCGTTGTAGAAGTAGATGCCGCCCTTGTCGTTCTCGGCCCAGCCGTCGAACTGCCAGATCGCGAGGTCGGAGGGGCCGAGGTGGTTCAGGACGATGTCGAGGATGACGGCGATGCCGTGCTGATGCGCCTCCTTGACGAGCAGCTTGAACTGGTCCGGCGTGCCGTAGGCCGACTCGACCGAGAAGATGTGCGCCGGGTTGTAGCCCCAGGACTGGTCGCCGGCGAACTCGAACGGCGGCATGACGTGGATCGCCGAGACGCCGAGGTCGCGCAGGTACCCGAGCCGCTGCCGGGTCCGTTCGAAGGTGCCGCGCTCGTGGCCCTCGGCGGCGAAGGTGCCGATGTGCAGCTCGTAGATCACGAGGTCGTCCCAGACCGGGGTGTCGAAGTCGTCCCCCGACCAGTCGAAGGCACGGTGGTCGTAGATGACGCCGTTGCCGACCGAGTTGGTGACCATCCTGGCGTACGGATCGATCCGCCAGAGGTCGTCCGCCCCGTCCCGGGTGATGACGTACTGGTACTGCTGACCGTGGTGGGCTCCCGGAACCTCGATGGACCAGTAGCCGCCGTCCTCACGGCCGAGCCCGTGGGAGCGACCGTGCCATCCGTTGAAGTCGCCGGTGACGAACACCTCGGATGCGTGCGGCGCCCAGACGCGGAAGGAGGTCCCGCCGTCATAGGGCACCGCGCCCATCCCCGGGCGCTGGGTGGGGGCGATGGCGTGCGAGTCTGTCACCGGCTCATTATCCAGGCGTGTGAGGGCACCCGATGACCACAGATCGTCGTTCGGACGACCCCGCGCTGCGGCGGAACCCCGCGCACGTGTCGGTCTCGACCCATCGCTACCGCTCTCTAGTATGGACACTAGAGAACCGCATACAGAGGTATTGACCTCCCTCACCCACCCGACGCAGGTGTATCTTGCGGTCCGAGGGGGTCCAGTCGACGCCCTCCCCTGCCAGTTCGACCGTGCCTGCACGGCTGCCAAAAGGTCTCACCTGCTATGTCCGAAGACGTCATCACCCGAAGCGACCTCCCCTCCGACCCGGTCGGTCCGTCGAGCACCTCGCCCGAACCGTTCGGGGCGGCGTTGATGGAGCGCCTCGCCGGCGTGGTCCGCGACGCGGACGAGCTCGAGAGCTACCTCAGCACCGTCGTGCACGCGGTGCAGGAGGCCGTCGACCGCTGCGACGAAGTGGGGATCACCCTCCTGGTCGACTCGATCCCACGGACGGCCGCGTACACGACGGCCCGCACCCTCGAGGTCGACGGGATCCAGTACGCCGTGGGCGACGGGCCCTGTCTGGACGCCTACCGCAACCGGCGCGAGAACCGCGCCACGCTCGGTGAGGCCCTCGACCGCTGGCCGGCCTTCACGACCCAGGCGCTCGAGCACGGCTACCGGTCGCTCCTCGCGGTTCCCCTGGTCGCCGACGACGAGGCACTGGGCGCACTGAACCTGTATGCGCAGGGCGCCGGGGTCTTCGACGACCTGGACACCACGCTGGTCCGGATGGCGGCTCAACGCTGCGCGGACACCGTCGCCGCCGCCCAGGAGATCATCGGCGCACGCACCCTCGCCGCCCAGCTCGAGCAGGCCATGGGCAGTCGCGCGGTCATCGAACAGGCCAAGGGCGTGCTCATGGGCGTGCGGGGCATCTCCGAGCACGAGGCCTTCGAGATCATCCGCAGGCACAGCCAGAACCGCAACATCAAGGTGCGCGACCTGGCCCAGCGCATCGTCACCGGCACGTATACCCACGTCGAGCCGGAGCAGAGCCCGTCCTGAGCATCTAGGCTCGGATCATGGCTCGACCGCACCGCGCAGCCGTCATCGAGGACGCGATCAAGAGTCGCATCGCCGACGAGCTGACCGAGCGCGGCTGGCAGCACAAGATCATCGCCTACACGGGCTACGGGTCCGCAGGCTTCCTTCGAGTGCTCGGGCGGGTGCTGTTCACCCGCACCCCGGACGAGACCGCGGCGGCCGACGTCGAGGCCACCGACGAGGAACTGCGGCACGCCGACGAGGAGACCCGCGGGTGGCGGGCCTTCATGACGGCGCCGGCTGCGGGCGTGCCGGTCACGGTGCGGTTCTCCGACCGGGAGGTGACCACCCGCACCGACCGCTCCGGACTGGTCGACCTGACGATCCGCGGCCACGGGCTGCTGCCCGGATGGCACCACGTCGTCCTCGAGTCCCCGCGGGCGGTCTCGGTCGAGGCGCCGGTGAACGTCATCGCCTCGGCCCAGCGCTTCGGGATCATCAGCGACATCGACGACACGATCCTCACGACCAACCTGCCGCGGCCGCTCGTGGCGTTCTGGAACACCTTCGTCCGCGAAGAGGCCGAGCGTCGCCCGGTGCCTGGAATGGCCGAGATGTACCGCGAGTTCATCCGCGAGCACGAGGTGCCGACGAGCATCGAGCGCGAGGAGATGGGCGCCGAGGTTCCCGTGATCTACGTCAGCACCGGCGCGTGGAACACCGCGCCGCACCTGATGCGGTTCATCACCCATCACGGGTTCCCGGCGGGCCCGCTGCTGCTGACCGACTGGGGTCCGACGAACTCGGGATGGTTCCGCTCCGGCCCGGCCCACAAGCGCGCCCAGCTGCGGCGGATCGCCCGCGAGCTGCCCCACATCCGCTGGGTCCTGGTCGGTGACACGGGCCAGCAGGACCCGATCCTGTACCGCGAGTTCGCCGAGCACCACCCCGACCTCGTCCGGGCCATCGCGCTGCGGGAGATGGGGCTCGGGGAGAAAGTCGTCAGCCACGGTCCCCGCGCCCTGACCGCAGCCTCGGCCGCGTCGGCCCGGGGGCTGCCGGAGACGCCGGTGGTCGAGGCGGCGGACGGGTGGGAGCTCGCCGTGCAGCTGCGTGCCGCCCTCGGCGGAGACATCGACCCCTGGGCGCGCTACCGGGACAGCGACTGGTTCGTGGAGTCGCCGCACCCCGTGAGCGACGACCACTGAGCCTCGACCGGGCTCCGGGAGCTCATCCCATCCCTCCCGCCCGTCCGGTGGAAGGACGAACGCCCGGCTTTCCGGGCGTTCCAACTTCGACCCGATCCCACCACCACGATCCTTCGCGCGATGGCGAAGGCGGGCGGGATGACCCCTGCGTTGGCAAGATGGACCCATGCCCGAGCTGCCCGAGGTCCAGGCGCTGGTCGACTTCCTCGCCGAGCGCGCCGTCGGTGAGGCCGTCACCGGGGTCGAGCTCGGCTCGATCACGGTGCTGAAGACCTACTCGCCCCCTCCCGAGGCGCTGGTCGGCGCGCCCGTCGAGTCCGCCACGCGGCACGGCAAGTTCATCGACCTCGACTGCGGCGGGACGCACCTGATCTTCCACCTGGCCCGGGCCGGTTGGCTGCGCTGGTACGACGAGATGCCCGCCACCCGGCTGCGCCCCGGCAAGTCGCCGATCGCGCTTCGGGTCCGCCTCACGTCCCCCCTCTCCGACGGGGCCGGGTTCGACCTGACCGAGGCCGGCACGAAGAAGCGGCTCGCCGCATACATCACCGCCGATCCGCAGCAGGTGCCGGGCATCGCGAGCCTGGGCCCCGACCCGCTCGCCGACGACTTCACCGAGGACGTCTTCGCCGGGATCCTGCGGTCGCGCAACGCGCAGGTCAAGGGTGTGCTGCGGGACCAGTCGATCATCGCCGGCATCGGCAACGCGTACTCCGACGAGATCCTGCACGTCGCGAAGCTCTCCCCGTTCGCGATCGCCGCCAGGCTGTCCGACGACGACCTCACGCGCCTGTATGCGGCGGTCCGGGGCACCCTGGCCGCTGCGGTCCAGGCGGCGAGCGGCAAGCCCGCGGCCGAGCTCAAGGACGCCAAGCGAGCCGGGATGCGCGTGCACGGGCGAGCCGGCGAGGTGTGCCCGGAGTGCGGTGACGTCGTGCGGGAGGTGTCGTTCGCGGACTCGTCGTTGCAGTACTGCGCGACGTGCCAGACGGGCGGCAAGCCCCTGGCCGATCGCCGGACGTCGAAGTTCCTCAAGTGACGATCTGTGCTGTCATTGACCCATGTCCTTCATGAACCCCGAGCCCCCCGGAACGCCGGCGACCGGCCTGGCCGATGACGCCGTGATGGTCGACGTGCGCGAGCAGGACGAATGGGACCGCGGTCACGCCGCCGGCGCGATCCACATCCCCCTGGCCGAGCTGCCCGCTCGCGTCGGTGAGCTGCCCGAGGTCGACGGCACCCTCCCGATCATGTGTCGCAGCGGCAACCGCAGCGGACGTGCCGTCGAGTGGTTGGTCGCGCAGGGGTTCGACGCCGTCAACGCCGAAGGCGGCATGCTCGCCTGGCAGTCCGCAGGCAAGCCCATGGTGAGTGAGGACGGCCAGGAGCCTGCCGTCAGGTGAGCCAGCCACCGGACATCGACCTCGTCGCGGGGCGCTACCGCCTCGAGGAGCGGGTGGGCGTCGGTGCGATGGGCGAGGTGTGGCGGGCCCGCGACGTCACCCTGCAGCGGGACGTCGCCCTGAAGCGGGTCCGCCTCGACAGCCACATCGACGCCGCGACCCGCGCCCGGTTCCAGCGCGAGGCCGTCGCGATGGCCGGACTGTCGCACCCCAATGTCGTCAGCGTCTACGACGCCGGCACCGACGAGGCCGACGGTGGGCGGACCGCATACCTGGTCATGGAGCTGCTCGACGGGCCGAGCTGCGCCGACCTGATCGCCTCCGGCCGCTCACTCTCGCTCGGCGAGGTCGAACGCATCGGCGCCGGTGTCGCGCGCGGCCTCGCCGCGGCGCACGCGACAGGGGTCGTGCACCGCGACATCAAGCCTGGCAACGTCGTCGTCAGCCGGGGTGTGCCGACGATCGTCGACTTCGGCATCGCGCGGCTCGAGCAGGAGGCGACCACCACCCTGACCGCACCGCAGACGACGATCGGGACCGCCGCATACATGTCGCCGGAGCAGGCCATGGGTCGCCCGGTCGGCCCGGCGAGCGACGTGTACTCCCTCGGCGCGCTGCTCATCGCCCTGGCGAGCGGATCGGCGCCGTTCGGCTCGGCGAACGCGTTGGCGCTGATGCGCGCTCACATCGACGACCCGCCGCCTTCGCTGGCCGACCTTCGGGACGACGCGCCGCCGCGGCTGGTCGCGCTGCTGGACCGGATGCTGGCCAAGGACCCGGCCCGCCGGCCGACCGCGGCCGAGGTCGCCCGGGTGCTCGAGGGCGGGGAGCTGAGCCCCGAGCCGGCCGAGACCGCGGTCATGGCGGCGGGCGCGGCTCCCACCCGGGTCACCACCGGGACCGAGCGGTATGCGGTGCCTCCTCCCGCTCGTCCCACACCTGAGCCCTCCGGTCGCCGCCGCGGGGGCGCGCTGTGGTGGGTCGCGGCAGCGGCGCTGCTGGCCATCGCCGGACTGCTCGCCTGGCCGCTGCTGTCACCGGACGACGGGGCCGAGCCGACGCCGACCGAGACGCAGACCGTGACGACCGGTGGGGGGTCGCCGACGACGAGCGTGGTCACCTCGACCTCGACCGTGACCGTGACGCCGACCCTCGAGCCGACGACCGAGCCGGCCGCGCCCACCGACACCGCACCGGAGCCACCCGAGGACCAGGCGGCCCTCGACGAGGCGGTGGCCTCCACGAGCTCGATGATCGCGGCCGTCGCCGACGAGGACGCGCGGGCCGAGCTCGACCGGCTCTGGCAGCCGGCGTCGAACGGCCTGCAGGGCCCGAACGCCGCGGACCAGCTCGGCGAGGTCATCACCGCGGCGGACCGGCTCCTGGACGAGGGCGAGCTCACCGAGGGCGAGTACGCCTCGGTCGTCGGCGGCGTCCAGGACGTCATCGCCCTGCTCTGAGGTGCGCCCGGACCGGACGGCTCCGAGCTCAATGTCGACGGGCCCGCCCACGGCGGTCGGGGGCGGGTGCGATCGGCTCGAGCACCTCCTGGATCCGCCGGGTCGCGAGGTGCACCATCACCTGCGCGGCAGGGGAGAGGGTCGCCCCGGCGCGGTGCACGATCGCGAGCGTTCCGTACTGCCGCGGCTCGAGACTCGCCCAGTGGGCGCCGGGCGCGAGTCGGTCGACGACCTCGGTGACCACGCCCTTGCCGACGATGGTGTCGGCGAGCCCTCGCCCGACGAGCTCGACGGCCGTCTCGACGTCCTCGACCTCGATCCGGGTCTCCGGGTTGACGCCCGCCTCCCGCACCATCCGCCGCAGCTGGGCCCGGATGGGGTCGGTGGCCCGCCACGTCGTCTCGGGCATGACGAGCGGGGCGCGGCCGAGGTCGGGCGCCGCCACCGGACGCGCCGTGCGTTCCGGGTCCATGGACAGATAGACGAGCTCCTCGCGGGCGACGGGCACGACGTGCAGGCCCTCTGTGGAGAGCTGGTCGACGCCGATCATGGCCGCCTCGATGTAGCCGCGTCGCAGGTGCTCCTCGACCTCGGTCGAGTTCTGCCCGATGAGCTCGACCCGCACGCCGGGATGCCGCTCGAGCATGTCGGCGACGAGCTGGGCGCCCATGTAGAGGCGGGCCGTGCCGAACACCCCGAAGCGGACCGTGCCCGACTCGAGGGTGCGCACCGACCGCAGGGCACGGTCGGCCTGTTCGGCCGCGCCGATCGTCAGCTCGGCCAACGGCCGCAGGGTCTCGCCGGCCGGGGTCGGTGTGACACCGCGTCCGACGCGGGTGAAGAGCTCGACGCCGTAGGACCGTTCCAGCGCGCGCACCTGCTCGGAGATGGACGGCTGGGCGTACCCGAGGTCCTCGGCCGCGGCCGTGAACGAGCCGTGCTCGTAGACGGAGAGGAAGCAGCGCAGCTGGTGGAGCGTAGCCATAGGCTAAGCCTATGGATCAGAGAGGAAACTGGGCGCTAGCGCTATAGGTCGAACTCACCCATACTCGTCAGTAGGACAACGGCGTCACACCTTCATCCATCACCCCCGAAGAGGAGGACCCCCTGATGTTCGCTCGCGAGTGCACCGAGTGCGGCAAGCGCATGCTCATCTTCCCCAGCCAGATCCTCGGTCTGAAGAACACCGGCGAGGACCTCGAGCTCACCTACGAGTGCTGGTGCGGCGCCCCGCAGACCTGCCGGATGGACTCCCGCGGCAACCTCGTCCTGGCCGCCTGAGCGGGGAGCTCGGTCTCCCGCACCCTCTAGGGTCGGTCCATGACCGACGACTGGCCCTGGGCCGCGCACTTCGCCCCGGACGGACCGTACTTCGCAACGGCGACGTCGGGTCTGCCGCCGCGGGCGACCGTCGAGGCGATGGACGCGGTGCTCGAGGACTGGCGCCGGGGACAGCTGGACGCGACCGCGTTCGACCCCGTCATCGCCGAGACGAGGAACCTGTATGCGGCGCTCACCGGCGTCCATCCGTCCACCGTCTCCATCGGACACCAGGTGAGCCCGCTCGTCGGTCTCGTCGCCGGGTCGGTCGCGGACGGCTCGGCGATCCTCACGGCCACAGGTGAGTTCACGAGCGTGACCTTCCCGTTCGCCGCACAGAGCGAGCGTGGGGTCGTGGTCACCGAGGTGCCGCTCGACGGCCTGGCGGACGCCATCCACCCCGGGCTCGACCTCGTCGTCGTCTCGGCCGTGCAGTCCTCGGACGGTCGCATCGCGGACCTCGACGCGATCGCCGCCGCTGCCGACGAGCACGATGTCGACGTCCTCGTCGACCTGACCCAGGCGGCGGGCTGGCTCCCCGTCGAGGCGGGGCGGTTCGCGTTCACGGTGTGCGGCGCATACAAGTGGCTGCTCTCCCCGCGCGGCACGGCGTTCCTGACCGTGCGCGAGGACCGGCTGCACGCCATCATGCCCGGGCAGGCCGGTTGGTACGCGGGTCGCCGGCCATGGGAGTCGATCTACGGACTGCCGCTCCGGCTCGCCGACGACGCCCGCCGCTTCGACGTCTCCCCGTCCTGGTTCTCCTGGGTGGGGACGCACGCGTCGCTGCGGTTCCTGACCGAGGTCGGCCCGGACCCCTTGCACCGGCACGCGCTCGAGGCCGAGTCGGCGTTCGCGCGCGCGGCAGGGCTCGAGCCGGGTCCGAGCGCGATCGTCTCACTCGTCGCCGACGATGCGGTCCCACGGCTGCTCGCGGACGCGGGCGCCACCGCGAGCGTGCGCGCCGGGCGGCTCCGGCTGTCGTTCCACGTCCACAACACGGTCGCCGAGGCCGAGGCGCTGGGAGGGCTGCTCAACGGCCGGGTCCACGCCTGAGGCGGCGGTGATGCTGTGGTTGTCGGGCGCGGCGCGCAGCCCTCCCTTGGCACCACGGGTTGGAAGGGTGGCGCGGCGGTGACGCCGGTGTGGTGCCGAGCGCGGCGTGCAGCCCTCCCTTGGCACCACGAGGTGGGAGGGTGGCGCGGCGGTGACGTCGCTGTGGTGCCGAGCGCGGCGTGCAGCCCTCCTTTGGCACCACGGGTTGGGAGGGTGGCGCGGCGGGGACGTCGGTGTGGTGCCGAGCGCGGCGTGCAGCCCCCGGCTGACACCACGTCAGGTCGGGTCGGCCGCCAGCGAGTCCAGCAGCAGCGCCAGTCCGTATGCGGTGCTCTCGATCTCGCGTGGGTCCACCGACTCGCCGGGCGAGTGGATCCGGCAGGCCGGCTCCTCGACGCCGAACAGGAGCATCTCGGCATCGGGGTGCGCCTCGTGCAGCCGGCTGCACAGGGGGATCGCGCCACCCTGCCCGACCGTCGTGAGCGGCCGGCCGAACGCCTGCTCCATCGCCGCCGCCAGTGCCGCGAAGCCGGGTCCGTCGGTCCGCGCGGCGAAGGGCTGACCGAGGGTTCGGGGCTCGACCTCCACCTCGACACCCCACGGAGCAGCCGCCCGCAGGTGCTCGACGAGCAGCCGCTGGGCCTCCGCGGCGTCCTGTCCGGGAGGAACCCGCAGGTTGACCATGGCCCGCGCTGTCCCCTGCACCGCAGCGGTGGCCGCGGCGACGCGGGGCGCGTCGATCGCGAGGATCGTCGCCGCGGGCCGCGCCCAAAGCGTGTCGGCGACCGACCCGGAACCCAGCAGGGGCGTGCCCCCGAGCACCCCGGCATCACGCCGGAACCGGTCGGCCGGGTAGTCCGCACCCGCCCAGCGGCCGCTCGAATCCAGCCCGGCGACGGTCGTGTCACCGAGCTCGTCGCGCAGAGTCGCGAGCACGTGGACGAGCGCGGCGAGAGCGTCGGGAGCCGCGCCACCGAACATCCCGGAGTGCACCGGACCGTCGAGCGTCCGCACCGTCACGACCACGCTCCCGGTGCCCCGCAACGACACCGTCGCGGTCGGGACGCCCTGCTCGATGTTGCCCGAGTCGGCGATCAGCATGAGGTCGGCGGCGAACAGCTCCGGCCGGTCCTGCACGAGCCGCTCGAGACCACCGGTCGACATCTCCTCCGACCCGTCGCACACCATCCGCACCCCGACCGGCCACGGGCGCGGCAGCGCCCGCAACGCGGTGAGCAGCATGACGAGGTTGCCCTTGCAGTCGGCGGCGCCCCGCGCATACCACCGGCCGTCCCGCTCGACCAGCTCCCAGGGCGAGCCGTCCCACTCGCCCAGGTCACCGGGTGGCTGCACGTCGTAGTGGGAGTACAGCAGCACTGTCGGAGCACCCGGCGGCGCCGGCGAGCTGCCGAGCACGGCCCGGCTGCCGTCGGCGGTCTCGACCTGCTCCACCGCCAGACCCACCTCGCCGAACAGCTCGGCCACCGCGTCGGCCGCTGCGTGGCACTCCTCGCGCGGGACGAGCCGCTGGTCCGCGACGGACCGGTATGCGACGAGCCGCTCGAGATCGGTCCGTGCCCTCGGCATGTGGTCGGCGACGGCCGTCGCCAGGTGGTCGGTCATTCGCCGCCCCTCACTCGTAGACGAACCGCTGGTCGCCGGGATAGAGCCAGGTCAGCGCCTCCCGCAGCCGGTCCCGCCAGTTCTCCCAGTTGTGTCCGTCGCGCGCCTCGCGGTAGCGGACCTCCATGCCGGCGTCGGCGAAGACGTTGGCCATCGAGCGGTTCGGCGTGATGAGCGGCTCGTACATGCCGCAGGACTGGTAGATCCGGTCGGTGACGCGCCGCGGCTTGGCGCGGTAGCCGTTGACGAACTTCACGACCGGGTCGAACACCGCGCCGCCGCCGTGGTCGAAGGCGATGTCCGTGAAGACCAGTGACGCCGACTGGAGCAGCAGCGAGCCGAAGACGTCCGGGTAGCGCACCGCCGTCGAGAACGACGCGATGCCGCCGAAGCTCGAGCCCATGAGCGTGCGGCCGCTGGGCGCGCCGAGGAGGGGGTAGCGGTCGGAGAGGTGGGGCACCAGCTCGCGGGCCACGAAGCGGGCGTGCGGGGCGTGGTTGGCGTACTCGATGAGCCGGTTGCCCGGGGGCACGAACGCGACGATGAGGTCGGCGATCTCGCCGCGGTGGATGAGGTTGTCCAGGACGGTCTTCATCGAGGCGTACTGCAGGTAGTCATCGCCGTCGTGGACGATGAGCAGCGGGTGGTGCACGAGCGGCACGAACCGCGCCGGGACATAGACCTTGAACCGCACCTGCCGCCGCAGTGCCTTGGACTGCAGCACCTCGTCGACGAGCTCGCCGGAGCGGGCCTCGGGGTCGGGCAGGGTCCACTCCGGCACGACGTATCCCGTCGCCGCGCACACCGAGCTCGCGCCGAACGGTCCGTGCGCCAGGCGCGGGTTGAGCGGGTCGTTCACGTGCGACTCGCGCTGCTCGCCGCGGACGATCTCGAACTGGTACTCGACCCGGGACTCCGGGGGCATGTCGATGGAGACGTACCAGAGGGTGGTATGCGGCACTCGCCTCATCGTCAGCGGGTCCGGCAGTCCCTGGACCCGGTGGTGGACGAGGACCTCGTCGGCCTCGCCGACCCACAGGAACGTCGCGCGCGGTCCCTCCACGATGGGCGAGCCGTGCTTGGCGACGAACCGCTCGGCTCGCGCCTGGTCGACGGGACGCTCGAGGAGCCGGTTGATCGCGAGGCGTCTCACGACGAACCTCCACGGGCGTGGGAGCCACCGTTCGTCGGCAGCCGCGCATCCTCGTCGACCGTGGCGACCCGGCCCTCGGCGGTGATCACCCGGGCGTCCGGCGGCAGCTCACCGTCATCGCCGATGACGACCTTGCCGCCGTCGTCGAGCAGAACGACGCGCGCGGGGGCGTAGCGGTGGGCGAGCACGGTGTTGCGGTCCTTGTCGTCGAGCTGCAGGCGGCGCCGGGCGTGCGGCATGGCCACGACACCGTGCACGCGGCCCAGGCCGCGGTCCCACACCTCGGAGGGTCGCACGCCTTCGGACCCCTTGTCGTTGTAGAGCACGATGAGGTCGGTCAGGACCATGGCCCCGGCCGACCACCCGATGACCGGAAGGTGGCCGGGTGGCTCCACGGCGAACAGGCGCAGGCACCGCGAGAGGTAGGCGACGTGGCCGCCCGCGATCGCGAGCAGACTCGCGTCCGCGAGGATCTCGGCTACTTCGGCACGGTGCTGGGTGATGACGTCGGAGGTGTCGACCCCGCCGTCGGCACGCAGCTCGCCCTCGAGCTCGGCGAGGACCCAGAGGAACCACGCGTCGATGTCGCGGACCGACTGCAGGCCGGCGCGCAACGACGAGTCGACGAGATCGTCCCGGACGCTGCGCCGCGAGATCGCATAGACCGCGTCGAGGGCGTGCTGCAGCCGGAGGGTGTAGAGCTCGCTCGCCTCGTCGACGGCGCGGTTGTAGGCGCTGGCCGCGGACGCGAAGGTGCGGTCATGGCGCACGACGTGTCCGAGCCGGGTGAACAGGTGCAGGTTGCGGCTGCGGCCGGACAGCACCTGGTCGAGCTCGGCGTCGTCCTTCTCGCGGTCCCGCCAGCCGGCGGTCACGGTCGCGACCGTGCCCTCGGGGGCGATGCCGCGCGCGACCGTCCCCGCGGTCATGCGGAACCGCTGCGGTCCGAGCAGGACGGTGGTCATCGGTCGCGGGGTCGGGATCGTCGGGGGCGGCGGCGGTCAGCCGGCGTGGACGTGGACGGTGCGGCCGACGTCGTCGAGCATGGCGCGCAGGGTGTCGTAGTCGGGGTGCTTCATCCGGACGTAGGCGTTGGCCATGTAGCCGGCCTCGACCGCCTGCGTGGCGGTGCCGGGCCCGGGCAGGTGGGTGTCGATGATCCACTCCCCGTAGCGGCCGGTGACCTCGTCGACGCCTGAGTACCCGTGGATGTGGCCGTCGTGGTCCGGCCGCAGGGCGACTATCCCGGCCGAGTAGGCGCGCGAGAGCGGGTGGTCGACGCGTCCGTGGACGACCGCGTGGGCCCACTCGCGGTAGACGTCGACGTCGTTGGCGGCGGAGTACAGGTCCCAGCACCCGACGCCGGGTGGACGGCAGCCGATCTCGGAGAACCGCAGGCCCTTGTCGCCGAAGAACCACTCCATGTGGGTCGCCGATGTGCCGATGCCGAGGACCTCGTTGACGCGCTGACCCATCTCGCGGACCTCGGCGTACATGGCGGCGTCGTTGATCCGGTTCGTCGTGACGAACTGCGGGGAGACCCAGCGGTGCCGCATCGCCTCGAGCACGTTGGGGTAGTAGTGCGTGATCCAGTCGTGGCTCGTGCCGCCACCCACCGTGATCGTGTCGTAGAAACCCTCGTGTCCGTCGACGAACTCCTCGACGGCGATGCTCGGCGTGTCCCCGAAGCCGGCAAGGGCGGCCTCGAGCTCACTGTCGCTGCCGACCTTGACGGTGCCCTGCGCGCCGGCGCCGGCACGCGGCTTGAGGATGAGGGGGTAGCCGACCTCGCGGGCGAAGTCGCGCACCTGGTCGGCGGTGTCGGCCGCGGTGCTCGCCGCGGTCGGGATGCCGGCGGCGCGCAGCACCTCCTTCATCGACGGCTTGTCGCGGCACAACCAGGTCGTGCGCACCGATGTCCCGGGGATGCCGCGCGCTTCGCGCACGTGTGCAGCGGCGAGCTGGTGGCTCTCGACGGTCGACTCCAGGGCGTCCACCCAGGCGATCGACTGCGCCCACCGGACCGCCGCCTCGAGCTGGTGGACGTCGGTGACGTTGTCGACCTTGTAGTAGCCGACGAGCGCGTCGCGCACCTCGTGCTCGAGCCAGTCCTCGGGCGTCTCGCCGATGCCGATGACGTTGGCGCCCACCTCGCGGAGAGCGTGCACGAAGCGCCGCTGGTTGCGCGGGAACGACGGCTCGACGAAGACGATGTTCACCTTGTCGAGCCTAGCGCCGCGAGCGCTCTCAGTCGGGGGTATGCGCGCGCACCCAGTCGACGACCTCGCCGATGACCTCGTTCCGGTTGGTCTCGTTGAAGACCTCGTGCCGCGCCTGGGCGTGCAGCCGGACCGTGACGTCACGCAGCCCGGCCTCGCGGTATCGCGAGCCGAGCAGCTCGACGAGCTGGCCGCCGCCCGCGAGCGGGTCGGCGTCGCCGGAGACGATGAGGAGCGGCAGATCGGGTCGGATCCCTTGCAGCGCAGCGGGATCCGAGACCCGGCCGACGTGGGAGAACAGCGCTGGCAGCGTCTCCGGAGGAGTGTCGAACCCGCACAGCGGATCGGCGACGTAGGCGTCGACCTCTGCCTCGTCCCGGGAAAGCCACTCGTATCCGGTGCGGTGCTCGAATCCCGCGTTGAACGCCTCGAGGCCGGCGGGTGCGTCCGCCGACGCCTCGGCGAGGCTCGCAGCGAGGACGTCGACCGCCGTCGATCCCGACAGGACGACACCGGCGTACTGCTCGGAATGCTCGAGCAGCGCCGACTGGGCCGCGAAGGAGCCCATCGAGTGCGCGACGAGGAACAGCGGCAGCCCGGCGTGCTGCTCCTTCAGCGCGGCGCCGTAGGCGACGAGGTCGTCGACGAGGCCGTCCCAGCCGGCGGCGCCGAAGTCGCCGGCGACCTGGGTGATCGACGAGCCGTGACCGCGGTGGTCGGCCGCCGACACGATGTACCCGGCGTCGTTGAGGGCGTGGGCGACCCGCGCATACCGCGCCGAGTGCTCGGCCAGTCCGTGGGCGATCTGGACGATCCCGCGCGGGCTATCCAGGCCGGCCCCCCAGGTGTAGCTCGCGAGCTCGAGGCCGTCGGTGGGTGAGGTGAAGGTCCCTGGTGTGTGGCTCATCTCCGCAGCATCCCACGTCGACTTCGCGGCCGTGTGCGGACAGCGCGGTCTGCCGGCGGGGCGTGGTCTCGGCGCGGTGGTGTTCGCCAGGTCGCCGGTGTTCGTCGTCGCCGTGGTGTCGTCGGTGCCGCCCGCGCCGGCGTCGTGCCTGGTGGGAGCCCTGAGCGTGGATCCGGCAGGCACCGTGTGACGTGCATCGCAAAGTTGCCGATTCCACTACTACGATTTGTAGTACGACCACATGTAGTAGTAACGTCGTCAGCGGATGGACACACCAAGGACATCCGCCCGACACCCGCCACGATGCCGGGCTCCGGTTCTCCCGGGCGCACAAGACCCGGAGGAGGTTTTCACAATGGCACAGCGACTTCGTCTCGTCGGCTACATGCTCATGGCATTCGCACTCGTCTTCTTCGTCGGAGCGGGCGTTGCCTTCAGCATCTACAACGACGGCAAGAACTCCCTGCAGAGCTTCAGCGAGGTTCAGAACGTCGAGCTCTCCTACAACGAAGAGGGTCAGCTCGTCGACCGCGGCGACCCGGCAGAGGCCGCCAAGATCATGGCCATGCTCACCGATGAGTGGGGCTACCCGGTCTCCGACCGCGAGATGAACGCCTCCGACCCGCTCGTGAACACCGCGAGCGAGTACATGTACCAGATGGCCACGGTCGTCTACCACAGCATCAGCGGCACGACCGAGATCACCCTCACCGAGGACCAGCTCGTCGACGCCGAGGGCAACCCGGTCACCGAGGTCACCGTCGGCGACGAGACGCTCGCCGTCCCCGAGCCCTTCCCGGCCGAGGGCTGGACCATCGAGTACCCCGTCGACTTCAAGTACTGGGCCGACTTCGACCGCACCAACCCGGCCGACGCCGTCGCCCGCGGTCAGGTCTGGACCGGCACCGTCCACGGTCTCGTCGGTGAGCTCGGTGTCGGCACCGTCACCGCCTCCGCCCTGAAGATCGCGCTCGGCATGGTCGCCCTTCTCGCCGGTCTCGGCGTCGTCAACCTCCTCCTCGGCGCCGGCCTGGTCTGGACCTCCGCCGCCGCACGGACAGGCAAGGTCGAGGACGCCACCGCGCCGGAGCAGTCCCCCGAGCGTGAGCTCGTGGGCAGCCACTGACACGACGGAGCCACACCGGCTCACAACCACCGCGGCCACTGCGGAGCCGCACCGAAGGGCCGGGAGCCACGAGCTCCCGGCCCTTCGCCGCGTCTGGCGCCGTGCACTCTGGTGGGTGCGACGGGCCCGCCCGAAGCGGGCACCACTCAGAGGTGCCTGAGCGCCTCGCGCCGCGACAGCGGTGACAGCTCCGGATGGGCGGCGACGAACTCCCGCACCCACTCCGGATCGGTCCGTGCGTAGTCGCGCAGGGCCCACCCGATCGCCTTGCGGGCGAAGAAGTCCGGGTCCGGGATGCTCGGCCCGATGGCGTCGGTGAGCAGCTCGCGGTCGGTCCGCTCCTTGGCCCCGACCTGGGCGAGGATCGCGGTGCGCCGGACCCACAGGTCCTCGTCCCCGGCCCACTCGCGCAGCACCGGCGCGACCTCAGCCGGCCGGTCGAGCAGCAGCTCGCGCACGCGGTGGGTCGCGAGGTCGTCGACGACGTCCCACCACCTCCCCGTCCGCACGAGGTGCTCGATGAGGGGCAGCGTCGCCGGATCCCGCCACCCGCGGTAGGTGCGGTGGCCGAGGAGGGCGAGCGCCGCATACCAGTGCTCGCGGTGGGTCGCCTCGTCCCAGAGGGCGCGCACGGTCGCCTCCCACCGGCCCCGCTCCGCGATCCGGTATGCGCTGCTCGCCAGCACCGGTCGCAGCGCCGCCCGTAGGGTCGGGCTGGTCAGGCCGAGGTAGGGCAGGCTCGACTTCATGTAGCGCTGCTGCCCCACGGCCCGCTCCGGGTCGGCGTGCGCGGCCAGGGCGGCGCGGATCGCGTCGATGAGCTCGCGGTGGGGCGGGCTCGACGCCGAGCGACCGGGCGCGTTCGTCATGCGGCCACTATCCCCGCGTTGTGTCATGGAGACACGCCGACGTCTCGGCTCGGCCACCGGCGTGTCTCCATGAC
>JBAUUB010000409.1:0-3354 GCA_049582485.1 Dermatophilaceae bacterium
CCCGAGGTCCGGTTCGTCCACATGACCGTGCCGTTGACGACCGGGCCCTCCGGAATCAGGGCCCGCGCGGAGGTCCTCGTCGGCCGCGATGACAACGCCGCCCGCGAGCGCTACAACACGATGATGCGTGATGCATACGGACCGGACCGGCTCTTCGACCTGGCGGCGCTCGAGGCGACCGAGCCGGACGGGGTCCTCCGGCAGCGGGAGCTCTTCGCGGGATACAGCTCCGACGGTGGCCACCTCAACGATGCGGGAGCGGCCCACGTCGCCGCCGGGCTGATCGGCTTCCTTGCAGCCGACCAGGACTGACATGCCCCTGGTCGGGGTAGGGATCGACACCGTGGAGGTCGCCCGGGTGGCCAGGCTCCTGGACCGGCACGGGGACTCCTTCGTCACGCGCTGGTTCACGCCGGCCGAGGTCGACTGGTGTCGGGAGAAGGGTGCTCGGTCTGTGCCCGCCTTCGCCTCCGTCCTGGCGGGCAAGGAGGCGGTGTGGAAGGCGCTGCGGCCATCGGGGCCAGGACACGTCCCGTGGCGAACCCTCGAGGTCATCCCGGCCGGCGAAGGCGGACGTGTCACAGTGCCGCCTGACCTTGCGCGAGAAGGGCTCGGCGTCGTCGTCAGCGTCCGGGCCGACATGGAGCTCGTGCTCGCCGCCGCGCTGGCGTGGACCGAGGACACGCCCGCGGACTGACTCGGCGCAGCCGGTCAGCGCTCCGGCTCACGGCCTTCCGAGGCCGCCATCGCCCTGAGGGTCGACTTCATGACCTTGCCGTTGGCGTTGAGCGGCAGCTGCGGGATGAAGAAGACCTCGTGGGGAACGAGGTGCTTCGCCAGCCTCCCTCTGCAGTGGCTCATGACATCGACGGAGGTGATGGCAGCGTCCCGGCGCGGTGTGCAGAAGGCGACGATCGCTTCCCCGGCGTCCGGATCGGGTCGGCCGACGACCGCTGCCGAGACGATCTCGGGCATGGTGAGGATCGCGTCCGCGACCTCGTGGCTCGAGACCCGGAACCCCCAGGACTTGATGAAGTCGTCCTGCCGGTCGACGATATAGACGTAGCCGTCCTCGTCCATGCGGGCCATGTCACCGGTGCGCAGCTCTCCGTCGACGTACTTCGCGGCCGTGCCCACCGGGTCCTGCCAGTACCCGGCCGTGATGTTCTCACCACGAGCGCGGACCTCACCGACATCGCCGGGATCGAGGTCCCGACCGATCTCGTCCGTCACGCGCAGGGTGACTCCCGGTATGCCGCGTCCGATCGAACCGGCCCGGGCCTCGATGTCCTCCGGCGGGAGGTACGAGAGCCGAGCCGTCGCCTCGGTGGCCCCGTACATGACGAAGAGACGGGCACCAGGATGGGCGGCAGACACCTCGAGGATCTGGCTGTGCGGCAGCCGCCCGCCGGCCTGCTGCATGTGCCTGAGAGCCGGCAGGGAGGTCGAGGCGAACGAGCTGGCGCGCAGGAGCAGCTGGTAGGTGGACGGCACGCCCGCGAAACCCGTGCAGCGCTCGGCGCGCATCATCGCTACCACGGACTCCGGGAATGCGAGCGTGTCGCACACGCACAGGCTCCCCCCGGCTCGCAGGTGGGTGTGCAGCAGTGAGGCCCCGTAGCAGTACGAGAAGGGGAGGACCACGAGCATCCGGTCGTGTCGCGCCAGCCCGAGGTACTCGATGATCGACTCCGTGTTCGCCCGGATGTTCCCGTGCGTGACGCGGACCGCCCTGGGCCGTCCCGTGGTCCCCGACGTGAAGAGGAGAACAGCGTCGGTCGCCGGTGCGGCGACCGGCACGGCGGCGAGTTCCTCCGCCTCGCCGTCGCCCAGCGCCTCCTCGGTGACAAGGCTGCGCATCCACCCGGTGACTCGCTCGAACCGGCGGCCGAGGCGGGAGTCGAGGAAGAGCGTGTCGCAGCCGACGAACTCGGCCTTCGCCTCGACGTCCTCGGCGGTGAGGACGGTCGCGAAGGGAACGACGGTGTGGCCCGAGCGGATGATCGCGAGGTACGAGGCGACCCAGTAGAGCGAGTTGGCGCCCAGCAGGCCCACTCGAGACCCGGGGGAAAGGTCCGCCTCCTGCAGCGACCGGCTGAGCCTGGCGACGGCAGACCGCAGCTCAGCGTAGGTGTGGGTGCCCCGAGGGTCGGTGATGACCGGGTCCTCGGGCCGGCCCGTCGCGAGGAGGTGGTCACCGATGTTCACGGAGTCGGTCAACGACGAGATCTTCACGTCATCACCTCGAGCGGTCGGGCCTTCGCCCATGTATGCGTCGTCACGGTCATCAGTAGGCTCCCGTCCGTCGGAGGATGGCTCGGGCGGTCCGCAGGAGAATGGCGGCGTCCTGCAGCATCGACCAGTTGTCGACGTAGTACAGGTCGAGCCGCACCGTGTCCTCCCAGGAGAGGTCCGAGCGCCCGGACACCTGCCACAGACCGGTGATGCCGGGGCGGACATCGAGGCGGCGGCGTACGACGGGTAGGTACTTCTCGACCTCACAGGGAAGCGCGGGGCGGGGGCCGACGATGCTCATGTCCCCGCGCAGGACGTTCCACAGCTGGGGCAGCTCGTCGATGGAGAAGCGCCGGATGAAGCGTCCGACCCTGGTGACCCGAGGGTCCTGGTGGAGCTTGAACAGCATCCCGTTGCCGTCATCGGACCCCAGGTTCTCGTCGGCCAGCATCTTCTCCGCCTCCGGGACCATGCTGCGCACCTTGAGCATGCCGAAGGGGCGCCCGTCGCGGCCGATCCGTTCCTGCCGGAAGATGACCGGCCCGCCGTCCTCGCTCTTGATGAGGATGGCGACGACCGCCAGGACCGGTGCAATGAGAAGCAGTGCCGCACCTGCGAAGAGGACATCGAGGACCCGCTTCAGAGGATTAAGGGCACGCTGGGCATGGGGCTTCTCCACGAAGACCAGCGGCGTTCCACCGGCGGCCACCATGCCGATCCGGTGGGGCGAGATGTCGCTGAGGGTCGGCACGACGACGAGATGGACCTTCTGGCGTTCCAGACGGCGGGCGAGGAGGTTGAAGTCCGTGCCCACATGGAAGGCCCCGTCACAGACGATGACGAGATCGGCATGTGACGTCGCCACCCCCTCGACGATGTCGCCGATGGCGTCGCAAGTCACCTCGCCCTTCTCCGGGTGCACCGCCCCCACGGGCTTCAGGCCGAGCCAGCGCTCCCGAGCGAGCACGGTCCGCACCTGTTCCACCGGCTCTGACCCTCCGACGAGCAGAACCCTCTCGCTCCGCACACCCGTCGCGAGCAGTCGGTGGATCAACCCTCTCGTCAGGCGGCGACCGACGATGAGTGCCGGGACCGTGAGCACGAACAGGATGAGGATCC
>JBAUUB010000410.1:0-8566 GCA_049582485.1 Dermatophilaceae bacterium
GTGTATCCGTGGCGCTCAGCGCGCGGCTGTCATCCAGCCCGTGCACAGTGAGCTCATGACCTTCGTCACCGTAGGCACTCTCGGTGCAGTGCCGGGCAAGCGAGACGCTCTTGTCGAGATCCTGACTCGGCCCAGTGCTGACCTCGAGTCAGCCGGCTGTCTGCTCTACGAGGTCGGCGTCAACGACGACCAGCCAGACACCGTCTTCGTAGCCGAGCTGTGGACTTCCGCCGAGGGGCACCAACGCTCACTACAGCTGGCGAGTGTGCAAGCCGCTATTCAGGAGGCTCGGCCTTTCCTCTCCGGGGAGATGGATGGCTTCCGCTTCGACGTCATCGGTTCGCCGCTCAGGACTGACTCTCCGATCGCGACTGAATTGGATCCCACAGGAAGCGGCGCCGGCACTGGCGTGCGCGCTCAGGGGAGCGCGGACGCGCCCCGAGGAGATCCAACGGGATGAGACCCCTTCGATACTCGATCAATGTCACGCTCGACGGGTGCTGCCACCATGAGGCCGGGCTTCCGCCGGACGAGGAGTCGATGCGCTACTGGGCCGCTGAGATGGCACGAGCTGACGCTCTTCTCTTCGGCCGGGTGACCTACGAGATGATGGAGTCGGCGTGGCGGAAGCCGACCACGGGCATGTGGCCGAGTGGATGGACGAGTGGGAGGTTCCGTTCGCCGAGGCTATCGAAGGGGCGAAGAAGTACGTCGTGTCGAGCACGTGGGCGGTGTCGACTGGAATGCCGAAATCGTTCGAGGCGACGTGGGCCAGGCGGTTCGGCGGCTGAAAGAGGAGCCCGGAGAGGGCCTGTGGGTGGGCGGCGTGGCGCTCCCTCTGACGCTGGCAGATCTGCGACTGATCGATGAGTACGAGTTCCTCGTGCAGCCGGTCCTTGCCGGATCCGGGCCGAGGTGTCTCGCCGGCCTGAGCGAGCGCATCCAGCTCGAACTTGTGCATCGCCATGAGTTCGGGTCAGGGGCGGTCGCCCTGCGATACCGCCCGACCCGAGCTTCAGGTTGATTCAACCCATCCGGCAAGGTTGGCTGGCCTGCCGTAAGAACCCGACGGCTTGGCGTCGCGCTCCGGCACAGGCAGCACCCCCGAACGGCGGACATACCTAGCGGGGACCTGCTGGAGTGGGACATGGCCGGGACGCCGCTTCCGGTGGAATCGTCGCAGCGGACGAACTGCTGGCGACCCGTTCAAGGCGGCACCGGTCCTGGCTTGGGACGAAGATCGTCGCGCCGGGCCGATGTTGGGCCGGGCTGGTGGGGGTGCCGGCACTCAGGCCGGTCAGGACGAGCGCTGACGCGGTGGCGGCGAGCAGCGGGTGAGGCTGACGAGTGACAGTGACATGGTGTGCTCCTGGTGCGTGGTGAATGATCCGACCCCTCCGCGCTCCGCTGGCGGCCACCCCGTCCACATCGGGCGGAGCCCCTCAGATCCGGTTCCAGGACTCCTCGAGGCGGGGTAACAGGCCAGCGGCGTCGGTGCGGGATGACTGCGCAACCGGCCGCTCAGGCCCTCGAGTCCGGGCAGCATGGTGGTGGACCGGTGCCGAGCCAGGCTGCCGGACTGAATGAATGGGCTTGCGGAGTGCCGTCTCCGCGTCTCTCTTCGGGCGGGACGTTGGACGGCGTGCGTCCGCGAAGTCGTCGACCCGGCGCGTCACGGCGAATCTCGCACTCTTCTCGTGGCGGGCGCGGCTGGCGTGAGCACTTCACGATGAGCCGGACGAGGCGCTGAGCGGCCTGCTAGCGTTCCGCGGTCGACCTGGTGGAGCTCCTGGTCCAGAACGGCTGCGTTGTTACGCTGGTCGTGCTAGCGGCAGGTTGGCGTCCATGCCCGGGTCGCGGCAATGGGAGATGTGGGTCAGTGGGTCGAGAGGGCAGGATGCGCAGGTTCGGGAGGCGGGCTCTGGCGGTTTTTCTCGGAGTCTTCGTGCTTGCGGGGGTGGCCGGCCCGGCGTATGCCGAGTCGGGGGATCGGATCAGCCAGTTCACGATCAGCTACACGATCCGGGCCGATGGCACGGTCGAGGTGGTTGAGGACATCGACTACGTCTTCGCCGGTACCGATCGGCACGGCATCTACCGCACCTTGATCACGCGACAGCCGTTCGGGGACGGCTCGGACCGGGATGTGCTCTACGAGGTGCGCGACATCGAGGTGAGCTCCCCGGACGCTCCGGATGAGTGGACTAGGTCGAGCGGGAGTGAGGGCTTTCGGACGACGTGGCTGACCCTGCAGATCGGTGACCCGGACGAGACGCTGACCGACAACACCGCGAGCTACCGGATCGGGTACGTCCTCGACGGTGCACTGCGCACGGTGGACGGTGTTCCTGAGCTGTACTGGAACGCGACCGGTCTCGACTGGGACGCTGCGATCGACCTGGTGCGGGTGAGCGTGACCGGTCCCGAAGGTGTCATCTCGGTCAGCTGCTACCAGGGTGAGGCGGGCTCGACACAGACCTGCCAGGCCGGTGTCGAGTCCGGCGCCGCGGTCGCCGAGGCGCGCGGTCTGGCCGCCGGTGAGGGTGTGACGATCTCGGTGCAGGTGCCGGCCGGGTCGGTGACGAATGCGGAGCCGACCGTCGTGCCCGGCGGGAGCCTGCTGCGGGCGGCGCGGGTCTCACCGTTGACGGTCGGCGGCGCGGCGTTGACGCTTCTGCTGGCCGTCTCGGCGGCTGCGTGGACCCGGCGCGCCAATCGTGACCAGCGGTACGCCGGGGTCGCGCCCGGGACGATCGACCCCGCGGCGCCGATCGAGACGGACACCCTCGACAAGGACCTGATCCCGGTCCGGTTCAACCCGCCCGACGTGCCCCCGGCCTTCGGCGGGGTCCTGCTGCGCTCGTCCGCGGCCGCCAAAGCCACCCCGGCGGCGCTGATCGAGCTGGCGCACGCGGGGGCCCTGACCATCGAGGCGGTGCCCGACGCCGCCAAGGAGTACGCCAAGACCGGCGGCGTGCGGCGTACCGCCACCGCACGGGATCTGTCGAAGGCACCATCGGAGTACTCCGCGGCGTTCGCGCAGCGGCTCTTCGAAGATGGCCCCACCATCGTGCTGGACAACCCCGAGGAGGAGGACCAGAAACGCTTCCGGGAGGCCGCCGCGCCGCTGGTCCAAGACGTGTCGAAGGCGCCCATGGAGCGCGGGTGGCGCACCCGAGGCGGCCCGCGCCTGACCCTGCTGTACCTCCTGCTGGGCCTGCTCGCGGTGATCGTTCTCATCGGACTGTCGTTCGTGGTGCTCAACGCCGGCGCACTGCTCTATCTCGCGCCACTCGCCCTGGCCGGGATCGCCCTGGTCGTGGCCATCGTGTGGTGGGCGAGCGGGCACCGCACCGCCGAGGGACGCGCCCTGACCGACCAGGTCCAAGGCTTCCGGCGCTACATCGAGACCGCCGAAGCGCGCACCCTGCGCTTCGAAGAAGGACAGGACATCTTCAGCGCTTTCCTGCCCTGGGCGATCGTCTTCGACCTGGCCGACCGCTGGCAGAACGTCTGTGCCGAACTCGCCGCCGACGGCCGCATCCCAGAGTCCCCGCTGTGGTACTCGGGTCCGGCGTTCTACAGCACCTTCACCTCCGAGGTCGCATCCTTCGGGCAAAGCCTGAGCGCCTCGGTTACCAGCGCCAGCGCCGACACCAGCGGCAGCAGCGGCGGCGGATCCTCCGGCGGCGGCGGAGGCGGAGGCGGCGGAGGCTCCTGGTAAGGGCGCGACCCGTAGTGTGGGGGCCAGGGAACGGCGGGGTCGAGGGGGAACCGATGGAGGTGCAGGAGTATCTGCGCGAGCTCGCGCAGGTGAACCGGAACGGGTTCGGGTTTCTCCTGGCCTACGGGTTCACGTGGCTGACGGCCGCGTTCGTCGGGTGGCGCTTCGGTGAACGCCTCGGCGCCTACGCCGCCTTGTTCCAAGGGATGGTGGGCCTCCCCCTCGGACTTCTCCTGACGATGGCCGCCGCCGACGGCCCGCGACCCGAAAACCCGACCCTGAACGCCCTCTCGATCTACCTGAGCATGGGGCAGCTGCTGGTCCTTCCGTTCGTCATCGTTCTGGTCACCCGAGGCCGCTACACCGCGGCCGTCGCGACCTTGGCTGTAACCCTCGCGGTTCACTTCGTGCCCTACTCCTGGCTGTACGCCACACCTGTATACGTCGTCGTGGCCGCGGTGGTCGCGGTGGGCGTCGCCATCCTGGCCGCCAAGGAGTCCCCACCGAGAACGACCGTGTGGCAGGTTTGCGCCTTGACCGGAGCAGCACTCCTCCTCGGCGGCGTCTTCACCCTCACAGCCTGACCACGCGCCCAGCCGGAACCCTTACGCCCGAGTGGTGAGCGTGCGGGACGAAGACCAGGGGTGGGTCATGCGAACTGCAAAGGCCGAGATGCCTGATTCGATCCTTGCGCGCCTGGACGAATTCGATGCTGTTGGCGCGGTAGTTCGCGTACTCGGCAACTGTGGTGGCGTAAGCAGGTAACGGGAAGTCGCTCGGCCAGGCAGGCGCGACGATCAACCAGGCTTGACGAGTGCACCACAAATCGCGGACCGCTTCGATCTGAACCTGGAGTGCATCCGCCGGCACTATCTCGATCCGAGAGATAGAGGACTTACCCCCCGGTTTGTTGAGGCGATCCGGAAGGAGTCATCGGTGTCTCGACACCCTCAACCGGACGGCTGCACAGAGCCCCATGCCACAGGTACAGGCGTTCCCATTCCCGATCTGGGTCGCCGCCCCGGTGGTAGTAGCTCGCCAAGTCCAGATCGGGTCGATCCGCACGCTCGGGCCTCCATCTTCACCGACGAGGGGGCGCCTTTCAGAATTCGCGCGCGCCTGAAGATAGCCCTGCAGCCGGCTACTTGATGCTTGTGGGTAGGACCGGTGTCTGGCCAGACTCGGTCCAGGTGCTCGACGGGATTGCTCTTCAGCCGGCTGCCCACCAGGTTGTTCGGTGTGGCTCTCTTTCGGTTTGCGGCCTCGTCGGGCACCGTGGCGATGGTGTGGCTCCGTCGACACGCACGAGACGATCCTGGCGACCGGCAGGTTCGCCACTGACAACGCCGGGTATCGAGCGATGCGCAAGCTGGGCGCGGCCTGGTCCGAGGGAGTGTGGGCGGTCGAGGACAGCAAAGGCGCCGGTCGGCCGTTGGCGCAGGGGCTGCTCGCCGACGGCGAGCACGTGGTCGATGTCCCGGCCAAGTTGTCGGCGCGGGCGCGGCTGTTCGACACCGGTCACAACCGCAAGACCGACGCCCACGACGCGCACTCGGTCGCCGTGGTCGCGGTCCGCACCAAGACATTGCGGGTGCTGTCCTACGACGCCGACCTCGAGGCGCTGCGGATGCTCTCGGACCGGCGCGCGGAGCTGTCCGGCGCCCGGGTTCAAACGGCCAACCGGCTGCAGCGCCACCTCAGCGAGCTCACCCCCGGTAAGACCAAGAAGAACATCACCGCTGCTCAGGCCAAGACCATCCTGGCCTCGGTCCGGCCACGGGACATCGTCGGCAAGACCCCGCCGACACCTCGCGGCCGAGCAGCTCGCCGAGCTGGTCGTGATCGACAAGAAGATCCACGACCTGAAGAAGGAGCTCAAGGCGATGGTCCGGACCCGGGGCTCGTCGTTGGTGGAGCTGCCCGGCGTCGGCCCGGTCGTCGCCGCCCGCGCCCTGGCCGACACCGGCGACGTCACCCGCTTCGCCGACCGCAACCGGTTCGCGTCCTGGACCGGCACCGCCCCGATCGAGGCCTCCTCCGGAGAGATCGTCCGGCACCGGCTCTCCCGCGCCGGGAACCGGCGGATCAACCACATGACCCACATCGCCGACGCCAGGGCCGCAGGCGGGCCCGGGAGGGCACCGCGGGGCGTCTCAGATATCCAGCGCGGCCGGCTCACACCCGCACACCGGCACTTCGGATCAGCCACTTCCCGGACCCGCACCCAGCACGCTACCCCCGACCACACCGACGAGGAAGAGCCCCGCCGCCAGACCCTTCCAAACCGCCTCTTGACACAGAGGGGTGCCGGAATGGGTCAGGTCGAAGGCCGGCGCTGCTGAGCGAGTGTCTACGGGAAGGCGACCCTCGTCACCGATCGTGGGTAGCCTCGTTTTCGTGTCCAGCAAGACGGAGCGGCGAGCTGCGCGTGCGGTGGTCGCGGACTATCACGCCGCACAGCTGGGATCGCTGGTTGCCCGCGTCGGGGAGGCTGTCGATCGCTACCGTGCCGGTGACGTGGATGCCTTCGAGGTCGATCGTGTTCTCTTCCAGTACTCGCGGGCGGCGAAGGAGCTGTGGAAGTTCTGCAACCACCTTCATGTGGAGGTCGCAGCGGCGATGATCATCGACCAGCCACCCCAGGACTGGTGGGAACGCGGAGCTCCGAGAGCGCGGTTGTGACGGGGCTCCATGGCCTTAGGTCCGGATCTTGGCAGGGCAATGGTCATGCAACAGCCGGCGGAGGGGGCGCGTCCGCAGGGCGTCACCTGGATGGGGCGGGTCGAGGTGCGGCCGAGCACTATTCTGACTTCATGGTCGATCGCGCCACGCCGAATCTGCCGTCCCGAGATTTCGACACGACCGTCGCGTTCTTCGCCGCCGTGGGCTTTGCCAGCGCCTACCGCGACCCGGGGTGGATGATCCTGCAGCGGGGGGAGGTGACCCTGGAGTTCTTTCCCTTCCCCGATCTCGACCCGGCAACCAGCGCATTCTCCTGTTGTCTTCGCCTCGATGACGTGACTGCCTTCTTCGAGGAATGTCTCGCAGCGGGCATCCCCGAGGCGCCGCGGGGCTGGCCACGCGTCCACCGGCCGGCCCTTGAGGATTCCGGTCTATGCGTTGGCGCACTCGTCGACCCCGACTGCACACTCCTGAGGCTGATCCAGAACCCATAGGGAGCCCTGCCGCGGTCGATATCAGGCGAAAGGCCGCGCTCTTTGAACTCGTGATGGAGCGGTTCAAGGAGGGCCCGTGGGGTCAGATCATTCCTGAGACCCGGCTACGGCCTGCCCGAGATCCTGGCCAGCCCAAAGATGTGCGCCTGAAGACTTCACCAGATCGAACCCAATTCGGAGGTCCCCGTGGCAGATGCGGTGCTGTTGGGACCCACTGTGGCGTGCGCGGCCACCACCGCCTACGCGACGGCCATCGCCACCATCGAGCCGGACCTCGTCGGGGAACCATTCGGCCTGCGCCCTCCGGGCCAGGTTCGCTCTCACCTTGTCCTGGGATGGGGTTCTGCCATCTCGGCACCGTGGCCCATGGCCGTGATCGCGACGTGGGCTGCTTGGCGAGAGAGACAGGACCCGGCTCGAGCAGCTCGATGGTGGCACTCGTGGGGGCCGGCATCGTGGCCGGCACCTTGGCCGAGCCGGTGACCTGGGGGCGACGACCCGCCACTTCCCTCGCTCGCGCGAGCATTCCCGTTAACCTGGCCGTCGGCGCGGCCATGCTGGCGGCAGGCACCCGTCGCCTCAGGCAGCAGACGACCGCAGCGACGTAGGAGAACCCCAACGAGTGCGTCAGCTCCGGCTACGGAGTGACTCACCACCGGATGGTTGCAGCTAGTTGGCGCGGACGGCTTGCAGGAGAAGCTGGAGGGCGGTGTCCGTGTCGGTGCTGTCAAGGTGGAGGCGTTCGCCATCACGGTCTTCGTCCCAGGGCGCCCATTCACCATGGGCGACCTGATCCCAGGTGGGCAGGACGTGTCCGGGGATGTCGGCTCCTCGCTCCTGGACCCTGCGGCGGTGCTCGCCGCGATCTGGGAGTTCGACCTCGACCAGGGTCAAGCGTGCGTGTGCTCGCGCCGCTGTCTCGGCCCACGCGGCACGGGCCTGCGGGACGGGGTTGACCGCGTCCACGACGACAGTGTGGCCCAGCTGGAGGTTGGAGACGGCGAGTTCGTGGAGGACGGCGTAGCCCTCCGTTGTGACCGTCATGCCGGTGCGAGCCAGTGCAGTCTCGGCGGCATCGACGCGTAGGTAGCACGCGGGCAGTTCTCGCGCCGCAGCCTTGGCCAAGGTGGTCTTTCCCGTTCCAGGTCGGCCACAGATGACGATGAGTCGGCCTGCGGATCTCGCGCGCTGCAGGGGTTCGGAAGAATCGTGCATCGATCCATCCAACACCGTCCACGCCCGCTGACCAGCGCCGTCGCGAGCGTGCCCGAACCCACACCGTCCTCGCCTGCCGCCAACTGCCGGCGGAAGGGGTCAGGTGGTCATTGAGAGCTGCTCGAAGCTTGGCATTGCCCGGTTCGTGGCGACTGATCGGTTGCGACCTGCACGGCCCTGACGATGCTCGAAAGGGCGGCCGGGTCTGCCAGCTTCAGGCCGGCGAGCTCGCTGGGCGAGAACCAGCGAAGGTCGTCGTGCTCGTCGGGCGCCGAATTGGCCGGCTCCCCCTCCCACTCCGTGACGAGGAACGCGTGCACCTCAAGGGTGAGATCGGTGGAGGTCATCGCGATCGGCACCGGGTCGTGGACGTGGACGCCGAGTTCCTCGAAGCACTCCCGGATGACCGCCTCACGAGGCGACTCACGGTCCTCGACATGCCCTCCGACCA
>JBAUUB010000411.1:0-2120 GCA_049582485.1 Dermatophilaceae bacterium
CCGGCCCCGGCCCCGAACACCCACCCGCAGCAACCGATGGCAAGACAGCCGACTGAGGCTGCACGACCTGTCCACTGAGCCCGACCCTGCCATCCCCCTTCAAGCGCACCCAGCACTGCGCCATGGACCACCAGCGAGGCAGCCTAGCAATTGCTCAGCCGTCCCCTCGACACAGTGCCGGTTGACTCGCAGAGGCGCGTCTATCCGCCGCGAGCGGATGCATTTCTGCCGAGCAGGAGCGACGTCCCCTGGGCTTCCTATCGACAGCTTGTTGCCCGCGGCTACGGACGCTGGTTCGGCAAGCCGCCGTACGGAACGGTGAGGATCTCGAGGATGTGACTGTCCGGGTCCAGCCAGTACAGCCCGCGGCCTCCGTCGTTGGTGTTCGTCTGCTGCGGTCGACGCCGCTCGGGGTCGGCCCAGTAGGGGATGTCGCGGGCCAGGATTCGCGCGTGGATCTGGTCGAACTCGTTCTCGTCGACAAGGAAGGCGTAGTGCTGCGGGTGCACCGTCCCCTCCTCGAGGAAGTCCAGCGAGACGTCGTTCGCCACCTGGACCACGGAGAACGGTCCGAAGCTCGTCGGGGCGGGTAGTCCCAGGATCTCGGACAAGAACGATGCCGAGGTCTGCTTGTCACGGCAGTACACAATCGTGTGGTTGAGCCTCACCGGCATCCGAACCTCCTCTGTCGGATCATGCAGCGAAGCGATGGCGGTTCTCCGCACACCGGGTCACCGCGCCGTTTGTCGGAGAGCGTCGGCCGCGTGCCCTTGAGGTGCGCTCACCAATCTAGACCGTCAGGTGCGAGGGCGTCCGCCTGGTGCGCGTCGACGCGGGCACAAGGGGCGCGCCAGGTCCCCGTCGCGGAGCGGCTATCGCGTCACTCCGCCGCCGGACGGGCGCGGTAGAACGGCGCGCTCGGGGCAGGCTGCCGAGCAGGGACCCGTTGGCCGTCGTCGCTGCGGCCTACACTGATTCGTATGTCCGTGAGCGAGTCGGAGTTCTACGAGGTGGGCATGTCCTTGCCACCCGAGGTGCGTCGGCACGTGGCTTTGCGGCTGCTCGAGTCGGTCGACCCTGACGACGCATTCGACCACGCCGCAGAGACCTGGTTGCGCAGCGAAGCAGTCACCGCCTACGAGCGACTGCGTCAGGATCCGTCCCGGGCAGTGCCCGCTGAGGACGTGCGTGCTCGCTTGAATGCGAAGTGGGCTGCCCGTTCATGACGGGCCGGATCCACTACTCACCGGAAGCAGAGCGGCAGCTCGACCGACTCGACGACTGGATCGCCGCAGCGTCCTCACCCGAGACCGCCCAACGATTCATCTCCGCGATCCTGGACCACATCGAGGAAATGCGGACCTTCCCGCTCGTCGGACGATCCCGTGACGACATCCGCCCAGGACTGCGCACGAGCACCTTCAAGAAGCGCACCTTGATCGTGTACGTCGTGGACGGTTCGATCGAGGATCCCACGATCAGTGTGATCGGAGTCTTCCACGGTGGTCAGGACTGGGAACACGCACTCGCCGACCCACAGGACTGATTCGGCACTCCCCCCTGAGTCCTTCCGCCGCGAAACGCGCGGGAGGACTGGATGGGCTCGGAGCGGCTGTGTTCCTGACTCGTGGACGCTGTCATTGCTTGTCCCCCGGATCTGTTACATGTAACATCGTGGCATGGCTGTGAAGGAGCGCGTGAGCGCATACCGAGCCCGGATGCGAGCCCAGGGCCTGCGTCCGGTTCAGATCTGGGTGCCCGATGTGCGCTCTCCCGACTTCGCGGCCGAGGCACACCGTCAGTCCGCGCTCGTCGGGGCGGCCGATCGCGCCAGCGATGACATGGAATTCGTCGAGGCCGTCTCCGAAGACTGGGGCGAATGAGACGCGGGGAAATCGTCACCGTCTCCGGTGGCGTCTACGCACGCAAACCCCGACCCGCGCTCGTCGTTCAGGATGACCGCTTCGATGCCACCGAGTCGGTCACGATCTGCCCCTTCACCAGCGCCGAGGTCGACGCGCCCCTGATGCGGGTTCCCGTGACCGCCGACGAGGGCAATGGTCTGGATCAGGACAGCTTCTTGATGGTCGACAAGATCACGACAGTCCGCAGGAGCAACG
>JBAUUB010000412.1:0-5500 GCA_049582485.1 Dermatophilaceae bacterium
ACCCCGCTCGGCCAGCTCGCCGGGCAGCAGGTCGGTGTCGCCGGACTCGATGATCGTGATCCGGCGCAGCTTCTGCCGGACGATGACCTCGATGTGCTTGTCGTGGATCGACACACCCTGCTGGCGGTAGACGTCCTGGACCTCGTCGACGAGGTGCTTCTGCACCTCACGGGGCCCGAGGATTCGCAGCACCTGCTTGGGGTCGATGGCACCCTGGGTCAGCTGCCTGCCGACCTCGACGTGCTCACCGTCCTGGACGAGCAGGCGGGCACGCTTGCTGACCGGGTAGGCGTGCTCGTCGGTGCCGTCGTCCGGGGTGAGCAGGATGCGGCGGGACTTGTCGGTCTCTTCGACGGTGATCCGGCCGGTCGCCTCGGCGATCGGCGAGACACCCTTGGGCGTGCGGGCCTCGAAGAGCTCGACGACACGCGGCAGACCCTGGGTGATGTCGTCGCCGGCCACACCGCCGGTGTGGAACGTGCGCATCGTCAGCTGGGTGCCGGGCTCGCCGATCGACTGGGCGGCGATGATGCCGACCGCCTCGCCGATGTCGACGAGCTTGCCGGTCGCGAGCGAGCGGCCGTAGCACCTGGCACACGTGCCGACCTTGCTCTCGCACGTGAGGACCGAACGAACCTTGACCTCGTCCACACCGGCCGCGAACAGGGCGCCGATGACGACGTCGCCGAGGTCGATCCCGGCCTCGGCCAGGGTCTGACCCTCGTGGACGACATCCTCGGAGAGGGTGCGGGCGTACACGCTGGTCTCGACGTCGTCGTGCAGGCTGCGCGTTCCGGTGCGCTCGTTGACCTGCGCGATCGGCATCGGGAGGCCGCGGTCGGTGCCACAGTCGTCCTCGCGGATGATGACGTCCTGCGAGACGTCGACCAGACGCCGGGTGAGGTAGCCCGAGTCCGCGGTCCGCAGTGCGGTGTCCGCCAGACCCTTCCGCGAACCGTGCGTCGAGATGAAGAACTCCAGCACGGAGAGGCCCTCGCGGAAGTTCGACCGGATCGGACGGGGGATGATGTCACCGCGCGGGTTGGACACCAGACCACGCATTCCGGCGATCTGCCGCAGCTGCATCCAGTTGCCTCGGGCACCCGAGGACACCATCCGGTAGATGGTGTTCGTCCGCGGGATGTTGGCCTCCATCTCCTTGGCGACCTCGTTCGTCGCCTGGGTCCAGATCTCGATGAGCTCCTGACGACGCTCATCGTCGGTGATCAGACCGCGCTCGTACTGGGTCTGGACCTTCTCGGCCTTGTCCTCGTAGGCCTCGAGGATCTCGATCTTGCGCGGCGGTGTCACGACGTCTGAGATCGCGACCGTGGTGCCTGAGCGGGTGGCCCAGTAGTAGCCGTGGTCCTTCAGCGCGTCCAGCGAGGCCGCGACCGCGACCTTGGTGTAGCGCTCGGCCAGGTCGTTGACGATCCCGGAGAGCCGCTTCTTGTCCGCGGCGTCGTTGACGTACGGGTAGTCCGCCGGCAGCGTCGTGTTGAAGATGGCGCGACCCAAGGTGGTCTCGACGAGCACGTTGTTCGCGAAGCCCTCGTCGTCGAGCTCGGCGCCCTCGGGCAGTTCCGCGCTCGAGGCCGGGACCATCCGCTCGAGCCGGATGCGGATCCGCGACCCGATCTCGATCTCCCGGGCGTCGAAGGCCATCTGCGCCTCGGCGATCGAGGCGAACGCGCGACCCGCGCCGACGCCGTCCTCGACCTCGGTGGTGAGGTGGAACAGACCGATGATCATGTCCTGGGTCGGCATGGTCACCGGCCGACCGTCGGCCGGCTTGAGGATGTTGTTGCTCGACAGCATCAGGATCCGGGCCTCGGCCTGGGCCTCCGCAGAGAGCGGCACGTGGACGGCCATCTGGTCACCGTCGAAGTCGGCGTTGAACGCCGTGCAGACGAGCGGGTGGATCTGGATGGCCTTGCCCTCGACGAGCTGTGGCTCGAAGGCCTGGATGCCGAGTCGGTGCAGCGTGGGCGCACGGTTCAGCAGGACCGGGTGCTCGGTGATGACCTCTTCGAGCACGTCCCAGACGACCGGGCGGGCCCGCTCCACCATGCGCTTGGCGCTCTTGATGTTCTGGGCGTGGTCGAGGTCGACGAGCCGCTTCATGACAAACGGCTTGAACAGCTCCAGAGCCATCTGCTTGGGCAGACCGCACTGGTGCAGCTTCAGCTGCGGGCCGACGACGATGACCGAACGACCGGAGTAGTCGACTCGCTTGCCGAGGAGGTTCTGGCGGAAGCGGCCCTGCTTGCCCTTGAGCATGTCGGACAACGACTTCAGCGGCCGGTTGCCCGGCCCGGTGACCGGGCGGCCTCGGCGACCGTTGTCGAACAGGTTGTCGACCGCCTCCTGCAGCATGCGCTTCTCGTTGTTGACGATGATCTCGGGAGCACCGAGGTCGAGAAGGCGCTTGAGCCGGTTGTTGCGGTTGATGACGCGGCGGTACAGGTCGTTGAGGTCAGAGGTTGCGAACCGGCCACCGTCGAGCTGGACCATCGGACGCAGGTCCGGCGGGATCACCGGGACCGCGTCCAGGACCATGCCGGAGGGCTTGTTCGTGGTCTGCTGGAAGGCGGTGACGACCTTCAGGCGCTTGAGGGCGCGCGTCTTGCGCTGTCCCTTGCCGGTCGCGATGATCTCGCGCAGCAGCTCCGACTCGGCTTCGAGGTCGAAGGTCTCGAGACGCTTCTGGATCGCGGCCGCGCCCATGCCACCCTCGAAGTACAGACCGAAGCGGTCACGCATCTCGCGGTAGAGCATCTCGTCGCCCTCGAGGTCCTGGACCTTGAGGTTCTTGAACCGGTCCCAGACCTGGGTGAGGCGCTCGATCTGGGCCTCCGCACGCCTGCGGATCTGGTTCATCTCGCGCTCGGCACTGTCGCGGACCTTGCGCTTGGCGTCGGACTTCGCGCCCTCGGCCTCGAGCGCGGCGATGTCGGACTCGAGCTTCTTGGCCCGGGTCTCGACGTCGGCGTCGCGACGGTTCTCCAGCTCCTTCTTCTCGACCTCGATCTGGGCCTCGAGCGAAGGCAGGTCGGCGTGCCGCTGCTCCTCGTCGACGCTCGTGATCATGTAGGCGGCGAAGTAGATGACCTTCTCGAGGTCCTTCGGCGCCAGGTCGAGCAGGTACCCGAGGCGGCTCGGGACACCCTTGAAGTACCAGATGTGGGTCACGGGCGCGGCGAGCTCGATGTGGCCCATCCGCTCGCGACGCACACCGGCGCGGGTCACCTCGACGCCACAGCGCTCACAGATGATCCCCTTGAAGCGGACCCGCTTGTACTTGCCGCAGTTGCACTCCCAGTCCCGGGTGGGACCGAAGATCTTCTCGCAGAAGAGACCGTCCTTCTCGGGCTTGAGCGTCCGGTAGTTGATGGTCTCGGGCTTCTTGACCTCGCCGTGGCTCCAGGCGCGGATGTCGTCCGCGGTCGCAAGGCCGATGCGCAGCTCGTCGAAGAAGTTGACGTCCAGCACTTGGTGCTTCCTTCTCTCGTCGTGAATGAGTCAGGTGGTCTCGGTGGTGAGTGAGGAAGGGCGGACCCTAGACCTCTTCGACGGAGCTCGGCTCGCGACGGGACAGGTCGATGCCGAGCTCCTCCGCTGCGCGGAAGACGTCCTCCTCGGCGTCACGCATCTCGATGGCTGAACCGTCGCTCGAGAGGACCTCGACATTCAGACACAGGGACTGCATCTCCTTGATGAGGACCTTGAACGACTCGGGAATGCCCGGCTCGGGGATGTTGTCGCCCTTGACGATGGCCTCGTAGACCTTGACCCGGCCGGTCACGTCGTCGGACTTGATCGTCAGCAGCTCCTGGAGGGCGTAGGCGGCTCCGTATGCCTCCAGAGCCCAGACCTCCATCTCGCCGAAGCGCTGGCCACCGAACTGGGCCTTACCGCCGAGCGGCTGCTGGGTGATCATCGAGTACGGGCCCGTGCTGCGGGCGTGGATCTTGTCGTCCACGAGGTGGTGCAGCTTGAGGATGTACATGTAGCCGACGGAGACCGGGTCCGGGAACGGCTCGCCGGAACGACCGTCGAACATCCGGGCCTTGCCCGAGCCGTCGATGAGCCGCTGACCGTCACGGGTCACGTTCGTCGACTCGAGCAGTCCGATGATCTCGTCCTCCTTCGCGCCGTCGAAGACCGGGGAGGCGACACGACTGCCCGGGACGGCCTCGCGGGCGTCCTCCGGGATCATGTTCGCCCACTCCGGCTGACCCTCGATCTTCCAGCCCTGCGCCGCAGCCCAGCCGAGGTGCAGCTCGAGGATCTGGCCGATGTTCATCCGGCCCGGCACGCCGAGCGGGTTGAGCACGACGTCGACGGGGGTGCCGTCCTCGAGGAAAGGCATGTCCTCGACGGGAACGATCTTGGAGATGACGCCCTTGTTGCCGTGCCGGCCGGCGAGCTTGTCGCCGTCGGTGATCTTGCGCTTGTTGGCGACGTAGACGCGAACAAGCTGGTTGACGCCGGGCGCGAGCTCGTCGCCCTCCTCCTTGTCGAACACCTTGACGCCGATGACCGTTCCGGTCTCGCCGTGCGGGACCTTCAGGGAGGTGTCGCGGACCTCGCGGGCCTTCTCCCCGAAGATCGCGCGGAGCAGGCGCTCCTCCGGCGTCAGCTCGGTCTCGCCCTTGGGCGTGACCTTGCCGACGAGCAGGTCACCGTCGCGGACCTCGGCGCCGATGCGGATGATGCCGCGCTCGTCGAGGTCGGCCAGAACCTCCTCGGAGACGTTCGGGATGTCCCGGGTGATCTCCTCCGGACCCAGCTTGGTGTCGCGCGCGTCGACCTCGTGCTCCTCGATGTGGATCGAGGACAGCACGTCGTCCTGCACGAGGCGCTGGCTGAGGATGATGGCGTCCTCGTAGTTGTGGCCCTCCCACGGCATGAACGCCACGAGCAGGTTGCGCCCGAGCGCCATCTCGCCACCGTCGGTCGCGGGACCGTCGGCGATGAGGCCACCCACCTCGACGCGGTCACCCTCGGAGACGATGACCCGCTGGTTGTAGGAGTTGCCCTGGTTGGACCGGTTGAACTTGTTGATCCGGTAGGTGCGGCTCGTGCCGTCGTCACCGGCGACGGTGACGAGGTCGGCGGAGACCTCCGTGACGACGCCGGCCTTCTCGGCGATGACGACGTCACCGGAGTCGACCGCCGCGCGGTACTCCATGCCGGTGCCGACGAGCGGCGCCTCGGCCCGCACGAGCGGGACGGCCTGACGCTGCATGTTCGAGCCCATGAGGGCACGGTTGGCATCGTCGTGCTCGAGGAACGGGATGAGCGCGGTCGCCGCGGACACCATCTGGCGGGCGGAGACGTCGATGTAGTCGACGTCGACGGCCGGGACGTACTCGACCTCGCCACCCTTGACGCGCACGAGGACGCGCTCGTGCTGGAAGTGCGTGCCGTCCTCGGTCAGCGTGGCGTTCGCCTGCGCGATGACGTGCTCGTCCTCCTCGTCGGCGGACAGGTAGTG
>JBAUUB010000413.1:0-3237 GCA_049582485.1 Dermatophilaceae bacterium
GCCAGAACCTGCCGTAGACCTGCGCTGTGCTGTCGGCCCGGCCGCTGCGCAGCATGGTGTCGCGGACCAGGCCCGCGATGCCCAGACCGGCCGTTCCGGCACCGAAAATGACGATCCGGTGGTCGCAGAGGTCCATGCCGGTGATGTCGACGGCGGCGAGCAGCGCGGCCAGCACGACGGCGGCCGTGCCCTGGATGTCGTCGTTGAAGGTGCAGTAGTCCTCGCGGTAGCGCGTCAGGAGCCGGTGAGCGTTGGCGGCGCCGAAGTCCTCCCAGTGCAGCATCGCGGTGGGGAAGAGGCGGTCGACCGTCGTGACGAAGTGCTCGAGGAACTCGTCGTAGCGATCCCCGCGGACCCGGGCGTGCCGCTCGCCGAGGTAGAGGTCGGAGCTGAGCAGGCCGAGGTTGTCGGTGCCGACGTCGAGCACGACCGGGATGACCCGGCGCGGGTGGATGCCGGCGGCCGCTGTGTAGACACTGAGCTTGCCGATGGCGATCTGGATCCCGCCGATGCCCTGGTCGCCGATGCCGAGGATGCCCTCGGAGTCGGTGACCACGATGAGGTCGACCTCCTCGGGGCCGAGGCCGTAGTTGAGGAGCGACTCCTCGACCATCTCGGGGTGGTCGATCGAGAGGAAGACCCCGCGCGGTCGGTTGTACTCGTGGCTGAACCGCTCGATCGCCTCACCGATGGTGGGCGTGTAGATGATCGGCAGCATCTCCTCGAGGTGGTCGGTGAGCACGCGGTAGAACAGGACCTCGTTGCGGTCGCGGAGCTGGGCGAGGTGGAGGTACTTGGCCAGCGGGGTCGAGGCGCGCCGGAACTGCTCGTAGGTGCGCTTGGTCTGGTTCTCGAGGGTGGTCACACCGGTCGGGGTGAGTCCGACGAGACCGAGCGCACGACGCTGCTCGAGGGTGAACGCGGTGCCGCGGTTGGTCATCGGGTTCGACAGGACCGCCCGGCCGCGGGCCCTGACCCGCATCGGTGCGCCGGCGCGGGCGCTCTCCTGCTCGAAGTCCCGCTTGCTCGGGTCGCCCGCGACATGAGAGTGCATGGGTGTCAGTCTCCCAAAGGTGTGAGCGCCGACACATATCGTGGCGGGGCCATCTGTCCTCCGGTGTGGTCAGACGGACAGACCCGCGAGCAGGATGCGTCCCGCCGCGAGGGTGGCGGCCGCGATGACGATGACGAAACTGAGGACCCAGAGCAGGCGCGGCACACCGGTGAGCTGCCCAAGGACCGCCGGGTCGCTGCTGCGGTCCCGGCGGCCGGCTGCCAGCACCGCCCCGAGGTGGCGCCACGCGCCGACGAGCAGCACGATGCCGGTGCCCACGAGCAGGTGGGCCTGCACGGTGTCGTCCCGCCACCACCACAGGGCCCCCACCGCGGCGAGCGCGACCGCCATCACCCCGAGGGTCAGCAAGGACCGTATGCGCGTCACCGCCACGAGCAGCAGCACCAGGATCGCTGTGAGCAGTGGTGCGGCCCAGCCTGTCTCGGCGACCGCGATCATCGCGGCCCCCACGAGTGCCGGGGCCGGGTAGCCGGCCCACGTCGTCGCGACCCGGCCGGGGCCGCGCGCCGCGCCGACGGTCACCGCGTGTCCGGACATGTCGCCGCGGACGACGAACCCGGTGAACCGTCTGCCGGTCAGGATCCCCACGAACGCGTGCCCGAGCTCGTGGACAAGCGTGATCGCGACCCGGAGCAGGCGCCACAGCGGGTCGACGACGACCGCGACGGCGGCGAGCACCATGGTGAGGATCAGCGGGCGGCCCTCGAGGGGTACGGCGGCGCCGACCGGCGCGATGCGGTCCGCGAGGCTGGTCGTCCACTCCATGGCGCTGGCAGGCTAGCGCGTGCGCCTGTGGGTGACCTGAGTGGCGGTGGGTCCGTGAGCGGCGGAGCACCTCGCTGTGGGCCTCACCCGTGTCCCCGGTCATCCGCCCCTCACGCTGTGCCGCCGCGGGGTGCGTCCCCCGGCGAAGACGACCGTCACAGTGCCGACGCGCGCGCGGGCTCGCGTCAGGCCTCCCACCAGGTCCGACGCCGTCCCGGACGGTCGATCCCGACCCGCCGCGCCGCGAGCGGCAGCGGGGGCAAGGCGTGCGGGTTGCCGGCGACGGCCCCTATGGGGACGCGGGTGCCGCCGAGTAGGGAACCCAGGTGATCGAGAGCCTCGAAGCCGGTGTATGCGTCGGTCCCGTCGCAGACGGCCGGCAGCCCGGGCCGGCCGAGAGCCACCCACTCCCGGCGCCAGGCGCCCATCCGCCGCCATCCGTCGGTGGTGAGGGGACCACCGCCGACAGCCACCGCATACCCGGACTCGGAGTGGACCTCGGCGCGTGAGTCGCCGTGGATCATCGGCACCGCGAGCAGCCGGCGGAGCACGTCGGGGTTGCCGATGTCCTCGCCGTCCCTCCAGAACGCATCGAACAGCAGTGCCCGGACGTGGTCGGCGACGCTGGCCCCCATGGCCTCGGCGTACGCCGCCACGGGCGGGTCGGGACAGGGCGAGTTGCGCGGCTCGGAGAGCACTACGGACTCACCGGGGAGCGCGGCTTCGGACCACCACCGTCGAACCGCCTCGAGGTGCTCGTGGGTGCGGTCGCTCACCGGGCCGGCGACGACCTGGGTGGTGTGGTGGTGGGCGACGGCGCGCCACTGGACGTCGTGTCCGGTGAGCTGCAGAGCGTCGACGCGCTGCGAGGCGACGCGGGAGAGCGGGTCGGTGAAGTCCCCGTAGACGATGAGTGACATGTGACCTCCTGTGGTTCTCCCTATTATTTAACAAGGGTGTTGTAAAAATATCAAGAGAGGCCGGACGAGTCCGGACGAGCCGGAAGGAGCCGGGCCGAGGGAGGACGGCATACGGTGGACGCATGCTCGTCGCGTTCTCCGTCGCCCCGTCCGTCGCCGCCGATGACACCGGCTCCGTCTCCGCCGCCGTCGCGCGTGCCATCGCGGTCGTCCGCCGCTCGGGTCTGCCGCATCGCACCGACGCGATGTTCACGACGATCGAGGGGGACTGGGACGAGTGCATGGCCGTCGTGAGGGAGTGCTGCGAGGTGCTCGCCGCGTCAGCTCCGCGCGTCTCACTCGTGCTCAAGGCCGACATCCGGCCCGGCCACACCGGCGAGCTCGAGGGCAAGGTCGAGCGCCTCGAGGCCGCCATCGCCGAGGTCGGCGACGAGCCGGACTGACGCCGCCTGACGTCCCCGACGGACGCGACGACCC
>JBAUUB010000414.1:0-8035 GCA_049582485.1 Dermatophilaceae bacterium
GGGCCGCCCCGTAGACCGCGGCCCGCACGAGGGGGTGGCGGAACGCGATCGTGCCGGCCTCTGTCGTCACGAGCCCGACATCGGCCGCCTCGACGAGGTGCATGGGGTCGACGCCGAGCAGGCGGCAGGCACGGGCGACGAGTCTGCGGTCCGCCCCGCCGGCCGCAGCGACGAGCAGGGCGGTGCGGGCCGAGGTGCTCAGCCGCTCGGTGCGCGCCTGGAAGGCGCGAGTCACGGCCTCGGTGACGTGAGGGGGTGGCTCATGACCGGTGCGGTCGAGGCGGCGGGGGGCGGCCCGCAGCTCGAGCAGGGCGAGGGGATTGCCGCCGGTGGCGGCCACGAGTGTCGGCACGTCCGGTGGAGTGGCGTTGCGGGAGGCCGTCGTCGAGGTCGTTGTCGACGCCGTGGCCATTCTCTTCGCTGTAGTCGCGAGGAGCTCGGTGGCCGTCGGGACGTCGAGGCCGGTCAGCTCGAGGACGGGCAGGCCGACCTGGAGCAAGGCGCTGGGCTCGCCGCTGCGGACGGTGGCGATGAGGAGGATCGGGTCGGCGACGAGACGCCGGGCCATGAACGCGAGTGCGGCAGCGCTCAGGTGGTCGAGGAGATGGGCGTCGTCGATGAGCACGGCGACCGGGCGCTCCTCGGCCCGGCGAGTGAGCAGGCCCAGGGTGGCGGCACCGACGGCGAACCGGTCGGGCGTCGGGCCGGACTCGAGCTCGAGAGCCACGGAGAGCGCGCGGGCCTGAGGCTCCGGCAGCCCGCGCACCTCGTCGGTCGATGCGCCGACGAGCTGGGAGAGGCCGCCGTACCCGAGGTCCTGCTCGAGCGCGGTTCCGAGGACCCGGTCGACGCGCATCCCGTCCAGCAGCGTGGCGGCGTGCTCCAGCAGTGCGGTCTTGCCGATGCCGGCCTCGCCGGTGATGATCAGGACGCCACTCGTCCCCCTCCTCGCACCGGCCGCGAGGGAGTCGAGGACCTGCCGCTCGGCGTTGCGCCCGATCAGCATCCGTTCACTGTAACGAGCACGTGCGCTTTCCTTCCCAGGGAAGTAAAGGCCGACATCGGGAAACAACCCTTCCTTCCCGATGCTGCACCTTCCTTCCCAGAGTCGCGTCCCGGAGTCCGAGTACCGGTCAGGCCGCCCGCGCCAGCGTCTCCGCCGCAGCGCGTGACCCGGCCATCGCCTCGGTGCGGGCCGCTGCGGAGGCGAGCGCCGCATACCGACCGCCGAGGGCGAGCAGCTCGGCATGGCGGCCGAGCTCGACGACCCGACCACCCTCGAGGACCGCGATCTGGTCGGCGTCCTCGACCGTGGAGAGCCGGTGCGCGATGGTGATCGTCGTCCGGCCGCGGGACACGGTGTCGAGGGCCTGCTGCAGCGCACGCTCGGTGCGGTTGTCGAGCGCGCTCGTCGCTTCGTCGAGGACGAGGATGTGCGGGTCGCGCAGGATCGTGCGGGCGACGGCGATCCGCTGCTTCTCACCGCCGGAGAACCGGTGTCCGCGCGCACCGACGACGGTGTCGAGCCCGGCGGGCAGCGAGGCGACGAGGTCGGCGACCTGGGCGGCACGGAGTGCAGCCCACAGCTCGTCGTCGCCGGCGTCGGCCTTCGCGAGCAGGAGGTTGTCGCGGATCGAGGCGTGCACGAGATAGGTCTCCTGCGTCACCACTCCGACCATCGAGGTGATCGTCGCCTCGTCGAGGTCGCGCAGGTCGTAGCCGTCGATGCGCACCGCACCCGAGCTCGGGTCGCGCAGCCGGGAGACGAGCGAGGCGAGCGTGCTCTTGCCGGAGCCGGTGTCGCCGACGAGCGCGAGGCTGGTGCCGGCGGGGACGGTCAGGTCGATCCCGTCGAGGGCGGGCCGCCCGTCCTGCTCGTATGCGAAGGTCACCTGCTCGAACGCGACCTCACCGCGGACGGTGGCCGGGTCTATCCGCACGGGCTCGCGGGGCTCCGGCACCTCGGCCACGAGGTCGAGGTAGCCGAAGATCCGGCTGAACAGCGCCATCGACGAGATCCACTGCGCGCCGATGTTGAGGATGCCCATGAGCGGGCGGAAGATGGCGCCCTGGAGCGCTGTGAACGCGACGAGCGTGCCGATCGTCATCCCGCCGCTCGTCGCCGGGAAGCCGGCCGCGAGGTAGATGATCGCCGGGATCGCGGCGAAGATGATCTGCATCGTCGCCATCCGCCAGCGACCGGCGAGCTGGCTGCGCAGCTCGAGGCCGACGAGGCGCTCGGAGGTCCGGGCGAAGCGGTCGGTCGCGGCGGCGCCGGCGCCAAGGGTCTTGGTGAGCAGCACGCCGCTGACGGACAGCCCCTCCTCGACCTGGGAGTGCAGGGTCGCGAGCTCGCGCTGCTTGCGCGCGGTGATCTCGCGGCGCAGCAGGGCCACGCGGCGGGTCAGGTAGACCGCCGGCGGGATGACGACGAGCGAGAGGAGCGAGAGGCGCGGGCTGAGCGCGACCATGGCGACTGCGGTCGCGATCGCCGTCGTGACGTTGCTCGCGATCGAGGTCGCCGTCGTTGTGACGACCGACTGCATGCCGGCGATGTCGTGGGTGAGCCGGCTCTGCACCTCCCCGCCGCGGGTGCGCGTGAAGAACGACATCGACTGCCGCTGCAGGTGCGCGAACACCTGGGTGCGCAGGCCGTGCATGACCTTCTGGCCGACATCGGCGGACATCCAGGTCTGGACGACGCCGAGGAGCGAGGTCGTGGCCGCGACGGCGAGCATGCCGCCGACGAGCCAGAGCAGAAGGGTGACGTCCTGGCCGGGCAGGGCGTCGTCGATGACGGCCCGGATGAGGAACGGCTGGGCCATCGAGACGGCCGAGGTAGCGACGATGATCGCGGTGACGATCGCGAGCGGGCGGCGATGCGGTCCGAAGAGCGCGAGCACGCGGCGCATCTCGACAGGGCTCTCGGCGAGCTGGGCGCGGTCGGCCGGGTCGACGCGGGTGGCGCGGCCCCCGCCGCGCTCGCCGTGGCCGGATCCCGTGTGGGTCTTCATGCCGTCGTCCATGCGGCACCTCCATGGTTCGTGAGGATGGTTCTGAGGTTGCTAGATAGAGAGGTTACCTCATTATCTGGTTAACTCCAAATAAAGTATGCTCGGCGCATGTCGAGTGAGCACGTGCACCCTGAGCGTGGGCATGGTGTGCGGGAGCAGGGTTCCCGGGTCGGCCATGAGCACCGACCCGACTCCCCGGGTGCGGCGCTCGAGGGGTCGCTCATGGCGGTGGCGCGCGGGCTGCGCCGCGGGTGGGCGGACCAGATCGCGCACACGGGGCTCGCGCCACATCAGGCCCGGGCGCTGCGGGTGATCGCCGCGGAGGGCTCGATCCGTCCCGGCGCGCTGGCCGACCGGCTGCACGTCGCCCCGCGATCGGTGACCGAGGTCGTCGACGCACTCGTCGAGCGGGAGCTCGTCAGCCGTGAGCCAGACCCGACCGACCGTCGCGCGATGTCGCTGACCCTGACGCACGCCGGGCAGGAGCTCGTCGGTGAGATCAGCGCGATCCGGCGCGCGCATACCGAGAGGGTCTTCGGCGCGGTCCTCTCCCCTGAGGAGCAGGACACCCTGGCCGTCCTCCTCGGCCGGCTCGCCGACCGCCTCTCCCCCTGACGCGCCACCCACGCGCGACCCGCCCCACATCCGCACACCGGGGAGGATCGCTGCCGTCCTGACGACACCGATCGTCCCCGGTGCCGCTGGCGCAGGACATGACCACCGGGTCGCTCGCCGGCCCACCTCCTCGTTCCGCTGTCGCGAACATGCATGGTCGCCGACGGGGCACGGACGACAGGCTCTCTACAACGGCTGAGGAACAGCCGCAGCACAGCCGCACCGGTTGAGCAGCGGCCAACCCGGCCAGAACGGCCACACCGGCCAGCACCATCACCTCGGCCACCGAGCCGCACCGCATCAGCCCGCGCGAAGGAGCGCCCCGTGCCGACAGTCACGATCCATCCCACCGGCGAGGTCATCTACCTCGAGCCGGAGGAGACCGTGCTGAGCGGACTCTACAAGGCGGGCTACGCCTACACGATCGGCTGCCGCCGCGGCGGTTGCGCGATCTGCAAGGTCGACTGCCGCAAGGGCGACTTCACCTACAACCGGCCCATCGCCGACACCGTCATCACCGCCGAGGAGCGCACCGACGGCACCTGCCTGAGCTGCCGCGCCGTCCCCGACGGCGACATCACGATCGAGATGCGCGACGGCAACGTCCGCCTCGTCAACCCCTTCCTCCGTCAGATCAACGACAAGGCCCGGCAGCGCGCCGAGGCCCTGGCCCGAGCGCAGGCCGACATGGCCGGCGCGACCACTAAGGAGTAACAGCACATGGGAGTCATGAGGTTGGGCTACGCCCACGTCCGGGTCACGGACATGGCCGAGGCCAAGGACCACTACGCCAACACGATGGGACTGTACGAGACCCTCTCGGACGTCAGCCCCGAGGGCGCGAACCGCACGTTCTACAAGGCCTGGGACGAGTGGGACCACCACTCGGTCGTCCTCGAGGAGGGCGGCGTCGGCCTGGTCAAGTACGGCTGGAAGGTCCAGTACGCCAGCGACATCGACGACATCGAGCGCAAGGCCCAGGCCTTCGGGGTCACCGTCGAGCGGATGAGCAAGGGCGAGAACCCGGAGATCGGCGACGGCATCCGCTTCACCACCCCCTCGGACCACGTCTTCGAGGTCTACCACGAGGCGACGGCCATCGGCACCGAGGTCGGCACGCACAACCCGGACGCCTTCCCCCGCCACCTCGTCGGTGTCGGAGTCCCGGCCCTGGACCACTCGCTGATCACGGCCGAGGACCCCGGTCTGATGGACCGCTTCCTCACCGACGTCTTCGACTTCTACGCGACCGAGCGGGTGCAGACCAGCCTCGACGACGACGCGGACATCATCGCGACGTGGATGACGAGCAACAACCAGATCCACCAGCTCGCCGTCCTCGCCGGTCCCCAGGGCAAGCTCCACCACTTCGCCTTCCGGCTCGGCGACTGGACCGAGGTCGGCCGCGCCGCGGACCTGTTCTCGATGGACGACGTCCCGATCGACGTGGGCCCGACCCGCCACGGCATCACCCGCGGCCAGACGGTCTACTTCTTCGACCCGTCCGGCAACCGCAACGAGGTCTTCGCCGGTGGCTACCTCGCCTACCCGGACCGCCCGGTCAGCGTGTGGACCCCGGAGAAGCTCGGCAAGGGCGTCTTCTACCACGCCCGCGAGCTGAACGACGCGTTCACCTCCGTCCTGACCTGAGTTCCTCCCACCGTCGGTGACGGCGGCGGCCCACGCCGCCGTCGCCGCGGCACCCCCTGCTCTCCTCCCCGATCGCCCGACGCCCAAACCGCCTTGCGAGGAGTCACGATGCTGGTCCGCACGGAGACCGTCCTGACGTATGCGGGGGCGCGGCTCGCGCTCGACGCTTCCCTGCGCAGGGCGAAGGAGATCGGGGGCGCCTTCAACGTCGCGGTCACCGACAGCACCGGCGGGCTGCTCGCCTTCGCCCGCATGGACGGAGCGTTCGCGGTCTCCGGGTCGATCGCCCAGGACAAGGCCTGGACCGTCGCCGGCTTCGGCGGACTGTGCACCGACGACTTCTACGACGCCATCGCCGGTGAGGACGCCGTCCGGGAGGGCATCGCCCAGCGTGGCCGGGTCGCCGCCTTCGGCGGCGGGGTCCCGGTGGTCGTCGACGGCCGGCTCGTCGGGGCGGTCGGCGCCTCGGGCGGGTCGGCCGCGCAGGACAAGGCCGTGGCCACGGCCGGTGCCGACGCCGTCGTCGCCGCACTGCAGGAGCGGGGCGGCACCCAAGAACCACCCCGAGAAGAGGAGAGACCATGACCCCGTTCATGCTGCGGGTCGCCGAGCTGGTCGACGTCGACGAGTCCGACGTCGCGGACGCCGACCTCGACACGCTGGCCCCCATGCCGGTGACGCGCATCAGCCAGAAGATCGCCACGAGCACGGGAGCCGACCGACACGTCGCCGTCCGTGCCCTGGCCGAGCAGCTCGTCTGCGAGGCCAACGTCGTGCTCGCCCACGGGGACGAGCACCTCACCCTCGTCGACGAGATCCTCGCCAACGAGCTGGCCTTCACGGTCGGCTACCGCGGCCGCGGAGCCCGCGTATCGACGACCTTCGAGGACGGGACCGCCTACGGCCGGCTCGTCGGTGACGGGTTCGAGAGCGAGCTGCCCCACGAGCTCGCGGACGCCGACGCCGTGCCCGACCTCGTCGTCCGACTCCTCGTGGAGTCCGGTCTCCCGCACCACCACGTCAACGTCTGAACCCCCACCGTCCCAACCCGCTACAGAGCAGCACCCACCCAAGGAGGACCCGTGCAGATCGAGCTGCGAACGCAGGTCATCGAGCCGCGCCGCAAGACATTCACCCACGTGAGCAACCGCTACGGCGACCGCCCGGCCTCGCGTTACGAGGAGGGGACGGTCGACCTCCAGGGATCGGCCAACTTCCAGTACAAGCCGCTGTGGGCCCCGGACAAGGAGATCTACTCCCCCGACTTCAGCGAGCTCAAGCTGGCCGACCCGTACTCCTACATGGACCCGCGGCAGTACTACTACACGCCGTACGTCTCCGCCCGAGCCGACCTCCACGAGGCGTTCGGGGCGACGCTGTCCTACCTGGACAAGCGCGGCATGTTCGACCGCCTCCCGGAGTCCTGGCACAGCGTCCTGCAGAACATCGTCCTGCCCCTGCGGCACTACGAGGGCGCCGCCCAGATGATCAGCGCGGCCGCGGCCCGCTACGGCTGGGGCACGTCGATCACGCAGTGCTTCTCCTACGCCTCCTTCGACCGGATCGGCAATGCGCAGATGCTCTCGCGGGCCGGGATCTCCCTCGGTGGCGGCACGGCGGAGCCACTGGCGATCGCCAAGACGGCCTGGATCGAGGACCCGACCTGGCAGGGACTGCGCAAGCACGTCGAGCTCATGCTCGCCGAGCAGGACTGGGGCAAGGCGATCGTCGCCCTCGACGTCACCGACCGGGTGATCTACCAGTTGCTCTACACACACCTCGACGACGTCGCGATCGGCGCCGGCGCGGGTTCGTACTCACTGATCGCCCAGCACTTCTCGACGTGGTTCCTCGACCAGCGCAAGTGGTTCGACGCGCTCTACAAGGCGTGGGCCGCCGACCCCGAGCACGGTGCCGCGAACGTCCAGACCCTCTCTGCGGTCGTCTCGCAGACCCTCGCCACCGTGGGTGAGGCGCTCGCGCCCGTCATGAACGCGGTCGACGGCCTCGTCGACGCCGGCGCCGTGGAGACCCTCACGGCCACCATCGACCAGACCCGTGCGGCCTACGCCGCCCTCGGTGTCGCCGAGGAGCTGACCTCATGACCGCCACCGCCGCCCGCCCTGTCGGCGTCGACATCCAGGAGAACGAGCAGAACCGCGCTGTCATCGAGGCCATCGAGGCCGACAACGACGACGCGACCGTTCGCCACATGCCCGGTCTGGTCCGAGTCACGTCCCCGGGCCGCCTGGTCATCAACCGCTCGAGCGTCGAGGAACGCCTCGGGCGGGAGTGGGAGACCCACGAGTTCCAGCTCGCGATCATCTCCTACTTCGGCCACATCAAGGAGTGGGACGACGACCAGATCCTCATCGCCTGGGACCACTGAGATCACCCCCACCACGGGACAGCTAGAGACAGCCATGAGACAAGGACCTCGCACATGACCATCACACCGAAGGCTCAGCGCAAGCTGAGCATGAAGGACCGCTACTCGGCCCTGACCCGCGACCTCGACTGGGAGCCGAGCTACGTCTCCAAGGAGGAGCTCTACCCGCTCACCACCTTCGAGGGCATCACGATCCACGACTGGAGCAAGTGGGAGGACCCCTTCCGCCTGACCGTCGACGCCTACACCAAGTACCAGGCCGAGAAGGACAAGCGGCTCTACGCCGTGCTCGACGGCTTCGCGCAGAGCCAGGGACACCTGAGCCTCACCGACGCGAGCTACCTCAACGCGATGAAGCTCTTCATCC
>JBAUUB010000415.1:0-16141 GCA_049582485.1 Dermatophilaceae bacterium
GTCTGCTGCTGCCCGACCATGCCGCCCACGAGGGCGTTGATCACGACGAGCAGCGCGAACTGCGCGGCGTTCTGACGCAGGCCGAGGGTCGGGGTGGTGGCCACGGCGTTACGCTACGTCATTTCGGGAAATGACGAAATGAGAGCCCACGCCAGCCACGGAGGCGATTGTGCACAGGGAGGCGCCACACCGACTCCGGCTGCACCACCGCCTCCGGCTGCACCACCGCCTCCGGCTGCACCACCGCCTCCGGCTGCAGGACCGCATCCCCGCGTGCGCGAGGCGTCGCCTCAGTGGCTGCGCGTCGTCGCCACCTGGGCCGCGAGCCGTTCGCGCAGCGTCTCGACGGGCTCACCCGCGGCGAGTGCGGCGAGGACGACCTCGGCCTGCGTCGGCGGGGCCAGGCCTCCGACCGGCTGGGCGCGGTCGAGGTTGGCGGGGAACGCATACCCCTCGGCGCTCGCGGCGACCACCCGCTCGAGCGACGTCTGCGACCACTCCCCGGCCCGGCGCAGCAGAGACGGGTACACCGCCTCGACGACCCTCGCGCGGTCGACGGTCTCCATCGAGCGGCCGAACGCGGACGACACCTGAAGCAGGTTCGCCATCCGCTGGATGTCGCTCGTCCGGTTCGACCCCGCCGCGTGGAACAGCGCCGGGTTGAACCACACGACGTCCCCGGCCGAGAGGGGCAGCTGGATGTGGTGGGACACGAAGTAGTCCTGGAACTCCGGCAGCCAGTACGCGAGGTAGCCGAGCTCGTACTTCTGCGAGTGCGGCAGGTAGAGCGTCGGGCCGGACTCGACCGGCATGTCGACGTGGGCGACGGCGCCCTGCAGGGTCAGCTCGGGCGAGAACAGGTGCACGTGCCGCGGATAGCGGGCCGCCTGGTCGCTGTCCATGAACCCGAGGTGGTAGTCGCGGTGCACCGTCTGACCGGTTCCGCCCGGGCGCACGATGTTCGCCTGCGCCGTTATCTGGTACCCCGGTCCGAGCCAGGCGCGCGGCCCGAGTGCGACCATGTCGTTCTCGTAGTAGTCGACGAAGGTCTCCGGGTCGGCGACGGCGAGCTTCTCGAGGGCGTTCCAGATCCGGTCGTTCGCGCCCGGCGCGCCGAAGTGGTCGCCCCGCTCCCCGCCGCCCGCCTTCTCCGCGGCGACGATCTCCTCGTATGCGGTGCTCACCCGGTCGAGCACGTCCCGCTCGAAGGCGCCCCGGATGACGACGATGCCGGGCCCGGCGGTCCAGGCGTGGCACAGCTCCTGCATCAGGGTCGCCTCGATGGCGGCCTCGGCACCGGCGGTGAGGGCCCGGCGCAGCGCCGGTGCCGAGTAGACGACGACGCCCTGCTCGACGGTCTCGGCGTGCGGGTAGTCGGCGAGGACGGTCTCGGTGTCGAGGATCGCGAGGAGGTCCTCAAGCCGGCAGTCGGCGGCGGAGAGCCAGTGGCGGGGTCGGACGGTGGTGGTCATCGAGGGCTCCTGGGGAGGTGGGGGCGGCGTCGTGGTGCTTCGTTCCAGCGTGCCGACCGGAGCCGCCTCCGTCACCCGGTCAAGGACCTCAAAATCCCCTCATTCCGCTTTGGGTTTCGGTACCTCGTGGCTGCGAGGCGGCTGCGATGGCAGGGGTGGGAGCCGGGTCACCCGCTTCGGGTTATGGGTGACCAGGACGGATGTGTGCGAGTGGAGTCCCCCGAGAGTTCACCTGATGTCTATGGACAACCATGGACATGAGAGTTAGCGTGCGCTGGGGGAACAAGGACAGCGAAGGACGCTGTGTCGAGCGACGGAGGAGTGGCGTGACGCGAGTCGCGGTGGTGGGCAGCTACGGCGTGGGCCTGACGATGCGCGTCCCGCGTGTCCCGGTCGCCGGTGAGACGCTGAGCGGCGGCGAGTTCGCCAGCGGTCACGGCGGCAAGGGCTCCAACCAGGCCGTGCAGGCCGCCCGGCTCGGGGCTGAGGTCACCTTCCTCACCGCGATCGGCACGGACGCGATGGGCGAGTCGGCCCGACGGCTGTGGGCCGACGAAGCGGTCACGGCGCATCCGGTCGTCGTCCGTGACGCCGCGACGATGGCCGGCGTGATCCTCGTCGAGCCAAACGGTGAGAACCGCATCGTCATCGCGTCCGGGGCGCTCGATCACCTTGAGCCCGGACACGTCGACGAGCGGTCCGCCGACCTGGCCGTAGCCGACATCGTCGTCGTCTCTCTCGAGATCCCGGTTGCGGTCGCGGTTCGCGCGCTCGAGGTCGCCCACGCTGGTGGGACCCGGACCCTGCTCAACCCGGCCCCGGCGGCGTCCCTGCCCGACGATGTCTGGGCCCACGTGGACGTCGTCACTCCTAACGTGACCGAGGCCGCGATCCTGCTCGGACTCGACCCGGACTCCCCTGACCACCCGCCAGAGGAGCTCGCCCGGCTCCTGCACGAGCGCACCGGGGCCACCGTGCTGCTGACCCGGGGCGGCGACGGGGTGACCGTCGCCGACGACACCGGAGTCACCACCGTGGCCGCGGTCCGCGCCGAGCGCGTCGTCGACACGACGGGAGCCGGCGACGCCTTCACGGCAGCCACGGCCGTCGCGCTCGCCGACGGTGCGGACCCGATCAGCGCCGCCCGTTTCGCCGCACGGGTCGGCTCCTACGTCGTCGGCCACCACGAGGTCATCCCGGCTCTGCCGACCCGGGCCGAACTCGACCGCATGGCCGACCCACACACGACCGACCTACACATGACCGACCTACAGCACGACCAGACAACCGTCACCACACCACGGGGACCACGCACATGACCCACACCGACCCGGACTCCTACACCGCCCGCGAGCTCGCGAGCCACATCCAGCACACGAAGATCGCCGTGGGCACCACCCGCGACGAGATGCTCACGCACCTGCAGGAGGCCGTCGAGTTCGGCTTCGATGCGGCGATGGTCGCCGGCTCATGGGTCGGCCTGGCGGCCGAGGTGCTCGCCGGCACCGATGTCTCCGTCGCCTCGGCGCTCGACTTCCCCACCGTGGGCGTGATGACGAGCGCCGGCAAGGCGGCCGAGGCCGCCGAGCTCGTCCGCCTCGGTGCGCAGCAGCTCGACATCGGGGTCCAGGTCGGCTGGCTGCGGAGCGGTGACTACGACGGCTTCCGGGAGGACATCGCCGGCGTGGTGCGGGCCGCCGGCGTGCCGGTCAAGGTGATGCTCGAGCTGCCCCTGCTCACCGAGGAGGAGAAGGCCGTGGCGGTCGAGCTGGCGTGCGAGGCCGGCGCGGCATACCTGAAGAACGCCAGCAGCGGCGCGATCGAGACGGCCAACCCGGAGAGCATCCGCTACCTCGTCGAGCGCGCCCCGGCCGGGGTGCTCGTCAAGGCCTCCGGCGGCATCACCACGCGCGCGCAGGTCGTCGAGCTGCTGGCCGCCGGAGCCGCTCTCGTCGGCACCAGCGCCGGCATCGCGATCGTCTCCGACACCGCCGACGGCTCGACCTCGAGCTACTGAGCCGATCGCGAGACGTGTCATGACCAGCGAAGCCCGAGACCCCGGCGCTCACCGCGCCGAGGCGCCGAGGCTCGACCCCGCCGCGCCGCACACCCTGCACTCGCAGATCTCGCAGTGGCTCCGCGAGCGGATCGCGAGCGGCGACTGGCCGGAGCACTACCGCCTGCCGTCGGAGCCCGACCTGGCCCGCCAGCTCGGCGTCAGCCGCGGCACGCTGCGCCGGGCGGTGCGGACCCTCGTCGACGAGGGACTCCTGGTGCAGACGCGCGGCCGCGGCACCTTCGTCGCGACGACCGTCGTCGAGCCGCCCCTCGCCCAGCGGCTCACGACGTTGAGCGAGGCCTTCATCGACGCCGGTCACCCGCTGACGACCACGGTCATCGGCCAGGAGGTGGCGCAGCCGCCGGCACCGGTCGCGGCCCTGCTCGAGGTCGGCGCCTCCGACCCCGTCCTCCGGCTGGAACGGGTCCGTCACCTCGACGGCACCGCGGTGGCCCGACTGGTCAACTACGTCCGCCTCGACCTCGCGAAGGGGATCGAGGAGGTCGACTTCGCCGCGCATACCCTCTTCGACGCCCTCGAGCACAAGTGCAGCGTCACCATCACGAGCGCCCGGCGGCGGTTCGACGCGGTCACCGCCGGCGAGACGACCGGCGCCCTGCTCGGAGTCCCGTCCCGCACGCCCCTGCTGCACCTGGAGCAGCTCACCTTCACCACCGACGAGGTCCCCCTGGAGTTCTCCGACGTCTGGTTGCGCGCCGACCGGCTCCGCGTGACCTCCCACCTGACCCGCACCTGATCGAGCACGGAGCACCATGACCATCCCCCTGATCATCGACACCGACACCGCGCAGGACGACTGCGTGGCGATCATCGCCGCCGTGTCCGACCCCGGGGCCGACCTGCGTGCGATCACGATGGTCGCGGGCAACGTCGGCTTCGACCAGCAGGTCCGCAACGCCCACCTGACACTCAACGCCCTCGGCCGGCTGGGTGAGGTGCCGATCCACCTCGGCTGCCGACGGCCGATGGTGCTGCCGTGGGTGTCGGCCGAGAACGTCCACGGCGACGGCAGCGGCGGTCTGCGGATCGACGACGCCGACCTGGCCACCGAGACCGAGCACGCCGTCGACGCGCTGCTCCGCCTGACCGCCGAATCGCCCGGCGAGCTGTCGATCGTCGCGATCGGGCCGCTGACCAACATCGCGCTCGCGACCGTCATGGACCCCGACTTCCCACGGCGCGTCAAGCAGCTCGTCGTCATGGGCGGCTCGAACAACGGCCGCGGCAACATCACCGCGGCGGGCGAGTTCAACTTCTATGTCGACCCGCACGCGGCGCGGGTGGTCTTCGAGGCCGGCTTCGACGTCGTTCTCGTGCCCTGGGCCCCGCTCACCCTCAACGACGCCGTGTTCGGTCGTGACCGGCTCGCCGAGATCGCCGCTCTGGAGACCCCGCTCGCCCACTTCTTCGGCCGGGTCTGCGAGACGACCCTCGCGTTCGACGAGTCGGTCGGCATCCCCGGAACCACTCACCCCGACTCCCTGTCCGTGGCCGTCCTGCTCCACCCCGACCTCGTGACACGCTCCTCCCGGTGCCACGTCGCCGTCGAGTCCGACTCGGCCCTCACCCGCGGCTACTCGGCCGTCTCGTGGGGAGTGCACGGCCTGACGCCCAACACCGAGGTGATCGAGGCGGTCGACGGCGACCGCTTCTACACCTATCTCCGCGACGTCCTCGCGGCCCCCAGCACGCCGAACCGGCCCTACACCCGCCCGGCCGTGACCTCCACCGCAGAACCCATCTGAAGGTCCCCATGCCGCACGGTCCACACCGCCTCTCCGACATCGCCGCCCAGGCCGGGCTCAGCCTGGCGACGGTGGACCGGGTCGTGCACGGACGCCCCGGTGCGAGCGCCCGTGCGATCCGCGCGGTCGAGCAGGCCGTCGCCGAGCTCGACCGCCAGCAGGTCCAGCTGCGGCTCGGCGTCCAGGCCCTCCTCATCGACGTCGTCATGCAGGCACCCAACCGGTTCAGCACGCCGGTCCGGTCCGCCTTCGAGATGGAGCTGGCACGGCTGCGTCCGGTCAGCGTTCGCGCCCGCTTCCACCTGACCGAGACCGGCTCTCCGGCCGAGCTCGCCTCGCGCCTGCTCGCGTTGGGCACGAGGGGTATGTGCGACGGACTCGTCCTCAAGGCGCCCGACGACCCGGTGATCACCGCCGCGGTCGACCGGCTCGCCGACCGGGGGATCCCGACGGTGACGCTGGTGACCGATGTGCCCGAGTCCCGTCGGGTGGCCTACGTCGGACTGGACGACCGGTCCGCGGGGGCGAGCGCCGCATACCTCATCGACCTGGCGACCGGCGACCGCCCGGGGGCGGTCCTGACGACCCTGAGCCAGCGGTCCTTCATGGGTGAGCGCGAGCGGCTGCTGGGCTTCCGTGAACGGTGCCGACGCGAGATCGTCCTCGCCGGCGACGTCGACGGCCTGGACCGCTCGATGGAGCGAGCGGTCCGCGAGGTGCTGGCGGCCCGGCGCGACATCGTCGCGGTGTACTCGATCGGCGGCGGCAACCGCGGCATCCTCGCGGCGCTCGACGCGGCGGACCTCACTCCGGCGGCGTTCATCGCGCACGACCTCGACGACGACAACACGGCGTTGCTCAGGTCGGGCCGGCTCACGGCCGTCCTGCACCACGACCTGAGGCGGGACGCCCGCCGGGCCGTCGAGCAGGTGCTGCGCGCCCGCCGCCTCATCCCGGGTGCGCCGACGTCCGTGCTGAGCACGGTCGAGATCGTCTCGCCGCACAACATTCCCCCGCGCCTGCGGTGACGCGCCACCCGCGCGGGCTCTAGGTTGACGACATGAGTGCTGAGCGGTTCACCGTCGCGGTCGTCGGAGCGGGCGCGGTCGGCGCGACGATGGCCTACGCGATGCTCGTCCGCGGATCGGCCCGTCGGGTCGTGCTGCACGACATCAACGCCGACAAGGTGCGGGCCGAGGTCCTCGACCTCGCCCACGGGGCGATGTTCGTGCCTGAGGCGCAGGTCGACGGCTCCGACGACGTCGAAGTCTGCCGGGGCGCCGACGTCGTCGTCGTGACCGCCGGCGCCAAGCAGAAGCCCGGCCAGACGCGGATGGACCTCGCCGAGACGACCGTCGAGCTGATGAAGAAGATCCTGCCGGCGGTGCAGGGCGTCGCGCCCGACGCGGTCTACGTCATGGTCACCAACCCGGTCGACGTGGTGACGTATGCGTCGCTCAAGATCACCGACCTGCCCCCGCACCGGATCTTCGGCTCCGGCACGGTGCTCGACTCGTCGCGGCTGCGGTGGCTCGTGTCGGAGGCCTGTGACGTAGCGGTCGCCAACGTCCACGCCTACATGGCGGGAGAGCACGGTGACACCGAGGTGCCCCTGTGGTCCTCGGCCGCGATCGGCGGCGTGCCCCTCCTGCAATGGGAGAAGCAGACCGGTCGGCTCGGGGCGGTGCGCCGGGAGGCGATCGCGGACCGGGTCGTCAACGCCGCCTACGAGGTCATCTCGGGCAAGGGGGCGACGAACTACGCCGTGGGGCTGGCCGGGGCGCGGATCGTCGAGTCGATCCGGCGCGATGAGCGGCGCGTGCTGCCGATCTCGACGCTGCTCCAGGACTGGCACGGCATCACCGATGTCTGCATGTCGGTGCCGACGCTCGTCGGCGCCGCTGGCGCGGGCCAGCGCCTGCTCGTTCCCGTCGACGACGACGAGCTCGCGCGCCTGACGGCCAGCGCCGAGGCGATTCGGGGGCAGGCGCGCCGGCTCGGCTTCTGAGTCGCCTGACGGCAGGGGCGTCCCTGCCCTGTTCGGCAGGTGAGGCCGGTCGGCGGTGGTGCCCCGACGGTGTGAGGATGGCTCGGTGACCGAGCTGCTGACCCCCCTGACCGCGGTGTTCGCGGTCATCGGGCTGATCATCGGCTTCAGCAAGACCTCGGTCGGAGGGCTGGCCGCGATCGCCGTGGCCATCGCCGCGTTCGCGATGCCCGCCAAGGAGTCGACCGCCGCGATCCTCGCCGTCCTGATCGCCGGCGACCTCGTCGCCGTCCGCCTGTTCGGCCGGCACGTCGACTGGTCGCTGCTGCGCAGTCTCATCCCGGCGGTCCTGCCCGGCCTCGTCCTCGGCACGTTCTTCCTCGCCATCGTCAGCGACGAGGTGCTGCGCCGCTCCATCGGGGTCATGCTGCTCGTCCTCGTCGGCATGCAGCTCTGGCTCGGGCACCGGCGCCGGACCCGCCCACCGCAGACCGGATCCGGGCCGGAGGCGGAAGGTGAAGGACCGAGCCGTGCCGATCACCCGGTGACGTCCTGGATCACAGGAACCGCAGCGGGATTCGCGACGATGACCGCCAATGCCGCGGGTGCGGTGATGACACTGCTCTTCGTCGCCAAGGGCGTCGAGAAGGCGCGGTTCATCGGATCGATCGCGTGGTTCTTCCTCGGCGTCAACCTCGCCAAGGTGCCGTTCAGCGTCGGGCTCGGGCTGATGTCCTGGATCGACGTCTGGCGGGCCGTCCTGGTGTTCCCAATCGTCGTCCTCGGCGGCTTCGCGGGGCGGGCGCTCGTCCGTCGGCTCGACCAGCACCAGTTCGAGATCGCGGTACTGCTCGGGTCGGCGGTCGCGGCGGTGGCCCTGGTCCTCGGCTGACTCGCCGACGGCGGGCGCCCGCCGGAGGGAACGCCCGCCGTCTGATGGCTCGCGGGACCGGCTACCGGATCAGGGAGCCGGGATGGTGAAGGACCCCACCGGACCGAACCGCCGGTAGGTGTCGTTCTCGATCGTGAGGTCGGGGTAGTCCGCGGCCGTGATGGTGCCGAGCTCCGCGACCCAGTCGGAGAGTGCCGTCTGGTAGGTGACGCCGAGCGTCGTGAACGACTGGTCGGTCAGCGGGTAGTTGTCGCCCCCGCGGAAGGTGAAGTCGTTCGTGACGAACCAGAACGTCGCCGCTGGCGCGACGAGGACGCCGCCCGAGACCAGCGTGACGCGCGAGCCGTCGGCCTTGGTGACGACCGCCTCACGGATCCGCTCACCGGGGGTGATGACGGTCGTGCCGTCGAAGGTCTGCGCCGGAAGGGCCGGGTCGTAGACGAACTCGATGCCACTCCACTGCCCGAACCGGCCGTTGCCGGTCGCCGGGAGCGAGGACACGCTGTGCTCGAGGACCTCCTTGAGCTCGGCGCCGTCGATCCGTGCGATGGACACCAGGTTGAAGAACGCCCCGATGTCGAAGGTCGTCAGCTCGGTGACGTCGGCTCCTGGCGCCACCTGAACGTTGTTCCGGATACCGCCGCTGTTGAGCAGGGTGACGTCGGCCTGACCGACCCCGAACTCCGCCGCCCGGTCGCGTGCGGCCTCCATCATCGCGTCGGTGAACAGGTCGCCGACGTTGGTCTCCCGGAAGCGGACCGGCGGGTTCGCCCCGTCGAGCCAGACCTCGGTGGTGGCCAGCACGTTCTCGGCCAGGTCGGCGACGTAGTCGGCGACAGGAGCTTCGACGTTCTCGGCGATGAACGGGTCGCGCGGTCCGTCGAGCGGCACCGGGATGAGAGCCGACTTCTCCTCGACGACGTCGGTGACCTCACCCTGCTTGTCGAACTTCAGGACGAGGCGGCCGATGTCGCGGTAGTTGCCGACAGTGGTGACGACGGGGATGTCGTTGCCCGCCGCGTCGGTCGCCGTGGACGGGAACGGATCGAGCCGCTCCACCCCGCCGCCCGCGATCGCGGCGTCGATCCCGGTGACCTCGCCGATGAGCTCGACGTCGCTGGCGATGCTCTGCAGGTGGCTGGACAGGATGATGATGTCGACCCCGTCCGCGGTGAGCTCGTCGACCTCGGACTGGACGGCCTTGGCGGCGTCGGTCGTCGTCACGTTGCGCGGGCTGGAGATCGAGCCGAGCTCCTCGTAGATGGCGCCCACGACGCCGATCTGACGGCCGGCCTTCTCGACGACCGTGCTGCCGGCGATGCGCCTCTCGTCCTCGAGGGCTGCGAGCCGCGGCTCACCTGAGACGTCCAGGTTCGCCGAGATGAACGGGAGGTCGCCAGTCGCCTCGATGAAGTCCGCGAGCAGGTCCGGGCCCAGGTCGAACTCGTGGTTGCCGATCGTGATCGCGTCGAAGCCGCCCTCGGTGTAGACGAGAGCGTCGTAGAAGGTGCCGTCCGGGTCGTCCAGGGACGCGTTGAGCCGCGGTCCGGAGAGGTAGTTGTCTCCAGAGGAGATCGTGATGGCCGCGCGGGGGTTCAGCTGCTGCTGCACGTGCTTGGCCCGCGGGCTGGCCTGCGCCGGCAGGCCGCTCTCCGCCGGTGCGTTGCCCTCGTCCTGCAGGTTCTTGAGGTCGGCGACGAACCGGGCGACCCCCGGGTCGGACTCCGTGGGCAGGAGCGCGGACTCCCCGTCGTTGATGTGCAGGATGGTGAGCTCGAAGGACTGGGCGGCGGCGGGCGGGGGCGCACCAAGCGGGCCCTTGCCCTTGCCTGGGTTGGCGACACCGGTCGTCGCCGTGGCGACGATCATGACGAGGGCGGCCAGGGCGGCGAGGGCGCCTCTGGTTCCGCGCTCGCGGGCAGGGTGGTTCACAGGTTGTCTCCTTGGCGAAGCGAATGGCAGGGGTCTCAGCGGCGAACCGTGCCCACCGCTGGTACGGAACGTACTCTGCGTGCGGACCTCGAGACCGTCTTGTCGGCGAACTGGTTCCGACGATCCGGTGACCAGCCGGTGACGGGTCCCGCGGTCCAGACCGCTCCGCGGCGCGACGTCCCACGAGGGCCGTGCCTGCGCCAGAATGACCACTCATGAGACGTGTCGCGGTCGCCGCCACCGGACCGGTCGCGGTCGACGCCGCCCTCGGGGCGGTGCGCGCCGGAGGCAACGCGGTCGATGCCGCCCTGGCGGCCATGGTCACCGCTATGACGACGGAGCCGGGCATCGTGACGCCCATGGGCGGCGCATACGTCACCGTCTGGCCGCCCGACGGCGACCCGGAGGTCATCGACGGCAACGTCGAGATGCCCGGCCGCGGGTTGCCGGAGGAGCGGTTCGGGGGCGGGCTGTTGGAGTTCGACCTCGCCTACGGCGGGGGGATCACGGTGTATGCGGGGCCCGGGTCGGTCGCGATCCCCGGCGCCTTCGCCGCGATGGGTCTGGCGCACGAGCGCCACGGCTCGGGGGAGTGGTCGCGCGTCATGTACGACGCCGTCAAGGCGGCGCGGGACGGATTCCACCTCGGCCGGGCGGCGGCGTCCTATCTTGCCCTGACGACCGCCAACATCTTCGGCTGGGACGAGCAGACGCGGGAGGCGATGACCCGGGACGACGACTCGGCGTTCGTGGCCGGAGACCGGCTGGTCAGCCCGGCGCTCGCGGACAGCCTCGCGCTCATCGGCGAGCGCGGGTGGCGCGAGGCCTACACCGGCGAGATCGGCCGGGCGCTCGCGGCCGACCAGGCCCAACGCGGTGGGCTGATCACCGAAGGTGACCTGGCCGCATACGAGGCGATCGTGCGGACTCCGCTCCGGCTGAAGGCGGGCGACTGGGACATCGCGACCAATCCCCCGCCGAGTATCGGTGGACCGATGCTCGCGGTCATGCTGGGCGAGCTCGTCGCACGCGGCGGCTTCTCGTGGCGCGACGTCATCGAGGTGCAGCAGCACGTGCTGACCTACCGGACAGACGTGCACGACTTCTCGGCGGACCTCGAGGACGACGGATACCGGATGCTCGAGGAGGTCCGGCGCAAGGGGCTCGCCGGGCTGACGACGTCCTCGTCGACGGCTCACGTGTCGGCGGTCGACTCCGACGGCATGGCGTGCGCGATCACGGCGTCCAGCGGCTACGGCTCTGGCGCGATGGTCCCGGGCACCGGACTGATGCTCAACAACTGCCTCGGCGAGCCCGAGCTGAACCGTTTGGGGCTGCACGTGCTGGCTCCGGGCACCCGGCTGGCCTCGAACATGGCTCCATCTGCCGGACGCTCGGCCGACGGCCGGGTCATGGCGATCGGCACCCCTGGCGCGGACCGCATCACGACGGCGCTGATGCAGGTTCTGGCCCGGCACTGCGTCCTCGGCGTCGACATCGGCGAGGCGATCGCGCGGACCCGGGCGCACGTGCGCGTGGTGCGTGGCGAGGCCACCCGGGTGGACTTCGAACGCGACCCGGAGATCGAGGCGGCTGTCGCCGAGCTCGGGTTGCCGAGGCTCGAGCACGACACGCACGCGATGTACTTCGGCGGCGTCGGCGCGGCGACCCTGTCGCCGTCGGGAGTGCTCGCCGCCGCCGGCGACCCCCGCCGCGAGGCCGCCACCGGGGTCGCCTGAGCCCCACCCCGCGTTTGGCGCGTAGTCACCAGTTCGGTGCGAGATCTCGCACCGGTTTGTCGTGAGACGCACCGGTTGTGGGACGCCGCCGCCGCCGCTTCGCCGTCTGAGCTCAGCGTGGAGCCCCGGTCACCATCCACCGGTCCGTGCGTACCCGCATCCCGAGCAGCACGCCGCGGATGGCCATGAAGCCGGTGAACGCCAGCCAGAGCCAGAGCATCGCGTGACGCATGCCGCGCACGGGAGGCTCGGTGGACAGGAGCCAGGGGCCCAGCGCATACACACCGAGGATGAGGGGGAGATAGAGCAGGAAGTTGACGACCATCGCCTTGGCGAGCCAGCGCGCATCGCCGGCGCCGATGAGCACGCCGTCGATCACGAACACATAGCCGGACAGGGGCTGCGACAGCGCGACGATGAGCAGCGCACTCGCGAGCACGCGCTGCACGTCCTGGTCGTTGGTGAACAGTTGCGGCAGCCAGCGCAGCACGAGGAGCAGCGCGAGCCCGGCGACGACGCCGCTCCAGATCCCCCAGCGAACCATCAGGTCGGTCGAGCGTCGGGTGGCGACGGTGTCGCCGGCACCGAGCGACTTGCCGGTCAGGGCCTGCGCGGCGATGGCGATCGCGTCGAGCGCGAAGACGAGGAAGCTCCAGATCGTCGCCGCGATCTGGTGGGCCGCGAGGGGCACATCGCCGAAGCTGGCGGCGGTCCACATCGTGATGAGGAGGATCGCGCGCAGGGCGAGGGTCCGGACGAGCAGCGGTATGCCGTCGCGGGCTGCCACGAGAACCCTCGCCGGGTGCGCCCGCAGGGGAGTGTGGAGCCGACGCGCCTCGCGCAGCAGCATGAAGACAAGTCCCGAGGCCATCAGGAACTGCGAGATCACCGTGCCCCAGGCGGCGCCGGCGATGCCCATGTCGAGGCCGTAGACGAACCAGAAGTTGAGGACGATGTTGAGGCCGAAGCCGAAGACGCTCGCGATGAGCGGGGTCTTGGTGTCCTGGAGTCCGCGCAGCACGCCGGTGACGGCAAGGACGACAAGCATGAACGGTATGCCGATGGCCGAGATCCGCAGGTACGTCACGGCATACCCGATCGCCTCCTCGGACGCGCCGAACACGCTGCACAGCGGCTCGGCGGTGAGTGCGACGGCGACGCCGGTGGCGGTGCCGAGCCCGATGGCGAGCCAGGCGCCGTCGATTCCGGCGGCCACGGCGTTTGGTCGCGAGCCCGCACCGAGATGTCTGGCCACTGTGGCGGTCGTGCCGTAGGCGAGGAAGACGAAGATATTCGCTGCGGTGAGCAGGATGGCGCTGGCGACGCCGAGACCGGCGAGCTGCGGGGTGCCGAGGTGTCCGACGATCGCCGAGTCGGCGAGGAGGAACAGTGGCTCGGCGACGAGGGCGAGGAAGGCGGGGAGGGCGAGCCGTAGGACCTCGCGGCTCTCGGCGCGGTTGCGTTGCTGCTCGTCGGGGTCGCGAGGGCTGCGTCGAGGCGGGAGCCGCGGGCGGCGGCGCGTACCCTCACTCACCCGGCCACCATAGACCGGCCCGTGTGGTTGGCTCGGCTGCCGCTCAGTCGCCGGCGGTCGTCCGTTTCCCTTCACTCCTCGCACGCCACCCGCGCGTCCGCCGTCCGTCCGCCCGGTAGACGGAAGTCCGGTAGCCCGGAAGCCCGGTAGTCCGGTAGCTCCGTAGCGAACGTTGGCCGCTGCACGCCTCCCGCATTTGTGTCATGGAGACACGCTGATGGTTCCGGTGGTTCGTGCGCGTGTCTCCATGACACAAATGGGCTGTGGATAGACAAGGGCGGCTTCGGCCGGCATCCGCCAGCATCGTCGGGTGAATCGTCCCAGCGGACAGAACCTACCCGTCGCCATCTACCCGGCTACCGAGGGTGCGGCACGAGGGGTTCGGGCCTGGAAGAACCGGGCACCGTATGTTCACATCCCCACTCCGTCCGTGCGCTCCGACGGACCCTTGGTGAACTGGGCTCAGTACGCGCAGGCGTACGCCATGGCCCTTCCTGCGGATGCTGTGTTCTCGCACGCCACCGCTGCACTGGCATGGGGCATCCCGCTGCCGCGGCGGATTGAGCATGAGCCGGTCCTGGACGTCATGAGAGCGCGCGGACGTCCCCCTCTCGTGCGTTCGGGCGTTCGGTCCCACAATGGCGCTGAGCTACGCACCGTCGTCGAACGCGACGGTCTGAACGTGACATCTGTCGCGGACACCTGGGTCGACCTGGCTTCGCCATGGATGGGCCTGACGGTCGACGAGCTCATCATCGCCGGGGATGCTGCGTGCGAGTTGATCGCACCCACCCGGTGGGAGACGGAAGAGGTCCATCCTCGCCATATCCCCGGGGAGGGCGACTGGAGCGAGGACCCTGCGTTGCGCGGCATGGTCACCCTGTGGCGAACCCTCATGGGTCGAAGACGTCACAAAGGCAAGCGCATGCTGCTCGAGGCGTTCGGCCGCATGCGTCCTCGGGTGTGGTCGCCGATGGAGACCAGGTCAAGGCTGCTCGTGATCCGTGCCGGGCTACCAGAGCCGATGCTCAACGCCTGGGTGCGCGGACCCGATGACGAGGAGATCCTCAAGGGCGACCTCACGTGGCGCAAGCAACGCACGGTCGGGGAGTTTCAGGGGGCTCACCATGCCGGCCTCGAGGCTCGGGGGAACGACGCGGCGAAGCGTGGACTGGCGGAAGCCGCCGGGTGGCGGGTGGTCGAGATCTTCAAGGACGACATCTTCATGGCGTGGCGGCGGACTGAACTGATCCGGCGGCTCGCGATCCACATCGGTGTCCCGCTCGAACACATCGATCCGTTCGTCCGCGGATGATGCCGGCGGAGGGTGGGCCGGCCCAATCGTCAGTCGGCGGTGGTGATCGCACTCCCGATTTGTGTCATGGAGACACGCCGACTGCCGAGGTGGTTCGTCGGCGAGTCTCCATGACACAACCGTGGGCAACGCCGGCGACCGAGGGCACGCACGCCTGAACGATGTGTCAGTCGCCGCCCGTCACAAGGCGAGCACGGGACTCCATGACCGTCACGGGCGTCTCGGTCCCGGTGATCGTCGCGGTGCCCGGGATGTCGGACCAGCCGCCGCCGTTGACGCGGAACTCGCCGCCGTAGGTGATGTCGGCGCGGGCGGGGAAGGTGCCCTTCGAGGCGTACTCGTGGATGACACCTCCCGTGGGGTACGGGCCGCCGAGGTCGGTCGTCGGGCCTGCGGTGGAGCCGTCGCCGAAGTGGTAGGTGATGGCGTCGAGCCTCGGGCGGATCTCGACCGAGAAGCCGAGGATGTCCGTGGTGTCGATCTCGGCAGGCTCGTAGCCCTCCGTGGGGAAGCGCACCTCGTAGTACGTCGGGAGGGTGACCAGGGTGACGTCACCCTCGGGCTGGATGTTGACGCCCGGCACCGCAAAGGCCGTGTCGTGGAACGCCTCGATGATCATGTCCATCGTCAACGCCGGGCCGGCGTTGACGAGGTCGGGGAAGCAGGAGATCCCTCGGAACTCCCAGGTTGTGTCGCCGGCCGCCTGCCGGAAGATGCGGATCGCCGGGCCCAGTCCTTGCTCCGGGGTGTTGCCTGCACACTCGATGAAGGCCGCGGTGCAGACGTCGTCACGTGCTGGGTCGCTCGGGTCCGTCGCGCAGAAGGAGATCGAGGTGTAGGTGTACGTAATGCCTGGCCGCTCGCCCCGCGACACTGCTCTTAGGGCAGCTTCTCGATTCGCCTCGATACGTGCACCATCTTCGCCGATCACACCTCCGAATATGGGAGGCGGTGCCGGCTCTGCGACCACGAAGGGCGCATGAGTGAGAACGAGAAGAAGCGCTACGGCTGCAAGTTGAGACCGAAGAGAGCCCACGAATCTCCCTCCCATACGGCAGCCCCCTCACCCCGATATGTCGCAGCCCCGGACTCGGACACTCGACTTCCCGATTCATCCAGGATTGCGTTAGCCGGCAGGTTGACGACCATGTTGAAAGTCGTTACGCCGTCTACAGACCCGCCAACTCGCTCCATGGACTGAACGTCGTACGCGTCGGCCTCTGCGCGCTGTGAGTTGCTTGAGAGTTCGGCGACTTGCTCCTCGATCGCTGCGCAAGATTCGCACTCAGGATCTGACAACTCGAGGATCAGGCCGGGGACGGGGTCCTGATACAGACGATTCGCAACGTCGAAGTAGTACCGAATGAACGCCTCAGCACCCTCAGGCGTGTTCTCAGTGGCCTCCTCCGGCAGCGGAGGTAGCGCAGAGGTCCCGGACGGCTCAG